>JAADEI010000042.1 GCA_013153515.1 Chlorobiota bacterium | reverse complement strand
GCCAAACAAATACCAATGCATAGGCTGTGTCCCAACATCCATTGGCGTCTGTAACCCTTATTTCATAGACAGTGGTGGTGTCCGGATAGACCAATGGGGACGCACAATTGGTGCAGGACAGCCCTTCTGGAGGTTGCCAAGCCCATTGGAATGGCGAAGTCCCTGAAGTTAAAGTTACATTTATGCTTGTTGTGTCATTGGGACATATCGTATCATTCAAAGCGGTCAGCTCCGGTTGTGGGTGGACGTCAATGAACACTGAATCTATCGCTTGGCATCCATTAGCATCAGTCACCGTGACATAATACATTATGTCGGAAGGCGGAAAAGCAAGGGGGTCTTCACAAGCGGTGCAACTCAAATTTCCCGGCGGGGTCCATTGATAGGAGTAAGGAGACAGTCCCGAGAAAACAGAAAGGTCAATCAACACAGTGTCTGGGAAACATTTCTCTAAGGTGTCGGGTAGGGTTGTTAGTGGTTTGGGATGAACCGTAACAAGAAAGTTTTGTGTGCCGTAACATCCCGTTGCATCAACAACTCTAACTGTTCCTGTATATGTTCCAGCTGGGCTATAGGCATGCTGGACAGGATTGCCACTTCCGGTAGTGCCATCACCGAAGTCCCATGTATAGGTTAGGGGAGGCACGGGGGTGTAAGTTGAAGAGGGGGGAACCTGTGCTTCCAAGGTGATAGTGTCCCCTTCGCAAGGCGTTGGATCAGAAATGTTTATATTAAGGGGAATAGTTATTTCCAAGGTTCCTCTATAGTTTGTTATGCATCCCGAGCCACCGCAATCCCTAACCACTGTATAATTATACGTTCCGCAACCAGAAAAACAGTGTGTAAAGTTAGTTGGTGCAGTTACAGTGCCTGTTGTTGTGTTCCCATCTCCCCAATCTATTGTTACGTCACAGCTAACAGTAGCATTGGGATAATGAGCAGGACTTATTTTAAGTGTAACGCAGTTGGCGTTTATGGTTTCGGTAATAGGGTCCACTATAGCACACGAAATTTTTTCCTTGTTGTTACTGCCCAAGGAAGGAAAGTTGAATGATGTTGAGATTATCAGAAGAGCTAAAAGAAATAAAGACTTAAAAAGCCTTTCAGAAAAAAAGCAAAAATGCCTCATTTCTTCATTTAAAATCATTTTCCCCCCTCCTTCAGTTTGTTCCTGTTTATTTTATACGAAGATTTTCGTTTTTTAGGTCACCAGCTATTTCTTTTAGTTCTTTAATTTTCGTCTCCTCAAGAGAGATATTCGTTTCTTTGTTTGCTTTTACGTTAATTTCTTTAGCACTCTGAACTGTTTTTGAAGAAGAGATTGTTTGGGTGGTCAAACCTCTTATTAGAAGGAATGGCTTGTCGCCCGTGGAACCCAGCAGGCTCGCCACAATGCCTAAATTACCCCCTTCTTTAAAAACTTTTATGTCCATAGGGGAAACCTTTAGACCCTCTGGAATGCCAGATGTTAAATAGGATATTGTGCTTTTGTAAACCTTCAAAGGTGCAGGATTTATAACAACAACCCCCGCTTCAATACTGCTCCCACTTTTCAACTTTCCTGCACATATAATTTGACCATCTGTTGCTATCGCATTATTGGTAGTAAACCCTTCAACAAATAGGACAGATATGATTTTGCCATCCTCTGAACCTATTTTTGCAAAATAACTGCCTGATAGTTTAGCATCTGTGTAAATAAGCCATACTGAAGAACCGTCATCGGAAACAATCAATTCATTAACGTGTCCATGTGTGGGGATTGTAAAAGCCCATTTGATTGAGCCATTTGACGAAATTCTTGCTACGAAAGGAGTTGTGTTTAGAGGAGAATTTCTTTCTTCGTCCCATTCCGAATAAGTTTCTCCTGCTACAATAATGTCTCCTTGTGGCAAGGCTTCTATTCTATATAATCGCCATACATATTTGTTTTGTCCCGGAAAAATGATGTAATATGCCTTTTGGAAAGTTAAGTTAGGAGATGCAAACACTAATAGTCCCTGAGGAAGCATTGCACTAGCGGGAACTAAGCTATATGCCGTCACTACCTTTATTTCGCCCATGCCGGTTATTGCCAATGTGCTGCCATTAACTAATGCCGCATCAAAAATCTCGGAGAATCCATTTTCCACAGTGAACAATTTGTAATCATCAACTCTGCCATCCTGATTAAGCAAACTAACGAAACTGACCTCTTTTATATTCACTCTGGGATACATCTCACCAACCGTTAGCATTAAATTATCTTTTGAAAATGTGTTAAGCACAAAAAACCTATATGGGAAAATGAGTCTGGAGGAAATTAATGCTTCTTCCTTTGAAACAGTCACAATAACTTGCTCAGAGGTGTTCTTCGTTAATGCTACATACACCTTACCATTGTGGGGAATTACCCCACCGACAAGTAATGATTGGGCACCTTGAACAGGATACACTTCAACTTGTTGGGCAAGCGAAGGGAACATAATTATGAAATAGATGCACGCACCGAACAGTAGCCTTAATGGTGACATTTTTTCTGTCATTTAATCATTATTTCTCACTAACAAAGATACAAACTTTTTTTCATTTAAAGAAGAGAGCAAGAGAAAATGCATGTGGTATAGCCACTTACATAATGTGTCATTTTTAACTATGTAAATTAGAAGATCTTCATTTTGACAGGGGTTTGCCATCCTTCCACGGTGAGGAAGTATATACCAGGTTGTAGATTTGGAAGTTCTATATAATCCACATTATCGGCAGTGAATACTACTTTCCCTGATAAGTCATACAGGTGAGTACTCACGGGACGTATGAAACGTACTGTAACCTTATTGTTTGGGAGATAACTTACTATCATTAATTCTTCAACATCTGCATCCCAAGCGCTTGACACATTAATCTGATGACAGCCTGAGGTGTCCGTACAGGCACCTATCGTTATAACCACTGCATAGGAATCGTTTTCCGTGGCTACAAACGTGTTTGAAGTGGCACCTTGAATGGGCGTTCCAGTAGAACAATTAATCCACTGATAGGAATCTGCTCCGGGCACAGCAGTTAAAACGTTGTTATTCACACTAACGTTGGTGTCAATACTTATTACGGTCACGTCGTAAAAAATAACCGAATCGCAACCTGCCGAAGTTTGCAATGAATCATAAATATATACACCTGACACATAGAAAGTATCGTTTAATGCATTTACAAAGAATGAGCATGCTTCATAAGGGATGGTGTCTGCTTTTGAAGGATTGATTTTAACATCTGCGATTATGATGGAGTCGCACCCTGTTGTGGGATGAAGCAAAGTATCATAGGGATATAACCCTGAGGTGGTTACAGTGATGCCGGAAGGCAAAGTAATTGAATTGCATGCAGAAATAGGGATTGTATCATAAGAGGGTGGATTGATAGTTACATCAAATGGCACTATGGAATCGCAACCTGTAAAAGAAACAAGCGTGTCATAATACATACCACTGGTGGTTACTACCGTCCCTGACGGCAAGGTGTATTGGGTGCATGCAGATACTGTTTGTGTTGGAGCGGTTATCCCTACACAATTCTCAGCCCATTTAACTATGAATGGGTCATATTGGGTGTGTGGTGTTGCAACAGGTCCTGAGTGTCTGGGTCCCAGCCGTGCATTGCCAGAGTTATAAGTTCCAGCCAGATAGATAGATGTTCCATAGGCAGAAACGGAATATCCCCTGTCTTGATTTTGACTTCCCGCTTCCCGAGACCAGTAATAGTTGCCAAGAGTGTCCAGCTTCACCACATAAACATCATAGCTGCCAGCACTGTAAATATAATCCATTGCGGGAGAAGGGTCCATGTCCGCAACATCTTGAAAGCGTCCGGCAACATAAACATATTGATTGTAAGAAGTCACTGCCGAGCCATAATCATATGAAGGACTGCCGAAATTACCTGCCCAAACCAGGCTCCCATTAGTGGAATAGACAGCTAAGAAAGCATCCGCCGAACCATTGGAAGTGAGAGTGTAGGAGTTAGCCGAAGGGTCAAAATCTACTGTGCTTTGGAAAATTCCAGTAACTAAGACTTTTTGACCAGTAACATGAATGTCGTATCCATCGTCCCTGGCCCCCGAGCCTAATCCAAAGCCGAATCTAAAATTGCCTGAAATGTCAACAGACAGGACAATAATATCATCTTGGGAAGTTGAGGGGCTATGAATGGCTGTCCCAGCACCAAAACTCAAGTCAATCGTGTCGTTCGTGTAGCCAGTAGCATAGATATTTCCAGAGTTATCTGTTGCAAGGGCATATATTTTATCTCTTCTTGCACTGCCAACACATTTAGACCACTTATAACTAAGCAGTGAGTCAAGGGCAACAAGACATAAATCACTATTTCCCACTGAGAAATAAGGCACGCTATCCACCGGTCCCGGAGCAGGATTTAAATCTACTGTGTCCTCAACATTTAACGCTACAACAATCAGGGAATCACCTATCGCAACCACATCATAAGCTTCGTCATATTGGTCGCTTCCCCATCTAATGGCATTTATGAAATTACCCGCGGTGTCCCAAACCGCTAAGAAACCGTCCCGGCTACCAAACCCGTCACTGGTAAAAGTTCCCGGACCTGGATCAAAGTCAACCATTCCAGTTACGCGACCAACTACATACACCTTGCCTCTTGACACAAAAAGGGACAATCCAGCATCAGTGTATATACTACCGAAACTTTTTGCCCACACTAAATTTCCATTGGTGTCAATCTTAACAACCATAATATCATAGCCTCCTTGAGTGGTCAAGGTCACAGACGATGAAAAAATTACTGAATCATCAAATGAGCCAATCGCATAGAGATAACCGTCGGAATAAACAATGTTCATAAAATCTTCCCTATTGGTCCCTTGGGGTGTAACCTGCCAAATGTATTGTGGAACCTGAGCAGTAGCAGAAAGACTGATTACCCCTAACGTTGCTATGTGCCTAAGCATATAAAGCATTTGATTACAAATATACAGAGTTTAGTTAGTTCGGCAAATTGACTCTTCCTCAGAACTCCCTGTACTAAGAGAAAGGAAGTATATGATATTGATGCAACAACTTCTTTTACTACCCACCAAAGTTTAAAATATGTATCTTTGTAGTTAATGATAGGCAAAAAGAAAATGTTTATGAGACGGAAGGTGGCTATAACGGTAGGGTCTTTCTTGTTTTCTTGTATCTCTGTCTTTGCTCAGGATAAATATGTCTTTGATTATACAGGACAAATTGATACGTTCATTATTCCTCAAAATGCCTGTCGGATAGTTGTGAAAATTTGGGGTGCAGGAGGAGGTGGTGGTGGAGCCGACGCTTGCGGTCCAGGGGGACCTGGGGGCGGTGGTGCCTACATAGAGGCTTCCTATAGCACAGTAGTTCCAGGAACAGTCTGGGAGATCTATGTTGGTGGCGGCGGTGGTGCCGGCGGCTCTGGAAATGCCGCTCCAGGAGGTGCCGGCGGATGGGGATATGGAATGGGTGGTAATGGTGGAAACGCCGGGGGACTCGGAGGTTCAGGTGGTGGTGGTGGCGGCGGTGGTGCTTCCGCTATCCTTCAAAATGGTGTTCCATTGTATGTCGCCGGTGGCGGTGGTGGCGGTGGCGGTGCAGGTAATACGACACCGTGTGCAGGAGCAGGAGGAGCAGGGGGTGATCCAGGAGAAGATGGAGGGCAGGGGTGTACTTTGCTTCCGGGACAGGCAGGTGCAAGTGTTACAGTGAACGGTACAGATGGCGGTTCTGTCGGCGTCACCGACGATGGTGGTGGTGGTGGTGGTGGTGGTGGTGGTTATGACGGTTCAGGCGGTGGAGGTACAGGTGGTGGCGCCGCCCCCGCAGACTGCGGTGGTGCCGGTGGGGGCGGTGGAGCTTCTACCGGACCGACCAAAATTCCGGGTATTGGACAGACCCCTGGAAACGCAGGAGACCCTGATTTGTGCCAGGGTTGTGCAGCGGGGGGTAATCCGGGGCAACCAGGAGGAAATGGTAGGATAGTGATTTATGTCTACAAGAATCCAATTATAACCCTTGACACAACAATAAGAAGTCTTTGTGATACCCCAACAGGAAAAATTCTTATCACCGTTGACAGTGCAATCCAACCTTATAACTTCCAATGGCTCACAATATCTGGAAACCCTGTTGACACCACAGAAGACTTAGAGGGCGTGTTCCCAGGAGATTATGTTGTTATTGTGCAGGATTCCCTCGGATGTTTTACTGTTGACACCTTTACCGTGCTTGGAACAGATAGTGGGACTTATGAGCCCGGCGTTCCAGATTCATTTATAGTTTGTCATGCCGTGAGAGACACAATTTTAATCTCCCCCTCAGGAGGCTCCCCCCCATATTCAATTTCATATACCCCTTCAACCCCTCCTTACATTAACTGCATTAATTCAAATTGCGATTCATTAAGCGTTTTTTCTCTGACAAGAGATACCATGATTTATCACTTCACTATTACTGATAACTTTGGTTGCAAAGTTTATGATTCAATGAAATTAATTGTTTACCGTCCACACGTAACACTCTCCACTGATACCCCTTGGGCATGTTGGCGATATGCAGACACAATAGCAGCACTTGTCTCCGGCATAGTTATCGGAGATACAATCTACAACTGGAATTTCCCTCAAGGAGCCTCCTGGAATACCGTCTCTCAAAACGGCAGTTCAGTTGCAATAATAGGCTTGCCTCCAGTGGACACCTTCTTATTCTCGGTTACTGTTTCCGATGACTATTGTGATACAACAATTTCGGGAGCCTTTAAAACAAGGTATTTATTCACCGACGCTCGCATCCTTGACAGAACAGTCTGTAAAGGGCAGCAGGCAGTGGCTTGGGCTTGGCCCCTCCTCGGTGATTTGCCCTTCTCTTACACTTGGAATATCCAGAATGTGCCTTGGAATTGCAACCCTGCTTGCGATACTGCTTATCTGACAATCACTGACACCGCATACCTACAACTAATCGTTTCATCTATACCATATGGTTGTGCAGATACCGTAGATACAACAATCATCCCGCTTGATCACCCGGTGTTCTTCGCTAGACCAAACACTATATACCCATGCCACGGACAGGACAGTATATATGTTGATATTCAAGTGTTTCATTCAAACGGACCATACTCAGTGGGGTGGTCACCACTAGTCCCTGAATGCCTTAACGAAGCCTGTGATGAATTTGTTTTTGGACCCCCATTCCCAGATCCAGTAACTATATATGTTGAAGTTGTGGACAGTGAAGGATGCAGAACTCTTGATAGTTTCACCATTACTCCCGACTATATCCACGTGGATGCCGATGACCTCTATGGTTGCAGAAATAAGTTTGATATAGCCCGGGCAACAGTAACCGGTAACGTAGGTAGCTACTTCCTCACTTGGTACCCACCTCAGTTCTTTGAGTGCAACACATGCAACGAAACAAAGGTTAAACTTCTTGATTCAACAGTGGCGGTAGTGGTCGCCGTTGACTCAATTGGCTGTATGGCATTTGACACATTTAATATAATTGTATGGAATAATCCAGATTTCTATCTGCCAGAGGACACAACAGTGATCAGGAACGCAGTAATAGAATTTTCGCTACCACCTCAATATGACTATAACTGGCAGCCGACCACATACGTGGAATGTCCAACATGCCCCACTACTCAAGTGGCAGTGTATGAAGACTACCAACGTTATTACGTCACTGCATATAATGAACATGGTTGCTATACCGCCAAAATGATAGAAATCCGTTCCATTGAGGTTAACTGCGACAGTGCTGAATTCTTCGTTCCAAACATCTTTTCTCCAAATGGCGACGGAATTAACGATGTCCTATACGTTTATGGCAATGCAGATGCCCTCGTGGAAACATTCATGGTTTGGGACAGATGGGGCAACACACTCTTTAGAATGGCATCAGTGCCCATTAGCATTAACACCCTACATAGCGAACAGGGATGGGATGGGTTAAGTGCCGGTGATATACAACGCCCAGACGTATATTCATATTACGCTAAAATCAGATGTCCATCAGGAACAACCTTTGAACTGAGGGGCGATGTAACCCTTATGCGGTAAATAAAATTTCTGATAAATAATGCGTTTTCTTATGATTTTAGGGCATGCCCACAGCTCTTCCACATTAGTAGGAATCCTCTTAGGAGCCTCTCCTGACGTAACCTTCACTGGGGAGGAATATGACTTTTTTAGGGAAGATGCCCTTGAAGACTATTGCACCTGCGGTAAAAAAGTGGGTGATTGCCCGTTTTGGGCAGAAGTTAACAAGCTCCTCACAAAGGAAGTGGGACCAGATTTCAGAAAAAAAATGCAAAATTTACATGAAGGATTAAATAGAGATACTATATACTTCTTAGGTAAAAAGTTTCCATGCGATGATGAATGTATGAGAATTTTAGAAGCGTATTATAAAATACTATATCAAGTCTCAGGAACCAAGTATCTCCTATCTGGCACAAAAAAAATATATTATTCAAGACGAGTTCTGGAAAAGATTTTTAGAAACCATACTTTCAAATATATAATAACTGTCAGAAACCCTTTTGGAGCAATGGCTTCCTACCTCAGAAGAGGCGTCTCCTTCCTCCAAAGTCTGAGAATCATTGGCACTTTCTATATCATGGCTAAATTAGCTACGCTGCGAAAACAACGATATGTAGTTAAATATGAAAATTGGATAAATAATCCTGTCCAGTTTTTTACCGATTTGTCCAGAAAACTCAATATCCAACAACCTAAATGGAAAATTGAATATGAAAACAACTATATCACTATTCAACCTGATAAGCAAATACATATCTTCGCAGGTAACAAAATTCGCAAGAAAACCAAGCATGTTATTAAAGAAGACATAAGATGGAAAACAGAATTGTCTCCACTACAAAAACTAATTATATCAACAACCCTCATGCCCATATACAAAATTTTACATTTTAAATAGATGATTAGCGATGTTTCCCCCTGGAAACGATGCATAATTGTATATATTTTGCATTCTATGAAAATAACTGATTTCTGACTGATTTATAATTTTTTTTATGTTTTAATGAAGAAGAGATGTGAAATTCCTTGCCCTATGCTTTAATGGTTTGATTGTGATGGTTGGAGAATATGAATCTAATAAATATATGTTTAACAAAAATTATTTAAATTTGCATCCATAAATGTGACAGAATGAAAAAGGTTGCGCTATGGCTTCTTGGTTTAGTGCCTGCATTTGCCCAAAATCCTGTTGTCTGGGTGGACACACTTACGCAAGTTGAAGCAACAGATGTTTGTGCATTCTACGACCTGCAATCGGGCACCATTGAGGATTTAATTATTGTTGGCGAAGCATATGATACCATAAATGGCAATTTCCACTATGTTATGTCCATAAATCATTTCGGCTATGATGTAGTGAATAGGGGCCTGAACTTTTATTCACAAAATTCTTTCTGGTCCCTAAATGGTGTTTACTCTATTATCCAGTATTTTACTATTGGGGAATCTCCTTTTTGCCTCGTGGAAGATTCATTGCTTGTTTTAAACAGTGGTGTTGACACAATTGGGAGAATCTTTGTTGTTTTCTCTGGCATTGAGGTAACCGGAGGTAGGCAGTTATATGCACATAGGCTAACTGTGAATCGTGGGGTTAACAAATCAATCCAGTCAGATAACCTGTTTTCTTTCCCTTTGGCAATTGACATAGCTAATCATTACGCAAACAGGTATGGTGCCTCTTCCTCTTTAACAATTTTTAATTTTTATGTGTCCGATATTTTTCAGGTTCGCAAGGGCAGATGGTTAATTTTGGTTACATGGTCGGGGTCATTATCCGTCCCTTCTAATTCAAGGGTTCCGGTGAAAGGTTGGTCATTGGTTGAATTATTTATCAATCCAACAAATGGTAACCCTACAACTAAGGTTTTGTATACCAGCCCTGTGCATGATGCATCGGAGACATACTTTGGACAACCTATAGAGGTCAGGGCTCCTTATCGGGCAGGAAATGTTCGTTATGGATTCTCCCGACAAGGACCGTTTAGAGTGTGGCAGGCAAGTGATAAGGTGGTTGTAGTAGGTGTTTTGGGGAACAGCTCCGACACTTTGTTCTTAGATTTTCTTAGGACTAAGACAGTCCCGGGCTTGCCAAATGGATTGGGCACATTAATTATGCTCTTTGACACCCTTACATATTCCTTACAAGATTACCTTGCTATAACTCCAGTTAACTATAATGATTCTGTGGATATTGTCCCGATGGGTTTGCTTTTTGATTCAACTTCTGTCGCTTTCCCTGTCAAGGTGTGGTATGGGTGGTTGAACCGTGGGGATAAGCCAATGGATAGTATTAAACTGATTCGTAATGGATTTGTTTCTAAGAAGGTTGTGGATAGTCAGTCCGGAATAAAGACAATTTATTTATCCCTTTCAGGTAATACAATGGAATTCGGACTTCCTTTCTCAGGAGAAATCAGGATTGAAGGTTTAGAAGGCTTTGCAGCTGGAGAAGGCGTTGCAGCAGGAGTAATTATGGATAGTGCTAACGTGCCCAGATGGTCTCAATACAGGAAATTGAACCCTTCGGATACGGTAGTATGGCTTGGCAGAATGCAAATTTCAGGAAATTCGCTGTATGGATACATTATTTTTTCTAAAGGGGACCCTGAATTCAGAGGGGGAGGATTGAGAAAAGTGGTTCCAGTAGGTGACGGGACAGTGTTAGCCCTTGGAATGACGGCAAGATGGGACCTCAAAGACCATGTTGAATTCTGGGCTTATGACCTTGAAAACGGAACTCCTGTTAACGTTTTAATTAGGGATGTATATGGCGGACAAACAGTTGACCCTTATTATGATTTCCTTCGCTATGGTGGGTCCTGGTGGATTGCTTCCTTGCCCTGCGGAACATTTCACCCTGTTTGGGAGGAGGTCGGGCTTGTGTATGATACAATTGGGTGTAATGTATACCTAATGGGTCCACAGTATTCGTTCCCACCATACGATATTCGCCTATACGGGCACCCTCCAATGGATAGTATGGTTTTAATTGCCCCAGGGGGGTGTAGATACTTGCATCCCGGTCCATATAGCATTTGGCTTGCCGACACTACCATTCTCCCAACAACAGTGTCTTGTAACATAATTCGTGCAACTGAACCTGCTCTAATGTATTATCTATATACACCCTCCGGACCGGTTGATTCTTCCGCTATCGGAGAGTTTGAGATTTTAGAAGGAGGAACGTATTGGATTGTTGGCTTGGATACCTGCGACGTGAAAATTTCAGATTCCATCTCTATAGAAATTTTTAACTCGGGCAAACGGCTTGGATTAAAAGGAATTCCCTCTTCTAAAGGTGGTTCCTATGTCCTATATGGACCTTCCACCATCTCAAACGTAACAATTATGGATGTTTATGGTCATGTAATACCTGTTGAAATAGCGCTAACTGAGTTGCAGCAAAATTATTGTGAAGGCAAGGAGTATGTAGTTGAGATTCCACCATTACCTCCGGGCGTGTATGTGCTTTCTATTGAAGGAAAAACAAAACACTTCACATTGAAAATAGTTGTCCAATGATAAAGAAATGGACTATTTTCTTGGCATTCCTGATTGGGCAACCTATGATAGCTCAGCATTTTAAAGGCAGTTGGGAAGTGAACTATAGGTCCTTCTGGCAAGATAATAATTTGCTTTATTGGTCCTATGTGCAAGGGGAGATATTAAGCAGTATTGGCGGAGTCCCTATGCCTTTAAATTTAGGTTTCAAGTGGTATCCTCTCTATAGAAAAGGTCTTCCGTTGGAATTGGCATTAAAATTCAACAGGAATGAGATGGACCGGTGGCTCACAAGACAAATAAGGTCATACACAGCAGGAGTTAACGACTTAATATGGATTCAACGAAACGCTCAAACACAACTGCAACAGATAGCTACATTTCAAAACAGTAAAATGTTGCTTCAAGAAAGATTACGGCAATTGGAACTCAGGGGAGACACACTTAGCACACAATATCAAAATCTAAGAAAGGAATTGGAACACATAAACAACCTAGAATTAAGAAAACCAGAGATAGAAAGGTGGTATGCCTCTATATCGGATTCAGTAAACAAGCTGCAATCAATGAGGAGATGGGACGGCTGGCAAGCTGGCTCCTGGCTCAGGGAAAACAACATGCTTCCCTCTTGGATGAAACCATTTACTTATCTACATAGCGGAGCACTGGGCAGATTCCTCCTTTCCTCTTTGCCTATACAAATAAGCGCTCCTTTTATCTTAAATGGCACTGAAGTCGTTGGGCAATATGGGTCTGTAGAACTGGGCTTTCACGGTGGATGGAGCGAGGGAGTCATACCGCCATGGAGAGAAATATCGGGAGGGTGGAGGATAGGTGGTTTCATGGGGCTGAATAATGATTTGGCACACTTCAGAGTGGGAATTACATACTGGATAGATTCATTGTCTAAACATTCCCTGCCATACATAACTATCCAGCGACTCTCAATAACTAAGAACGTCATGCTCTCCGGTGGAGCAGCCCAATACACCGCTAAGCAAAAAGATACTATTTATTTAATTACCGAGGGAGTGTCCCAACCAACTTGGGCTATTAAAAAGGGAAATGCGTATTGGACAGACTTAACTGTTTCCTCTAAGTTTTTTCATATAACAACAGGATTCTCCTATTACGATAAGGCGTTTTCCCATCCAACCCTTCCATGGACTATCCCAGGACGCCTCAGCATCCACGGAAACATTAAAATCACTATAAGAAAATGGCATGCATTCCTTGGAACAAGGCAATTTCGCTACTTGGACACGCTATGGGGCAACTCACAACGTCAAGGAATAATGTTTCTTGGCACAGGATTCAACAGTAGATTACTTTCAATCTCCCTCATCGGACAACTAACTTCAGAAAACCAATATCTGCTTAGCGGGACAGCGTTAAGCAATTTGAAGAGATGGACCTTAGCTGCCACATCAACGGTAAGCACCGGAATGCTCA
>JAADEI010000037.1 GCA_013153515.1 Chlorobiota bacterium | reverse complement strand
CGGAGGGGGCGGGATTCGAACCCGCGGTACGGGCTGTTACCCGTACTTGCGCTCTCCAGGCGCACCCCTTCGGCCGCTCGGGCACCCCTCCATCCACTATCCACAAAACAGTTTCCTAACCGCGTTCGGTTCCGAGAAAAAGTTGGGCTATGAGCAGGTCAATGACTATTGGATAAAACCTGTGTTCTGCCTTGTGGGTCTTTTCTGCTAAAGTTTCTAAAGTTTCTCCGGGATTCAGAGGAAATACGAATTGTGCTATGATTTCTCCTTTGTCATATTCTTCGTTGACATGATGAATTGTTATCCCACTAAAGTTTTCTTGGTTCTTTAAAATGGCTTTGAAAACATGTTCCCCATACATTCCTTTACCGCCATAAGCAGGTAGTAGAGCCGGATGTAGATTGACTATTCTATTTCTGTATTCCGTGATAACGTTTTCTGGAACCTTTTTCAAAAAACCCGCTAAGGCAATAAAATCAATGTTATACTGCTTTAGAATAAGGAGAAGCAATTCTTCTATTTGAGAGGACGGAATGTATTCAACTGGAACACCATAGTTAGATGCTCTTTGGATAACCCCAGCTTTTTTCCTGTTAGTAATTACTAACACAACTTTCCCATGTCTATTAGAGTAATTAAAATACTTTATAAGGGTTTCTGCATTGGTTCCATTTCCTGAAGCGAGAACAGCTATTCTAATAGTCTGATTGTTCATCTGTGGTCTTTAGCTGAGTATTTGCGATAAATGAAGTATAAGATAACAATCAGTATGTAAGGAAAGATAAACAAATAGATTATACCAAGATTTAAAGTAAGTGCTTTGTCCGAGCCCTCAAGAATAGATGTTTCCGCTGATAGCTTACACATAGCACATTGTCCAAATATGTTGTTGATGAAGGAAAGAAGCAATAAAAAAGACATAAATACTAATGAACCCCAAGATTTTCCCTTTATTTCCGGCATTTCGCTCAATAGATTAGAAGAAAAAATGGCAGGGCTCCGCACCAGCCGCTCAACCGCCTTACCCTTGCTCCCTTTCGGGCCTGGGGGATTCGGCAGGAGCTGGCTATGCGGTCCTGCCAATAGAAAAAAACATTGATTCTTAGAAGGAGGTTCCCTTGAGAGATGTATATATCTTAAATGTATTATTTAATGCGAACGAATCCAAATTGCAAATTACCGTTATGGTAATTTCCAGGCAAATACTTCTTGTTTGCAATATAGAGTGTTTGAGAAGTGAGTTCAATTATGGCCCACTCGGTGGGACCGTTTTCGTGAGGGAGAGGAGCAACGATGACATGCCCTTGCGGTGTGAACTTGATGGAGTAAGAGGTTTGATATATCACCTCATAGACACCACTTCCTGGAGCACTCTCTCTAAAAATTGTTATCTGAGACCCATCAAATTCCCAAATGTGAGATTTTTTGTTCTTATCTATGGGGGTTTGCTTCCACTGTCCAACAATACGTTTCTTTACCGGTTGCCAGATCCATGTATGACAGGATGTTCCAACTGTAATAAGAAAGAAAGCAAAAACAGATAGGACCCAGCCTCTTCTTAACGTCATTCTCATAATGTACGAATTTTTTAGTTGCACTACGAAGTTATGAAAAATTGCCTTATTAATAAATGAGAATTCCGAGAAGGAACAACTGCATATCTTTGACATAATATGTCTACGAAGGGCAACTATGGTGGGTTCTATGCATTCGTGAGCATGACAATGATGCTTTTCTTGGCGGGTCTTCTCGCATTTGTCTCTCTTTTCGCTTATGAATTGGGATTGTTCATAAAGGAACAGATTGTGGTCAGTCTTGAACTGCATCCAGAAACAGATTCCACTAAAGTCCAAGCCCTGTATGACTACTTAAAAAAACAGGAATATGTGAAAGAAGTTGTCTTTATAGATAAAGAAAAAGCCCTTGAATTGTTGAAGGAACCTATGCCTGATATTGACCCTGAGTTGCTGGGATATAACCCTTTGGCTGATGTAATAGAAGTGAGGCTTGAAGCAGATTACGTGTCGTTAGATAAGGTTGAGGAGTTGGTTGGGGAGTGGAAGGCTCGCTTTCCTTTTATTAGGGAAGTGATTTATAACCCGCAACTTATAAGTCAGATTGAGGATTACATTAAGCGAGGAATCCTGATTTTGGGGTCTTTCACATTGATATTATTGCTCGCAACAGTGCTTATTATCAATAGCACACTAAGGCTCGCCATTTATACCCGCAGGTTTATTATTAAAAACATGCAAATGATAGGTGCGTCGTGGTGGTTTATTATAAAACCCTTATTGGGAAGGGCTGTTCTTTTGTCAATTCTCAGTTTTCTGGTTGCCTCTCTACTAATTGGGTTGGTGGTTTACAAATTGATTAACGTGTTCCCGGAGGCTGCCGTGTTTATAAAAAATAGAGAAAGGGAGTTGTTAATAATCGCCGGTGGCTTGTTCCTTATTGGCTTTCTTGTTAGTGTTGGGACAACTTTCGTATCCGTAATCCGATTCCTAAGAATGAGGATAGAAGATTTATATTGATGGAGCCACACAAAGGTTTTCAATAGGGTGAAAGGGGTTTTGTGCTATGCCCTAACTTTGCATATAAATTCAAATAGCGATGGGAGAAAAGATAAGGAAAGAAGGAGGGAAGTTGATAGTGCCTGATAACCCTATAATTCCGTTCATTGAAGGAGATGGCATCGGGAAAGATATATGGAAGGCTGCCCAACCGGTGTTTGACGCCGCCGTTGAAAAGGCTTATGGCGGAAAGAAGAAAATTGAATGGCTGAAGGTTCTTGCTGGCGAAGAGGCATTTAAGAAAACCGGTGAATGGCTACCACAAGAAACAATAGACACGATTAAAGAACATTTGGTTGCAATTAAAGGTCCTTTGACCACGCCTGTTGGCGGAGGATTCCGTTCATTGAACGTTGCCCTTCGGCAAATACTTGATTTATATGCGTGTGTGCGACCAGTAAGGTGGTATAGGGGTGTTCCGTCGCCAATAAAGAAACCAGATGGAATTAATATGGTTATTTTCAGGGAGAACACGGAAGACATTTATGCCGGAATAGAATGGATGGCATACACGCCAGAAGTTAAGAAAGTAATTAAGTTCTTGATTGAAGAAATGGGAGTCAAGACCATCAGATTTCCCGAAAGTTCATCTATTGGCGTAAAGCCTGTGTCCGAAGAGGGTAGTAAACGACTGGTTAGATCGGCTATCCAATATGCCCTTGAAAATGGCTTTAAGAAGGTTACTCTGGTGCATAAAGGAAACATTATGAAATATACCGAAGGTGCCTTCAGGAATTGGGGATATGACGTCGCAGAAGAAGAATTTGGTGATGTTACATTCACTTGGAGACAATATGATAAAATCAAAGAGGAGAAGGGCAAGGAGGCAGCAGATGCCGCACTAAAAGAAGCAGAGGAAGCCGGAAAGATTATCGTTGAAGACCTTATCGCTGACAACTTCCTTCAACAAATCATCATCAGACCACAAGCATTTGGCGTTATCGCTACACTTAACCTAAACGGAGACTACATTTCCGATGCCGCCGCAGCCCTCGTCGGTGGAATAGGCATAGCACCGGGTGCAAACATTAACTACGACACTGGATATGCCATTTTTGAAGCCACTCACGGAACCGCTCCTAAATATGCCGGACTCAATAAGGTTAATCCGTCTTCTATCATACTTTCTGGGGCTTTGATGTTTGAATATCTTGGTTGGAACAAGGCTGCTGAATTAATCCACAAAGCCCTTGAAAAAACAATTATGGACAAGACGGTTACCTATGACTTCCACAGATTGATGGATGGAGCCACTTTGCTTAGCACTACTGAATTCGGCGACGCAATCATCAAGAATATGGATGCTGTGCTGGAAACAAGTTCTGTATAAAGAGATTTTTTGGCAATTGATGGCGAAAGAGAAAGTCAAAGTAAGGATTATAAACAAGTCAAAACATCCTTTGCCTGAGTATAAAACCTTGGGCAGTTCGGGGGTTGATGTGCGAGCCAACCTTGATGAGCCCATTAAGTTAAGACCGCTGGAAAGAGCACTTGTTCCAACGGGATTATACGTAGAGATTCCGGAAGGGTATGAAATTCAGGTTAGACCACGGAGCGGAATGGCTCTCAAAAAGGGAATAACTCTGCTTAACACGCCCGGAACAATTGATTCAGACTACCGGGGGGAAATAAAAATCATCGTAATCAATCTTTCTCAGGAGGAGCAAGTTATTGAAGATGGAGAACGAATAGCACAATTGGTGCTGTGTCCGATTGCCCGAATAGAATGGGTTCCTGTTGAACAATTGGCTGATTCAGACCGAGGGGAAGGAGGGTTTGGACACACTGGATTTAAATAATGACGACGTGAATTGGATTATTCCTATTGCTGGGAAGGGCAAGCGACTTCGCCCACACAGTCTCTCACGACCTAAACCACTGTTCCCTGTTGCCGGGAAACCAGTGGTAGCACGACTGATGGAAACATTGCATAAGATAAGTGGTAAGCCGGATAATGTAGTGTTTGTCGTTTCGCCGTGGCAAGACACTTCCCTGATCCCGCAAATTGTTGAATCTGTTGTCGGCAGTGAAGTTAATGTGCACATAAGGGTTCAGGAGAAGGCTGAGGGCACTGCTCACGCTATCTATCAGGCTGGCGACCTGCTCAACGGTCCTGTCATGATCGCCTTTGGAGACACTATTTTCAAGCCATCGCAGTATGTCTTGCCTGAAGCAGATGGGGCAATATGGACTTATCGTGTTGAGGATCCTTCTTCCTATGGAGTGGTGCTCACAGACCAAGAAGGCATTATAACTGGTATGGTAGAAAAGCCCGACACGCCCATTTCACATAAAGCAATAATCGGAGTCTATTACGTTCGGGAGGGACAGGTTCTGAAAAAACACATTGAACATTTGATTGAAAACAATATTCGTGGAAAAGGCAACGAATTCCAGTTGACCGATGCCCTTGAAATGATGGTTAAAGAGGGTTTGAAATTGGTTGCCCTGCCCGTGTCCCAATGGTTGGATACAGGAAATCACAAATTATTACTAAACGCCCTGAAAACCATTTTGACAGAGGAGGGAACACACATAAGCAAGGATGCCATACTGAAAAACTGCACTATCATTAATCCCGTTTATATAGGTCCATATGTCCACATTGAAGATTCTGTAATAGGACCGCATACTGCCATAGAGGAAGGCACGCAGATTGACAATAGTGTTCTTAAGGAATCCGTTGTTTTAGAGAACTGCAAGATTGAAAACATTGTTGCTAATCATAGCGTAATTGGAGAAAATTCGGTATGGAAAAGAAAAATGGACAGGTTGATATTAGGTCCTTATTCCGTTTGGGAATAATTGGTTTGTTTATTGTTTCTGTCGTGAGTTTGGTGGGTTGTGGTGGTAGTAAGTCTGCCCAACAGTTCGCCGTTTCCTATAATAAAGCAGAACAAGAGGAGAGGGACAGTTTTATGTCCCGACGATTCCTTGTTGATGCCGTTAAAGACTATTCCCTTGAGAACTATAAGGAGAGTTATTACAATGCACGGCGGGCTCTGGACAAAGACCCATACAATAGCGGGGCAATGTATCTTCTATCTAAACTATACTTCGGTGCTGGACGCCTTGACGACGCCCTTGAATATGCTGTCAAAGCAGTTAAAATAGACTCTACCAACAAATGGTATTGGCAGAACCTTGGCATTATTTGCATGCACATGGAGAAATATAACTGTGCTATAGGGGCATTTGAACGGGCTATTGAGCAGGACCCAAACGATATATATCTCTACGAACCGCTTTTGCAATTGCTTCAAGAAAGGGAGGAATGGAACAAAGCAATTAAGTATTACAGACGGGTTGTTAAGTGGAGGGGTGATGACCCAGAAGCCCTTGTCCAACTGGCAAGGCTGTATTATCTGGCTGGCAAGAAAGATTCTGCTATGATAGTGTTGAAACGGGCAGTTGAGAGCCCGCATCCGCCAGACGACGCATTTAAACTATTGCTGGACTTGCTCATCAACGAGGGGAAATATCAAGAGGCACGAACCCTTATTAAGCAATGGAAAGAAAAAAATCCTGATTATCCATATCTATACCTGCATTTGGCTGAGATATACAGGAATCAGAAGGAATACGACAGTCTAACCGCAACATTGATTAAGTATATCAACGATAGCAATTCGGAAGCCGATGAGAAAGCAACTTTTCTTTTCAAATACATAAACGACAACCTGAAAGAAGACTTAGACACAAGCCATATAATCTCAATCTCTGAAGCCCTTGCAGATAAATACAAAGACCAGTTTATGCCGTTGGCGGTGGCTGGCGACCTGCTAAGCCTGTGGGGTGAGGATTCCCTTGCGTTGATAATGTATAAGCGAGCCTTGAAAGTGAATGATGTCCAATTGCCTTTATGGCAACAAATCATAACCATCCATCTTGACAGGAAGGAATACGATTCTGCAAAGCACTACATAGAACGGGCTCTGGAATTATTCCCTGACCAACCCATGCTACTATGGTTCGGAACATTCACTTGCTATCAATTGAAAAATTACATTTGTGCCATTACGCACGGCGAGAACCTGCTGGACATTATCCGTCTAACAGGAGAATTCAGTCAATTGAGGCAACCAGTTATGCAAATAGTGGCAGACAGTTACTATTGGCTTGGAGACTATGCCAAGTCAGATTCCTTGTTTGAACAAATGTTACGGGAAGGCATTGCTGACGCTGTGGCAATGAATAACTACGCATATTACCTTTCCCTAAGGAGCAGAGACCTTGATAAAGCCCTTGCTTTAATTAAGAAAGCAATTAGGCAAGACCCAAACAACCCGTCGTTTCTGGACACTTACGGTTGGGTGTTATATAAAATGGGAAAAATAAAAGAAGCCAAGAAATGGATTGAGAAGTCCCTTGCCAACGGGGGAGACCAATCCGCCGAAGTCCTTGAACACTATGGCGACATTCTATATAAATTGGGAGACATAGACGGAGCAGTGGAATACTGGCAAAAAGCCCTTGAGAAAGGCGGAGATAAAGAGCGATTGGAACGGAAAATTCAAGAGCGAAAACTTATTGAGGAGTGAGGCTGGTAACCATACTTCTGGGAATTATTATGCTTTCTTCATGCGGAGCACTTAAAAAAATTTTTAAAGGCAAGCAGAAGGAGGAAGCACGCAGAGAATCTTTAATGCCCATAGTTACAACCATTGAAAACAGAACTCAAAAAATCAATACACTTCAAGAGAAACTGAGGGTTACAATAAGCAGTGGTTCGGAGAAACAGAGCGTGTCTGTTTTGGTTAGATATAAACGGGATTCAATCCTGTGGTTCTCTGTTCTGGGTCCTATGAACATAGAGGTTATGCGTGGAATTGTTCGTCCCGATAGTTTCTTTGTATTAAACAAATTTGCCAAACAGGTGTATTATGGCGAGATAACCAGTCTTGGGGGGAAATATGGCATATCAAACTTCTATCACATAGTCAATTCGTTGCTTCTGGGAAGCATTCCATCGCAAGGATACACATATCGTCTTGTTCAGGATTCCCTTCTGCTTGTGGACACGGCATTAGGCGTTACTTACCAGATTGCTGTAAAGGACACTGTTCTAAGCAGGGTATATGCCCAGAGAAGTGATGAATCCTACGTATTGCATATACAGTCTTACAAGGAAGTGAATTTAAAGAATGGGGTTGTGCGGTTGCCCGCTGAATGGTATATGAAAACTCAAGGAATGGAGTTGTATATCAAGCAAACTTCCGTGAAAGTAAATCACAAATTGAGGTTTCCATTTAAGGTGCCAGACAAGTATAACAAGGTGCCATTTAATTATTAACTGGTATGGGAAAGGGTCGGCTTAAAACGGTTATATGGCTGATGGTCGCTACCGCTGGGCTGGTGCTTGGTGGGGTTGTTCACGGACAATCAAGTGCTGAATTGAAAAAGAGAAGGGAAAAACTTCTGAGAGAAATATCACGAACCAAGAAACAATTGGAACGAATCAGATCATCAAAAAAGGAATCCCTTGCTGAACTGACCACTTTGAAGCATCAAATTAAGAGCAGGGAGGAACTCATCAGTATTGTTATGCAAGAAATTGCCTTGCTGGATAGCCAAATTACAGAGCAAAATGAATTGATTCAAGCATTATCAAGGGACCTTGAACGCCTTAAAAGGGAATATGCTGAATTGCTTCGCAGTGCATATAGGCAATATCTGTCCAAGTCAGACTTATTGTTTTTGTTGAATGCTAAATCGTTTAATGAATTGTTTTTGAGGTTGCGATACATGGACTATATGGCTTTGTATAGAAAGGAGCAAGCGGAGGCAATCAGGATAACCCAACAGGTCATTGAAGCAGAGACACAAAACTTATATAAACAACGCCTTGAAAAGGATTCTCTTCTCAAAGTTTTAGAAATGCAGAAATATCAATATGAGAAAGAGATGCAGGAAAAAGAACGACTCATAGAGAGATTAAAGCGGAAGGAACAGCAGTTAAGGGAAGAGTTGAGGAGGAAACAGGCTGCTGAGAAGAAGTTGCGGAAAGCCATTGAGGAAGCCATTAGGAGGGAGATGGAAAGGAAGAGGGCTGCTGCCACAGGAGGAGCGTTTGCTTCTATGCGAGGTAAACTGCCATGGCCCGTGAAAGGGATAATTGTTGGAAAATATGGCACGCACAGGCATCCAGTACTTAAGAACGTAACTGTCAAGAACAATGGAATAGATATTCAGACCAATGCTGGCGAGGAAGTGAAGGCTGTGTTTGATGGAGAAGTAGTGAATGTGCTGTTTAGTCCAATGTTTAAGAAAGCAGTTTTAATCAAGCATGGCAAAGACTATTACACAGTGTATTCTAATTTAGACGTTGTTTATGTCAAAAGTGGGGACAAGGTTAAGCAGGGAACAGTCATTGGGAAAGTTTCCAGTGATGGTTCAGTGGGAAAATTACACTTTGAAATATGGAAGGGAACAAAAACTCAAAATCCAGAGCAGTGGCTAAGAAGATAGCGTTTATTATAGTCCTTGTTTTAACAATAGTGTTCGGTTGTCGGAAACCTACAGTTGATTTGATAGGAGAGCCGGCAGACACAACAATAGTCTATGCCATTATTGACTATCGGGACACAATCCACGACATAATGGTTTTCAAGTCTGTTCTTGGGGAAGACGGTTCTTATGCCGGGGCAACAGACCTGTTTCCCGTTGGAACAATAGTGTATTTAGAACAAGGGGGCAATCGGTGGCAGGCTTTCCCTGACACGCTTGATGATTCCATTATGGGTTTGCCCTATCGGATTGTTTATAGAGCCCGTGCCAGATTAAGGGAAGGGGAGTCTTTTACTGTTAGGGTGTATAGAGATGAAAAGGAAAAGGCTTATGTGTCGCCTGAGCCAGTGGGGTCCTGGAGAGTTATTTACCCATCGCCTTTTGATACTACCGTTCCCGTGTCTTGGGTTACCTTCTTCAAAGGACAACGTATTCTCTTTTATGAAGTTCCGGGGGCTAATGAATACGCATTCCAAATCATATTGAAGTATGAAGAACTAATCAATGGGCAGTGGGTCCCACGGGAAGACACTGTTGAATTGGCAGATTTGTGGAAACCAAGCAGAGTTATGGGTTCTGGACAGGTCATCGCTGAGATTCCCTTAAATGAGGTGTTAGGGAGGATAGGGGCTGGATTACCTGAACCATCGCCGGAGGTTGATAGGAGGCGTTTGGACAGAGTGTCCTTTTTGATATATGCAATAGGTCCAGAGTTTTATTATTACAGGCTAAGTCAAAGGGCTCTGGTGTCTTCGTTGGCTTCCGGACAGGTCCTGCCACAATGGACTAATGTTAGAGGAGGCATGGGAGTTGTCGTCGCCAGAAATTCTTATAAATTGCTGGAATATAGGTTAGATGCTGAATCTCTGGATTCTCTTGCCTGTAGCGATTTTACCCGTCATTTGAAGTTTCAACCCAGTAAGGACCATCCTGCCTTCCCATATTGTCAGTGATGCAAACACTATTTAAGACTGAGGATTCTGGTTCCGGGGATGTGCCACTTGCCGAAGCACTGAGACCCACTTCGTTTGAAGACTATGTGGGTCAGAGCCATCTTGTAGGTGAAGGTGGTCCTATCAGAAGAATGGTTGAGTCAGGCAACCTGTCTTCAATGATTTTATGGGGACCGCCGGGAACAGGAAAAACCACTCTTGCAAGAATAATCGGTAAACTATCCGGACTGTCATTTGTTTCCCTTAGTGCTGCCGAACATTCTGTGAAAGACGTGAGACAAATTGTGTCAAGGGGCAAAGTGGTTTTATTCCTTGATGAGATACACAGGTTTTCAAAATCACAACAGGACGCACTGCTTAAACCACTTGAAGAAGGCAGGATTATTCTAATCGGTGCAACAACAGAAAACCCATCTTTCACTATAACCAGTCCTCTGTTATCAAGATGTCTTGTATTTAAACTGGAACCGCTTTCGCCAGATGACCTGAAAACGATTCTGGAAAAAGCGTTGAAACACTTGGAAACAGAAAGGAAACTAAAAATTAATTTGACAGAAGATGCAATCCAGACCCTTATTTCACTTGCCGATGGCGACGCCCGTGCCCTGCTGAATAGTCTTGAAACGTTGGTTAAAATCTATGGAAAGAACGGTCAGGAAATAACACTTTCCGGTGAGGAGATATATAAAACCCTGTCCACAAACCGCAGGTATTATGGCAAGAACGTGGACCTTAAATATGACTTGGTTTCTGCGATGATTAAGTCCATTCGTGGTAGCGACCCAGACGCCGCCATATATTACCTTGCTCAATTAATAGAGATGGGAGAAGACCCTGTTTATATAGCCCGACGGTTGGTGATTGCTGCCGCTGAGGACATTGGACTTGCTGAACCGCAGGCGTTGACCGTTGCAACCGCTGGATTAACCGCAGTTAGTAATATCGGCTATCCCGAGGCAAGCATTATCCTTGCCGAGATTACTGTTTATCTTGCTTTGTGTCCTAAAAGCAATTCATCATACAGGGCGTTGAAAAATGCTTTGAAACACATTCGGGAGGAAGGGGCTGTGGAACCGCCTTTGCACATACGCAATCCAGTATCTTCGCTTATGAGAAAGATGGGCTATGGCAAGGGTTATAAATACCCGCATGATTTCCCAAACCATTGGATTGAACAGGAGTATCTTCCCGAAAAACTAAAAGGTGTGAAATTTTATTTTCCTGCCGACAATAAATGGGAGCAGGAAATCACTAAATTCTGGGAGCGCATCAAATCCAAAGGCAATGCAGGAAAAGACGGAAGCACTGAGAACAGTGATTGAGGAGGCGTGGGAGAACAGGGAGTTGCTGGAATCCCAAGAGGTCAGAAAGGTTGTTGGTGAAGTGATTGCTATGTTAGATGGTGGCGTTATTCGGGTTGCCGAGAAGATAGGTGGCGAGTGGGTGACCCATGAGTGGATAAAAAAGGCTATTCTGCTTTATTTCCTGATGCGGGAACCACGCAATATGATTAGTGGAATGTTTGAGTATTTTGACAAAATCCCTGTTAAAAGGGGATTCAGTTCGTTGGGTGTGCGAGTTGTTCCGCCGGCAACCATTCGGTATGGTTCCTATGTGGCACCGGGATGCGTCATTATGCCATCATACATAAACATTGGTGCTTATGTGGATTCGGGAACGATGGTTGACACGTGGGCGACGGTGGGGTCGTGTGCTCAGGTCGGTAAAAACGTGCATATTAGCGGGGGAGTTGGGATAGGGGGTGTGTTGGAGCCGCCACAGGCTCAACCCGTCATCATTGAGGATAATGCCTTCATTGGGTCAAGGTGCATAATTGTTGAGGGTGTTATTATTGAAGAGGAGGCTGTTCTGGGTGCAGGGGTCGTAATCACGGCTTCAACAAAAATTATTGACGTAACAGGGGATGAACCGGTGGAATATAAGGGGAGGGTTCCGGCACGTAGCGTAGTCATTCCGGGGTCATACACTAAAAAATTTCCCGCTGGGGAATATAATGTTCCGTGTGCGTTGATAATTGGTAAAAGAACTGAAAGCACAGACAAGAAAGTGTCGCTTAATGAGGCATTGCGTAAATTTAATGTGCCAGTTTGATTGATATTTACTAATTTGGGAAAGTTAAAATCAGACAGTGATGAATGGTCAATTTGGAAGGGGTGCTGGGGGTTGGAAAGTAACCAAATGGTTATTTATTCCTTTAATAGTGATCGTTTTGACGTTAATAATTTTCCGATTTTCGCCTATTCTGGTTGTTCCCGCCGGGCACGTCGCTGTCCTGACTCTCTTTGGAAAGGTTGACCCTGAGGAACTACCTGAAGGATTGCATATAATCAATCCCTTGAAACGGGCTCATATAATGAGTGTTCGGACTCAACAGGTTACGCAAAGTGCTGACGTGCCCAGTAAGGAAGGGCTTACCGTTGGGCTGGACGTTAGCCTGCTGTTCCATCTGTCGCCGGACAAAGCCAGTGAGGTGTATAAAACAGTTGGGGAGAACTATGTTGAGGTCCTTGTTATCCCTGTGTTCCGGTCGGCTATCAGAAACGTTACTGTTAACTACGAAGCCAAAGCACTATACACTTCCGGCAGGGACGTCATCGCAGAGGCTATCCACAAGGAAATGGAGGAGGTTTTGCTGAAACGAGGCATTGTCGTTGAAAAAGTTCTTCTCAGGGCAATCAGACTTCCCAAGATGGTTGAAGAAGCAATAAACAACAAGTTGGCTGCCGAGCAAGAGGCAGAAAGAATGAAATATGTCCTTGAGAAAGAGAGGAGGGAGGCGGAGCGGAAACGCATTGAAGCACAGGGAATAGCCGACTTCCAGAGAATAGTCAGTGAAGGTATAGACGACCGCTATCTCAAATGGAAAGCCCTTGAGACGGTTAATAAACTTGCCGAATCGCCCAATTCAAAATTCGTTATTCTTGGAGACAAATCAGGTTTGCCGATTATAGTTAATACAGATAAGTAATCAGATTCTCATGGCTCGGGTCCCAAAAGTATTCTTTCTCTTACCTGTTATGACAAACCATCTGAGGGATCAGATATATGCAGAACTTAAATCAAAGCAAAAGTCAGACTTGTTTGCTTCTTATGTTTCCATGCTATTAGACCTTGAACCAGATGTGAGCACTGTCTCTCAATATGAAAACAAATGGCTTGAAGAGAAGAGATTGACAGATAGGCAGAAAAGACAATTAAGGCGGCAGGCTTTTGAATACCTGCAGAACAAAGTGAAACGATATTATTCGTTTTTTGCTTTTTATCATGATTTGATTAAGGAGGCTCATTTGTGGCGTTTGAACTTTCTTTGGGGGGAACGGGAGAGGGGAAGCGAATGGCGTGAGAAAGCGGGATATTTCACGCCACGGTCTAAGCCAATATATATAAGTAGAGTGTGGAAACAGGCTAAGCTGTTAAAAGCATTGTTAATAGAGAGTGTAGTTAGAAGAAGGTTTACTTGCCCCGAATCTACTTCGGAAGAATCATTGAGTAAATTTTAGCGGGGCATTAATATGATAAGAAGTACAAATAAGAAAAGGTTTTAGAGGCACATTGGTTTAGGCTTAATTCAAACCATTTGTTCATATTTGAAATTTTCCATACTTTTATTAATTAAAGGGAAGAGGGATAAATCTGGTATGGTGTTATTTCTGAGACTTGAGTTGTTTTTGATGGGTTTTGTTTGGTTGTGGACCGGCTTTGTGTTTGGACAGAGCTCTGTTTTGCATTTTGTTCAGGAGTCGTCTCGTTCTGTTAGTGAGTCTGTTTCGGGTATTTTCAATTTTGGCTCTCGTCAGTTGTTGGTAAACATGCAGCGTCGCAGGGTCTCTTTCACTTTGCTTGATTCTGTTGGCAAGCCGGTGAGGTCGGGTTTTATTGCGTTGCCTGGGGATATGAGACTCACTTCAGGAGCCAAGACGGACAGCGGAGTGATAATTGCCCTCGGAGCCCCCACGATGTCTCCTTCCTTCATTGTTCGTGTTGACACGTCTTTAAATATCGTTTGGGCTAAGAAAATAGAGGACCCTGTTTATGGTCCCGGTGCTTCACCAACCATTCAAAGCATCTATGTCAAACAAGACACCATCTTTCTTGCCGGCGTTAATTATTATAGATGGGACTCCGTGTATCTGGCGGCTTTGAAGTTAGATGGAACACTGTTGTGGCAAAGACATTATAATTACACCGTTGCTACGGCAATGTACTACACTCCTGCACTTGGCTTCAATTATTTGAAAAACGAATTGATAATTAGCATTGGTGATGTTATCTTGTATGTGAATCCTACAAATGGAGTGCCAGACACAGCATATCTATCGCCGTTCCCAGTAGTTAGGATAGCTCCCACCAGATACGGAGACCTTTATTTTCTTATGGCTGGAAATTCCTCCGTGGACCAAGTTTTGATAAGGTCTCGGGACACAACTGTTATCAAAACCATTGGACTTCAATTCTCTGCTGCCAACACTAGAATGATTGATGTGAAGGTTTCAAAGGGGGTTGTGTGGCTGTCTGGCACCGCAGAACGCACTTTTGAGGAGGATGCATCACTTATGTTGACAGACACCGCCCTTAACAACTTCAGTTTCTATTTCGTTGGGAAGCCAGGAGCTACAGAATCAGAAGCTGTTGTAGATGTTGACACCTCAGACGGAAGTGTTTGGCTATCTAGTTCCTCTTATGACTACACCCTTGGAGGGGGTTCTATAGTGGGACACTTTGCCCCCGGAAATGTTAGCTATAGGTGTTATGTAACGGAGGGTGTTTTAGACACCGTTGAGATGCAAATTTCCTTCACTGGTGCTGTCAACCCCCCATTCTCTGTCCCTCCTTTTCAATTCGTGGACACAACACTTTCCATGGTACCAGACTCCATGTTTATTAGTTGTTTGTGCCCAATTGAGGCGGGTTATGTTACCACTGCTGAGCCTTATGTGTGCACAGAGATAGATAGCGTTAACTTCCTGTACACTGGTGACACGGTTAATGTTCTATGGTATGAATGGTTTTTGGGCTCTGGGTCAACTCCTTCTGTTGACAGTTCTTTGAACCCCTCAGGTGTTGTGTTTGATAGTGCAGGGTTCATATCGGTGAGGCTGAGGGTGAGCGATGTTGCTTGCTTAACAGAGGTCAACATTCCAGTAGTTGTTCACCAGTCCCCTAATGCCTCTTTTATTATGAGTACCGATACAGTTTGTGAAGAAGAACCTGTTGACTTTCAAAACACTGGTAGCACCGGGAACTGGACCTATTCGTGGGATTTTGGCGCTGATGCATCGCCCAGAACTTCTTTTGATTCTGTGCCATCAGCCATCATCTGGACGTCCCCAGGACAAAAACGAATCCTTCTTACCATTAGCGACCAATACTGTTCCAGAACTGCAGTGGATACGGTCACTGTTCTGGATAAGCCCGAAGCAGACTTTTTCTTTCCTGTTCAGGCTTGCCAATATGACAGCGTTTCGGTTGAATTCTCTGGTTCCGCTATGCCAGGGGTAGCCTTCCTGTGGTCATATGAAAATGCTTTGCCAAGCACTGGAACAGGTACAAACGACACTACTACATTTCTTTACACAGGTTGGCAAGAAATACAACTAATTGTTACTAATCCCAACGGATGTGCAGATACGGCAAGCCAGTTTATTAGAATAGATACAAGCCCCGTGGTCTCTTTTACCTCCACTGGTCCTGTGTGTGCTGGGCAACCTATTGATTTCTTTAACACTGGCACTACTGGTGGTTCATGGGTTTATCAGTGGTATTTTGGTTCGGCGGCTGTTCCGTCCAGTAGTCCCCATGAGAATCCAACTGGTGTTGTGTTTAATAGGGGAGACACGTTTACTGTTTATTTGACGATAAGGAATGTTATGACTGGTTGTGAGTCTACTGATTCTGGAAGTGTGGTAGTGTGGGGTTTGCCTGTTGCGGAGGCTGGTCCTGATGACACGACGATATGTTATGGTACGGGGGTTTTGTTAGGAGGTGATTCGGTTCCTGGGTATAGTTATTTATGGGGTCCGGCTGTGTTAGTTAGTGATACTGGAGTTGCTAATCCGAGAGGTTATCCAGTTGAGCCTAGGACGGTGTTTAGTGTTGTGGTTATTGATAGTAATGGATGTGAGAGTAGAGATTCTGTTGTGGTATATATGAGGGAGCCGTTGGTGGTTGATGCTGGTCCTGATGTTGATTTGTGTTATGGGGACAGTGTAGTGTTGCGAGCGTCTTTTTATTATTCGGTTCGTTATAGGTGGGGACCGTTTTATGGTTTGTCTGATAGTTTAGGGATGGAGGTAGTAGCGTTTCCTGATAGTAGTGTTGTGTATTGGGTAGAGATAGAGGACACGAGTGTATATAGGTGTGGAGTGGCGAGGGATGAGGTTGTAGTTCGTGTTCATCCGTTACCTGAGTTGGAAATTGTACCGAGGGGTGATACGATAGCTAGGGGAGAGAGTTTAGAGTTGGTGGTGACGGGGGCGTCTGAGTATGAGTGGAGTCCAGATTATGGGATAGACAATGTTCATGTGTCTAATCCTGTTGTTAGTCCAGATAGTAGTGTTATGTATGTTGTTCGGGGTGTAGATGTTTATGGTTGTGAGGGCTATGATAGTGTGTGGGTTTATGTTAGGGAGCCTGATGTGTGGGTTCCGCGGTCGTTTAGTCCGAATGGGGATGGGTTGAATGATGGGGTTAAGGTGTTGGGATATGGGTTTGTGGAGTATGAGTTGTGGATATATGATAGGTTTGGGGGTTTGATGTTTCACAGTCAGGACACTGAGGAGCGGTGGTATGGTGAGTCGCCTGGTAGTGGGGAGCCGGCTCCAGAGGGTGCGTATACATATTATTTCAGGGGCAGGTTGAGTGATGGCAGGGAAATAGTTAAACAAGGAGTGATAAATCTTGTGCGATGAAGGGAAGTAAAATTGTTTTGTTCTTGCTTGTGTTGATAGGCGTTGTTTCAAAGGGGCAAGATTACAGACCTGGACACATATGGACAATGTCCCTTAGATATAACCCTGCTATGATGAGTGCTTTCTGGGATGTCCGTGTAGTGTTGAATATGCGTAGGCAGTGGGGACCGATAGGTGGTGGGTACATGACTTATGGTGGTCAGGCAACAGTACCAATATTCGCTTCTAGGTATAGCAAGTTAGATGCAGGAATAACATTTGTTAAGGATCTTGCAGGGGCATATATGATTAATGACGGCAGGGTTGCACTTGCATTTACTCGCAGATTCAATGATAATATGGGCTTCAGTGTCGGTTTAATGGGAGGATTAGTTAACAGACAGATAAATCCAGATGCCCTGCTATGGGAAGACCAATATGTTGCCGGTGTTCCTTCCAGTATTAACCCTACTTCCGAATCCATAGAATATGAGGTTAGGAACTACCCACGAATAGGTAGTGGAGTCTTCCTTTTCGTGGAAGACAGGAAAGCTATAAGTGGTAATATAGGATTTTTTGTGGATAATTTCAATGTCCCTAATGTGCCCCATTTAAGGCAATCCTACGCTTTGCGAAGGTATAGATACACAGGACACTTGATGGTTAAAATTAGTCTTGGCATAGAAGGCAGCTATGCTGGAGCAGGAATATATAAATGGCACGAAGGGGGCGTTGGCGAAGAAGCATATGGGATGGCTGTTAAATACAACGAATTAGATGAAGGAGACGTTAAATTATTTTTCTCGCTCTGGTATAGAACTAATAAAACTATGATGATTGCTGTTGGTGGTGGATACCGATATGTTGATTTATACTATAGCCATGATATCCCGTTTTCAACTTTTGCAGAGGCTTTCCCTTCTGTTCCAACACATGAACTTTCATTGCAATTTTCTTTCAATAGGTTTGGAAGGGAAGAAAAGGACCCATTATTTTAAAACTTATAGCAGTATAATGTTATTTGTTGACAACCTTAATGGCAGTAGATGTTGCATGTAACATGTTTATTTAAAATCTGGGACACACAATAGAACCTTTATTAAAATATCCCAATGGATAATCAATTCGTGCGACCACTTCTATACCGCCTCTCCACCCAATATCATTTTTCACAGAAGCGAACCATACGTCATAAGAAAGCCACAGAGAAAACTGTTCAAACCCAAGGACAATCGCTGGTGCCACGCTTCTAAATGCCCTTAACCATATGCCTCCACCAATTCGTTTTTCTTTCCCGCTAACATATCTATTAGCAAATACCTGCTGGTACATTAATCCTAACAATACTTCTGTTGCTTTGCCTTGAAGCTGACCATATAGTGTTCCCATAATGGAAGAGAAGTCTGATAAGGGATATTCTAAGTGTGCTAAATAGCGAATCCTTATTCGTTTCTTCGGTGAAGCCTGTGAATAGATAAATGATTCTTTAATTCCATTAAGATATGCCGCATCTGTTCCTAAGGCTATTTTAATTTCATTAAAAGTGGTATGTAGCCAAATTAACCCTGCTTGTAAGACAATGTAAGATATGTTTTGTTGATTCATGGTTTCTTGAGAGGGAAGTGTAGTGACTGGGCCATTGGGGGTTATTTGACTTTCTGTCCATAGGTCATCGCTCCATTGAAAACGTCTCTGATTATACCCCAACCCCACGGCAACACCCATGGAGGAACGATTAGATACATACCAGTGGAAGGCTGTTTGAACAGAAATTTTTGTCCATTTTAAAAATGGTGATGCTTCATCATAGATGATGTTGAGCCCTATTGCCATCCAGTGGTCAGGGTTGTTTCTGCCCAGTGAGACGTCTCCGAACACTCCAGTGGTCCTATATGGCAGTACATATTCACGCCATTGGGCTCCGTAGCCAATCCCACCCCGTAGGTTATTATTTGTGGCACCAGTAAGAGAAATCAGGTATGCGGGCACCCATGCCGTAGGGATGGATGTATGGATGTCTTGCGCGATAGACAAGTGTCCTGTGGCAAGCAGGGTTATTATCGCTCCAATGTTTAGAAGGCTCCTGACCATGTTGATATTATTTAAGGACAGCTTGAGTATTGTTGTAAGTCTGTTCCAGTAGTTACCGGTGAGGTGGAATTAAAGGCACCACTACCACCGAAGAATTTAGAACGGATTTCTGGTGTACTTGTTCCGGGATCAATGGTGGGTGTTGTATTAGTGACGCATGAGGGGCAGCTATTTGCAGGATTTCCATTTGCATCGACCCGAACAACAAAGATGTTATCGGACAGGTTGGTTTCTCTTTTTATTCCTATCAAAAATGCTCCTGCCCCTGGAATTGGAAGAATGGTTCTTCCTGATTCTCCTCCACCCCCTTGGTCACCGTATGATTTAGCCCATTTCAAATTGCCGTTTTGGTCTAAAACCGTTAGGAGCATGTCGCTTCGTGCTCCACCAAGCGAATCGTGTCCCAAAACCCAGATATCATTATTCACTATAGCAATATCATATCCGCCATGAACTGCATTTCCTGTTGATATGATTTTTTGCCACAAAATGTTTAGATTGGCGGTACTGCCAGGGGTATAGGAAGAGTCAATTTTAGCGACCCATATCTTATAGTCCGTAGCAGTGGTTCCAACTACCACAAAATGTCCATCTGTTGGGTCCTGAGCAATCCCGTTTATCTCATGTATCCCTGTAAATCTCCACAGTTCTAAATTGCCCCCTGTTTTGGGATGGATAATTAAATTTCCACCACATTGGAAAACATTGAGGCAAGATATGGTTTGCCCCCCACCTACTACTATTGCTCCAATAGTTGAGTTATTGGATACGATTATCATATCTTTTTGTACTCTGGATGTTGTTCCTGTGGCATCATTGACACCGCCATTGACCATGGTTAGTGATGTCCCAAGGGTGTCCATCTCAAAAATAGCATAGAAACCGTCCCCTCCGCTATGTGTAGTTATTCCGCCTAACCATAATTTATTTCCTGCAGGGGTTTTTAAAATACTTCTGCATCGGGGTCCATTGGCAAATGGATGAGCCCAAATTATATTACCTGTTGAGAGGTCTAACTTCGCCACCACGGTGTTAGAACTGCCGTTGCCAACAACATATAGGTCATTGGAAAACCCTTCAATCGCATCGTAGCCTGTTTCATCGCCACCGAAATCAATCAGCTTATGCCACATTAAGTTGCCATCAACACTATATCGGGCAACAACTATGTCAGTGGTCCCACTATTCCCCTTCGCCGTGTAACCCACCACAACTATAGTGCCGTCGGATAATCTGGTAGCACCCCTGACACCCTCAGTGAAATCCCCCGATGTGCCCCAGGACATACAGAACCGACATTCTGCCTTCACGGCAACAGAGAGGGGGATGCTCCAGTCACTACAACATGGATTGCACCCACGCACCCTGATCGTTCTATTGTAATTATTATTTGAATTAGGTATCCGAACAATAATCGTGTCATCATTGGCACCGGAGACAACGAACCAAGGTGTGGGAACGTCCCAAATATACCATGAGTATCCTGGGGTGGCTACAAATTGAACTAAGTCTCCACTACACACGGTAGAGGGACCGGAGATAGAAGGAGCTGAGGGTACAGGTAGTATACTTACACTAATTGAATCGGTAACGCAACCACATTCGTTGCACGCACTGACTTGAACATAACCTGCTTTGGGCATTGGGTTTACAAGTAGGGAGTCATGTTGATTCAGTAGTTGCCATCCAAAGGGCGTTGCCCATTGATAGATATCCGCCCCTGATGCATTGACATAATAAGTTACTGTGTCGTAAGCACAAACAGAGGACGGACCCACTATGCTATTTATTGTAGGAATTGGGCAGGTATCACAAGGGGAGCAAGAGCGGGGGCAGGCTATTGTTAGCCATGTTCCAGAAGCTGCCTCAAACTGTTCAAGACAAAAGTTGTCTGTATTAAATATAATTGTTCCGTTAGCAGGAGTGGATATGGCATTTCTTTGAGCCGTGGACAACCTTGGCAGAAGGAAACCTTGATTGTTTGAATTTAAGTCAAGAACGGCGGACGGGGAGGGGGTGGTAATGTTCAAGCCTATTGACGTTCCAGATTGAAAAATTAGGGAACTACAAGGAGAGGAACCATCAAACTTAATAATGGAGTTCGGAACCAGCGAACCACATAAAGGATGGATGTTATTGTTTAGTGCTATGACAGGGAAAGAGGTAATGGTCCATTGAGAGCCGTTCCATGAGAGAACATCATTTTGATTGTTGCCCTGAGAAATCGCTATAGGTTGAGAAAGTGTGCCGTGTCCTATCAGTGGATAGGAGGAGAGGGCTGTTTGAGAGCCCCAATTATCGGTAGTAGCAGCACTAACCCATTTCCCGTCTGCCCTTAATAGGCGCATTGAATCATTTGGTATTAGAAGTGTGTCAAGGACACCAGTGGGACCAAGGGAAGTTAAAAGAGCCTTGGGAACAGAGGAATAAGATTCAAACCTAATGTTTCCTAAGACATGAAATTTGTGAGTAGGGGAAGAAGTATGTATGCCCACGTTTTGAGACAGTGTGATTGAGCTAATTGTAAGTATTGCAATTGCTAGACTAGTCTTATATAGGGTTTGTTTCCCCATCGTGACGCTATTTGAGTTCCCTATGAGGGGCATGATTGTTTTTAAGGAAGTGTTGTGAGGAGGACTTATTTTGCGGAGAGGATGTCCTCTTAGAAGAAAAGCCAATTCGGCAGGGATTAATGCCTGTAAATCCGATTGTAATCTGAGTTGAATCGGTAACGCAACCACATTCGTTGCACGCACTCACATAAACCCATATTGTTATAGGGGGTGAAGGGGGCATGCCAGTAGCTCTCAGAATAGCGGAATCTCCCGCTAAGGAAATCACTTGCCATCGCTGAACAGGCTTAGCGTTCCAAATGTAAGTTGTAGCATTGGTAGCATTGACATGTAATGTTATATCAATTGGTGGGCACGGGTCCTGAGTAGGATTTGCAACCACGGAATTAATTTGAGGCAAGGGGCAGGTATCACAAGGGGAACATAATTGGGGGCAGCTAACTTCTAACCATGAGCTGCTTGTTGCATCATAGGCTTCTATGCAAAAATTATCTGTGTTCATGATTAATAAACCGTGGGCAGGGTTGTTTATGTTGTTTCGTTGAGCAGTGGTAAGGCGGGGCATTAGGAAGCCCTGATTAGTGGAATTTAACTCTAATATGGCAGATGAAGAGGGAGAAACTGTCCCAATTCCTACTGATGTCCCATTGTCTGAAATAAGAGAATTACATAAAGAAGAACCTGTGAACCGAAGAACGGAATTTGTATTGATTCCAGAGCATAATGGGAATATGTTATTATTAGTTGCCACCGTAACAAATTGAGAAATGGTCCATTGCGTGCCGTCCCAAACCAATATATCATTGTTGGCGGTTCCGGATGCAATCGTAATGGGGCTTCCAGCGGTGCCGTCTCCAACAACAGGGTGTGTTGTTACTGCAGTCTGGGCACCCCAATTGTCCCCCCCTGAAACGTGTTTCCATGTCCCGTCACCGCTTAAGAAGAGGGTAGTATCATTGGGAAAAGTAAGTGTAGAAAGAACCCCTATAGGATCAACGATTATTAAACCACTATTTCCACCATTGGGTGCTAAACTTTCAAAGCGAACTGTTCCAACCACATGGAGCGGATGGGTGGGAGACGTGGTCCCTATGCCTACGTTTTGTGCATGTAGCCAAGATGTTAGTGAGATGAAGAAGATTGTTGCGACTATTTTTACTCTCATTGCCCAATGTTTTAGCGAATTAGGAATAATGACATTGTGTGTTTTTCAAGTGGTTCTTTAGTAGTTGGATTCAAAACCCAATATATTAACACGTAGCGCTCTGTCTCGGCAGGACTCCCCTTAATTGTTCCGTCCCATTGGCTTGCTTCATCACCTTCAAAAATGAGCTGTCCCCATCTGTTGTATATGTGCCATCTAATGGGTACATACCCATATATTACGGGTCTAAGGACATCATGAATACCATCCCCATTGGGGGAAAATACTGAAGGGAAAAAGACTCTGCTGGGTAATACGTAGAAAATTGCACTGTCAACATATGAGCATCCTAATGAGTCCTGTCCGTAAACATAAACTATAGTGTCTTGTGTTATTATAAAAGAGTTTTCTGCGTTTTGGTTTTGTGAGGTGCTCCAAGACCATTGAACTAGATTAATGGGTTCTGCCCGCACAGTGATAGTGTCGCCCCAGAATACCGAGTCAACAGAGGGATATAATTGTAGGGATGGGGGCGGTAATAATGTAGGAATTATTAGCGTATCGTAAACAGGGCATCCGGAGGCATCGTAAGCGACAAAGGGGAAAGCCCCGCTTGAAATCACTATTTGAGAGGTTGTGTCTGAAATATGGTTCCAGTATATAGAATAAGGAGGTGTTCCCCCTGTAAAGGAAGCAGAAGCATTTATTTGTAGTGGATCAGATTGGATGCAAGTGGTTTTGAAGTTAACTTCAAAAGTTGCCCGTGCGGAATCAAGAGAAGCGGTAGCTATTATAATACATCCATTGGCGTCCGTAATGGTATCTGTATACGTACCACCAGATAATCCACCTATAGAATCAGTGTTTTGACTATTGTTCCATTGGTGAGTATAGGGAGGGGTGCCACCAGTTACATTAACTTTTATCCACCCATCTGGATTACTGCATGAAGTTGGATTAAATGTATCTATTGAGCTAATTTCTAAGGGAGGAGGTTCAGTTATAGTAAAGAAAATGGTATCTGTGCATTGTGGTGTGGATAGAGAAACCCAATGTGCTCCCGCCCATAACGAATCGCCGATTAAACCAGTGTCCCCATTTGACCACTGCACTTGATAAGAACTTCCAAGGGGGATTGATATTGATACGTAAGCAGTACCATTACTATCTCCGTTACATAAAACATTTTTCACGGAATCAAGCACTATGCTACAGGGTTGCATGCAAACGGTGTCGTGAGAGAGGGTCGATGTCCAGACAGAGGGAGTCACGGAGGTTGGAGATAAGCCACCACCCGTATCAGAGACAGTGTTTATCGTCATGGTTACTGAGGATGTTGCTATTGGGATCCGTTGTGTGCACCAATAAATGTCTTCTATGTTTTCTGGGAAAAATCCGATTGCCGGTGTTGTGCCGTATAGACGTCCCGCTATGAATATGCCTTTGCCCGGAACATGTACTAAATCATAAGGTATGATATCTGTAAGAGTATCAATAAAAACCAACGCGGAATCATTGACAACCAATCCTGTATTAACGTCAAGGCGGAAGATTGACCCTGCAAAGACACCATTGCCACGCTCAGACCCCATAGAAATAAGTACTTCGTTTGAATTGGTGGGATTGGGTATCATATCTGTGGGCCATTCACTCCATGGACCTCCGTATGTCCTTGCCCACAGGAAAGTGCCATTTGTGTCAACCGCAATGATAAATGCATCTGATTGTCCATTTCCGACTCCATGCACCGATTGTGTTACCCGCCCCAACATTAAAACTCTATCATTAATTTGTAGTAATTTTTGCACCACGAACGGATCTATCGTTGTACCTGTTTGGGTGGGGAGAGTTAGACTTATAGCCCAACGAAGATTTAAATTAGGGGATAGCCTGGCTATGCCCCATTGGGAAAATGCGCAAGTGGCGGCATTATATATGTCGGGATTAGTGCCTTGCGAATGCAGACCAATAGCATTTACTGTTCGCATATGACCACAGTTGTCTATTCTCCATCCTCTGGAAATAAAAGTATTATTAGAAATATCGTGTTTTACGAGGGTTGCCCAAGGAATCAGTTGTTCAGTACTCATAATTACACTTCCATCAGGATAGCTTTCTATTGCACCCGGTTGAATATCCCCGCCGGTCCATATCTGTGCAGAAATTAAGTTGCCTGTTTGACCATCAATGATCCATTCCATAAGGTCATCGCCCCCTGCACGCCAAGTCGCCATAACTATAGTGTCATTGATGATAACTGCCCCACGATACCAATTACGATTCGTGTTATTGTGATACATTGTAATCCATTGTGGTTGTAAGGAAGCAGTGTCTAGTCTTGCTACGGCATTGGTGTCCCCGGTTCTTATAATTAAATAATGAGCCTCTGAACCAATAAGGAACGTCATTCCAAAACCGTCCTGTGACGGGAATGGAAGCAAATGCCATCCAAAATCCTGGGCAAGAGAGAAGTTGGTGGATAAAAAGAAAAATGCCAATATCTGTATGCCCAACTGGATTAAACGGGAGCCTTGACGACGCATTTAAGAGCGTTTTGCGTCTAAAAGTATAGGGTTAGATGAAAGATGTTTGGAAGAAAATGGTCAATAAGGAACCATTTAAGCGGTGATAAGTTACAGGCAGTAATTTATAAATCACTGTTAAATAGTAACTAATTAGGGGATTTTGTGGGGCTATGGGTAGTGCATGGGCAATTAAAAAACAAAAATGACGGATAAAAAATTAAAACTCATACCAATCTTTCCGTTTGCGGAGGCGGATGTCTTGCAGTAGGGAGGCTTTGGGCTGGAGGGAAATCAGGTAACTTCTGAGTCTTCCGAAGGGGACGTATGAAAAGGAGAGAGTCCAACAGTGCAGGTCTCGGGTTATTTCTATTCGGGTGTATGCGATTGTTTTGTTGTTGAAGTCATATCCAGAAAACATGGAGACAGACCATTTTTGAGTTAACTTCCATCTTATTGAGAACTGGAGCCCTTGGGTTAGGAAGAAAGAATCTACCAGAGCCCTGCGAACATTCAGGTTGTATGCCAGATTAATGGAGGGGGTTTCGGCTATCCCGACGAATCCAGAATCGTGTTTCACAGTGAAAGACCTTAAGGAGAAATTGAAACTGAGGGAAAGGGTTTGTAACAGAAGGGGTTTTTGATATGAGTCCCAAGCCAGTTGGGGAGAGATTATTCCCGTTGGGGAGATTATGTATGGAGTCCATTGCCCGTTGAGTAGTATGGATAGTCCTTTGAGGCTTGCCGAACGGAAGGTTAGGGACAGAGGTTGGAGAGGCATTGAGTCTGAGAGGGATATTCCAGAACGCAAGGATAGTTCATCAATTATGGTTGTCTTTTGATATGTGGAATCTTTTTTGAGGAATTTGCCTTCAAGCCGATTGTATAATATGAACGACAGGGATTGCCTGTATGTGGAAGGGGGCAGTCCGAAAGGAGAGAGGGCAAATGGATTAATCGTCTGTTCAGTGGGAAGTTGATTTTTTGAAATAGGAGTGGCACTTTGCCAAGAGAAAGAGGGTCTGACAGTGTGCCTTAATGCTTTTAGGCGTCCCTTTTTGAAATAGAATGTTCCATAAAGGTTCGTGGTTAGGGAGGCATTTGCTGTTAGGTATGGGGCTCGTGAGGGTTGAGACACTGTGTCTATCTCTGTTCCCGACACTGTGATGATTCTGTCTGTCCAAAGTTCGTTATATGTTCCAGATAAAGAAAATTGGAAGAATTTGAATAGTGGAGTTGAGAAGTTGATGGGAAGAGAGTGTTTTATTCCACGCTTTATAAGCGGTTTTTCCTGAGGGAAGGAGTCATAGATGCTCAGGTATTGTCCAAAGAACAAAGAATCGGACATAGAGATTCTGTTGATGAGGTTCAGTGTGTAGGACATTGTGAGCCTTGACCTTCCTTTCTGAAACAGTGTTCTGCGATACATGGACAGAGTCCAAGAGGGCAGGTCAAGAGAAACCTGTTTTGTTCGTGTGCTTTGACGATGCGTTAGGGAAAGGAATGAGTTGAATATAGAAATTTTCTGGTTCCATTTTATTCCCGAAGTCAGTTCGTTTTGCAGGACGTCACTGGGATTATATGAAGTGTTTTTAAGATATGTGCTTGTTCCGAAGCGGATGTCTGCTTGCACGGAAGATTTCCTAAGGGTTCGCTTGTCTGTCCTGAATTGCAGTTCAGTGAACACGTCCCTGTATTCCTGTGTTTCGGGGAACAGTGCTTCGCCAGTGAGTGTTCTGGCAATGCCAAATTTGAAGAATCCTTCGTATTTATAGCGTTTCTTAAACTGTGAGAGGGCTTCTATTCGCCAAGTCCCACGTGTGTATATGTCGCCAATCAATGCCAGATTAACATAGTCGTTGATAGCAAAGAAATATCCGCCTTCTCGGAACATAAATCCCTGCGTTGGGGATTGCCCTACTGTCGGCACAATGATTCCAGAGGTCGCATCTTCATAGAGGGGGTAAATAGCCATTGGAATACCCACGGGCAAAGGAGTTTCTTCAACAACTAAATATGAAGGACCTGCTACAACAATTTTATCAGGGACGATTTTCATTTTGCTGATTTGAAAATGGAAGTGTGGTTGTGGGGCATCGCAGGTCGTAAAAGCACCATCTTTTATGTAAACAATGTCGTTTTCCATATACTTAGCCTTCTTTCCCAGAATCTGTGATTCGCCTTCTTGTGTTCGCATATTGACCACCAGAGCCCTGCCAGTCTCAAAATTGAATCTGGCTTCTTGCATAACAAACTGGTTATTGCCCATTTGGAGGACTACGCCCTGTGTGGAATCTGGAGTTGTGGCATACGCTTCTTTGTTCTTGAGGTCATAGACAATAAGGGGAGCGGTTAGTTTGACGCCTTCGGCTCGCACTTCCACATCGCCAGTGAGTATAATCTTGTTCGTTTTAAGGTCAACAACTGCTGAATCCTTCGCTTCCCATTCAATACGCTGATTCTGTGCATAATTTACCCAAACTGGTAACACAATTATGCCTAAAAACGTTATATTTTTGACAAAACCAATTTGGAGATATGCTTTCAGGTTCACGGTTCAAACTTATGGCACTTGCTTTTGTTATAGGGACTGCTATTGCTCAAGAACGAACTTACACTGTCGTGCTGGATGCAGGGCACGGCGGACATGACTCGGGAGCACTCGGAAAACACTCTAAGGAGAAAGATGCCGCCCTTGCCATAACGCTTAAAACAGGAAAAATCCTTGAAAAATACAAGCACATTAAGGTTATTTACACCCGAAAGGACGACCGATTCGTTGAATTGCATAAGCGTGCCGACATAGCCAATAAGCATAAGGCAGACCTTTTCGTGTCAATACACTGTAACGCAAATGAGAACCCTTCTGTTATGGGCACTGAAACTTATGTTATGGGTCTTCACAAAACGGAATCTAACCTTAAAGTTGCGATGCGGGAAAACGCCGTAATCCTTAAAGAGGAGAACTATCTGGAAAACTATGAAGGGTTTGACCCTAATTCGCCAGAGGCATACATAGTCTTTTCGCTGTATCAAAACGCCTTCCTTGAGCAAAGCATAGAGGTTGCTCACAAAGTGCAGACAAACTTTGAGAAGGCGGGTAGGAAGAACAGGGGGGTTAAGCAGGCTGGATTCCTTGTGCTGGCTCGCACCGCTATGCCAAGCATCCTTGTGGAAACAGGATTCATCACTAATGAAGCAGAGGAGAAGTTTCTTAATTCAGAAGAAGGACAACAGATTCTTGCTCAGGCAATAGCACAGGCAATAATTGAATACTTTGACAGGCTGGACTCTCTGGAGAAAGAAGCCAGAAAAAATGAACAAAGGCAAAACGAAGTTACTGAGGGATATTGGGTTCAAATCTATGCTTCCCGTGAAAAGATGGATGTTACCAAGAAACCATTTGAAGGCATAGACAACATTGTCGTTCAGAAAGCGGGCAATTGGTATCGTTATCTCGTTGGTCCATTCAAAACAATTGAAGAGGCTAAAAAAGCAAAGGAAAAACTGATTAAAAAAGGCTTCACCGATGCATTTATCAGGCATATTAAACCACAGGATGGGTCATGACCAAAGTGAACGCTGACTTGCCACCAGAAGAACTGCTCTATGTTATTTGGCAACATAAACTTTTCAAACCACTGTATCTAACAGATGGCAGACCCGTCAAAGTATTATCTTCTGGCATAAAACAACTATCAGGACCCGACTTCTGCAATGCACAAATTGAGATTGATGGCTTGAAGTGGGTTGGATGTGTGGAGATTCATCGTAAGGCTTCCGATTGGTTCTCTCACCAACATGGTTATAATCCAGAATATCAAAATGTTGTTCTTCACGTTGTTTGGGAAGCCGACGATGGTCCGCAAATTCCAACAGTAGAGTTAAAGCACTTCGTTTATGAAGATGTTTTGCACAGATGGGATAGGTTACGGACAAGCCCAACACAAATAGCATGTCAAAATTTTATATCGCCTGTTAAAATCTATCAACAAACTTGGCTTGTTAGGGTTGCTACTGAACGGCTTCAAGAAAGGTATGATACCATCAGGCAACGACTCACTAAACGAAATTACGACTGGTTGCAGGTTCTGTATGAACTCATTATGCGATACATGGGGGTTCCTTCCAACACAGACCATTTCCAGATGGTTGCCGAAAACCTTCCATACAAAATAATTTCCCGCCATTTGGATAGTGAAGCAGAATTAATGGCTTTGCTGTATGGAATCTCAGGATGGTTGGCATATCTGAAAGAAAAGCAAGTTGATGTCTCTGATTTAACCATGCATTGGAATCATTTGAATGCTAAATATGGCTTGAAGCCTTTACAGATGGCGTGGAAACAGGGGGCTTTCAGACCATATTCCCATCCTTTGCTGCGTCTTGGACAGGCTGTTTCAATTCTCAAAATCCTGCCATTGCTCTGGGAAGCCATTACCAATGGAGACACCGACCTTGCAAACAGATTGCTTACTGTTGAACCACCTGATGTTTGGAAAGAAACAATAGGCAAGAAAATTTTTTCCAAATTGAAAACGTTTAAGACAGGGGCAATGATAATTAATGTGTTGGTCATTAATGTTCTCGTGCCAATGATGTTCGCCTTTGGGAAGAACAGGGATGACTCTTCATTAACTGAAAAGTCAATAGTGTGGCTGGATTCCATATCGCCAGAAGACAACTCTGTGATAAGACAATGGAAAAAGATAGGTATTAAACCGCATAGTGCTATGGAAACACAGGCTCTTCTGCACCTGTATAGGAACTATTGTCAACAACGCAGATGTCTGGAATGCCAGTGGGGACGCCAATTCGTCGCAAATGTTGACAAAAGTCATACTTTTTAATTCACCAATTGCGTATATTTAAATGAGATACAGAAAAACCTTCAAAATGAAACCGCCATGAGAAAACTGCAACTCTTCCTCGTAACACTTGGAATCGTAGCAACAGTCAGTTCATGCAGGAAAGACAAAGACCTTACGGGACACGGAGCAATTGCCTTAAAGGTTACCTATTCCGTGGACGGGGAGTCCCTGCAAATGGACGAAATGAAATATGTCAATGAGGCAGGCAATGTATATAGTGTAACACGCTTGCAATATTATATTTCGCATATTGAACTGTTTAACAGAGACTATGGTTGGACACTCATTGATACATTCTTCCTATTTGATGCCGATAAATATCCCTCTCAAATGGTAACAGTGGCTAATGTTCCTTTAAGATATTATGATAGCATTAGGTTTTATATTGGCTTACCACCAAATCTGAACCATCATGACTCTTTACCCAACACCCTTGAACATCAGGAAATGGCTTGGCCCGAGATGATGGGGGGAGGATTCCACTTCTTGAAGTTGGAGGGCAAATTCAAGGAAACAGACACTTCTTCAACTATCTTAGGATATGCTATGCACTTGGGAACAAACGTTGCTCTTGTAACTGTTAGGTTGCCCGTGCAAATGGACCTTTCAGGCAAGGCAATTGTCCAATTAGAGTTGGATATGAACATTAATGAGTGGTTCAGGAATCCATATACATACAACCTCGCCGAAGAACCGTATATAATGGGAGACACTGTTAGGATGCAAATCATTGCCCGCAATGGTCAGGATGTCTTTACTGTGGTTGGCATTAAGTAGTCTTTTCCTCGCTTCTTGCAGGAAAGATAAGCCCACACATACATATAATCCCACACCATACAATCTGGAGATTCCAGAAGATTTTCCACAAATGCCCATGAATCCTAATAATCCTCTCACTAAGGAGGGGGTTGAACTGGGCAAGAAACTGTATTATGACGTGAAATTATCAGAAGGAGGTCCTCAGGCAGGTAATTCTTGTTCCTCTTGTCATATACAATCTAAATCTTTTGCCGACAATTCACCGGGAGTTTCTGTATTGCCTCATGTGAACCTTGGCTGGGGCACCAAACATTGGCTATGGAATGGTTCTAAAACAGGGATGCTTGAGGACATTATGATGTTTGAAGTGAAAGAATTCTTTCAGGTTGACGTGCCTCGGTTAATGCAGGACACCACATATAAGAGAATGTTTTATGAAGCCTTCGGAACCGAAGAGATAACTTCCAAGGAAGTGGCTTATGCCCTGGCTCAATTTGTTAGAACACTCATTTCTGGAAATAGCAAATATGATAAATATAAACGTGGGGAAGTGGATTTAACGGAGAGTGAGAAACGAGGAATGGCTATATTCTTCTCCGAACGCGGAGACTGTTTCCATTGCCATGCACCACCGCTATTCACCGATTTTGATATGCATAACATTGGGCTTGATTCAATGCCTTCCGACCCGAAGAATTGGGGATTGTTTGCTGTTACAGGGGATTCTGCGGATATAGGCAAGTTCAGAACACCCACATTAAGAAATGTGGCGGTAACAGGACCATATATGCATGATGGACGCTTCCAAACATTAGACGAAGTAGTGAATTTCTATAGTGAAGGGGTTAAGAACGCACCCACATTAGATCCCATTATGAATCACAACGGAGGAATTCATCTTAATCTCACTGAACAAGAAAAGGAGGATTTGAAAGCATTTTTGCTAACGCTCACCGACGAAAAATTCCTTAGCAATCCCAATTATAAGCCCTGAGCAGCAGACAGAAATCATTACATGTGTATATGTGCAAATAGTTGTTTGTTTTAATATAAAAAAGTCGTATATTTGTAATTAAGTTTTGGGTAAAAATTAAAAAATAAAATTGAAGAGTCATGTGGACAAACAAGAATCCCCTTTATGCACAGGCAATAACCCTTTGCATTTGTAGTTTTGTCATAGCATTTTATAATGTTCAAGCACAGAGAGTGGGGATAGGCACTACCTCCCCAATAGGTCAATTACATATTGAGTTTGATCCTACTCAAACACCTATACCTTTTATAATCACTCAAACAGGTGGTTCGATCCTGTTTATCATAGATACAACTGGCAAAATAGGGGTTAGAAACCCTTTTCCTACCGAAGCACTAGATGTTTCAGGAAATATAACTTTTTCTGGCGCCTTAATGCCTGGAGGTAATGCAGGCTCCACGGGTCAAGTACTGCTTTCACAGGGTCCCAACACACCACCGCAATGGAGTGACGTGTCTGCCGTAGGTGATGATTGGGGAAACCAAGTTGCTCAGACCCAACCACCTATCATAGGCGATGGCACATCCTCAAATCCAATAGGAATTCAACCCGGGACAAATGCAGGGGACATCTTGATTTGGGACGGAACTCAATGGCAAATTCAGGCACCAGGCACATCCAGTGGCATTCCCCCAATCTGCGGAACCGCCGCAATCGGATTCGTACAAAAGTGGACAGGCACAAACTTGTGTAACACTATCATCTATGAAGATGGTGTAAATGTGGGTATCGGGACTGCCTCACCAACACAGAAATTAGATATAGCCGGAAATATACAGTTTTCGGGAGCGTTAATGCCGGGAGGCACCGCTGGAAACACAGGAGACATTCTCATTTCCCAAGGTGCTAATACGCCCCCTATATGGAAAGCCCTCCCTACAGTCGCCTCAAGAGAGATAATTTACGTTTTTGAGGCACCTAATCATGTATGTGCAACAAATACCTCTACATTCACACAAATTGTAAGCACTGGAAGTATTTCTTTGCAAGCAGGAGATTCAGTTGTCATTATAGCTATGGGGCAACTCACTCCGTCAACCTCCTGCTCACCACCGGATAATAGGTATCAGAATTGTGGAACTGCATGTGCTTTGATCCGAATAGTTCCAGATTCTTATTTTGGACTCTCTGATTTAGGCGGTGGCTTTTCCTATGAATGCGTTCATTGGAGTTCGGGAGGCTTGGGACCCAACCATGTAGATAGAGGAGATAATTGGAATATAATGAGAGCATTTTCTGTGACCTCTAATGTAACTCGTCAGTTTAAAGTAGAAGCCAAATATGATAATTATTGGGATGCCGGTTGTTATGCTAAGTTCTTTTCCGGAGGCTATTACGGTGCTACAACATTAATTGTCAAAATTATCCGTTGATGTTTCGGCTTTGTTGTTTCTTGCTAATAATCAGTCTTGGGTGGGCTGCGAATGGGCAAAGCGTTAGCCACTATAAAGTTATTGTTTCTTGTCCACAACAACTTAAAGACTCAAAGGAACCAGTTAAATGCAAGTATGATACGGTCATGAACATAGAAGAATCCACACATTCAACACATCACAATAAAATTTTTGAAAGGGAAGGAAGATATTACAGGATTGTTTCCTCTTGTCCCGCCCAACCAAAGGAGAGTAATAAACCGACAAAGTGTTCCACAGACACAATAGAAATCACAAAAGACCAATACTATTTCCTGACAAAGAAAGATTTGCTACCTGACGGTGTTCAGATGGAATGTGAAAAAACACCTAAGTCGGAAGGCGGCGAAGACAAATGTTATATTGTGTTGCCTGATGGAACCCATCGAGAATTAAAAGAGTATATCCAGTCTCGGCTTAGAGCCGAACGAAAATAGACTTAAAGTTCTTTTTACAATTTGTCCTATGTTTGCTAACGTAAATTAAACAAGTATGGCTTATCGTATTACAGTTCCGCCAGAAAAAGTCCTTGAAGTTGTTGGCAGACACATGCTTATTGAAGGCTACCGAATAATCCCAGACTTAGAAAAAAGCAAGGGAACATATTTATATGATGCCATAACAGGCAGGAGAATCCTTGACATGTTTGGCTTTTTTGCCACACTTGCCCTTGGACACAACCATGAAGCCTATGACGACCCGGAATTTAGAAAACATTTGGAAATAGCTGCCATAACTAACCCATCTAATTCCGATTTTTACACCGTCCAAATGGCTACTTTCCTTGAAACCCTTGAACGAATCGCCCTTCCAGAAGGATTTAAATACCTATTCTTCATTTCCGGAGGAGCCCTTGCCGTGGAAAACGCCCTAAAAGTCGCAATGGATTGGAAAGTGAGGAAAAACTTTCAGAAAGGATACAAGACGGAACGTGGACATCAAGTAATGCATTTCAGAGAAGCCTTCCATGGCAGAAGTGGATACACGCTTTCCCTTACCAACACAACACCAGAAAAAACTCAATACTTTGCTAAATTCAATTGGCCCAGAATAACTAATCCCAAGATAACTTTTCCTTTAGAGGATCATTTGGAAGAGGTTGAGAAACTTGAGAAACAGGCTATTGAAGAGATGAAGGAAGCCTTCAGGCAAAACAAAGATGATATTTGTGCAATAATTATTGAACCCATTCAAGGAGAAGGAGGCGACAACCATTTCAGACCAGAATTCTTTAAAGCACTTCGTGAATTGGCAGATGAGAACGAAGCAATGCTGATTTTTGATGAGGTTCAAACCGGAGTTGCTGCAACAGGAAAATTCTGGGCTTATCAACATTTTGGCATCACCCCCGACATCATCGCATTTGGAAAGAAAATGCAAGTGTGTGGAATAATGGTTACTGAACGTGTTGATGAAGTGCCAGATAACGTCTTCCACGTTAAAGGAAGGATTAATTCCACGTGGGGAGGCTCATTAGTAGATATGGTTCGGGCAACCAAAATCCTGCAAACAATAGATGAACTGAACCTTGTGGAACACAACGCCCAGATAGGTCAAAAAATAATGGACCTGCTGTTTGAACTATCAGAAGAATTTCCGCTAAGCAATATCAGAGGCAGAGGAACATTTATCGCGTTTGACCTGCCTTCCACAGAACAGAGAAACGAGGTCATTAACACCGCCCTTGAGGAAGGTGCCCTTCTCTTACAGTCTGGAACCAAAGCCATCAGATTCAGACCACCCCTAACCATTTCTGAGGAAGACGTTAAAGTTCTAAGAGAAGTCTTAACAAGGACTCTTAAAAAAGTTTTCGCGTGATTAGAATAGTTGGAATTTCGGTTGCTGGGTTGCTAATCCTATGGAGTTGTGGGACATCGCGAAAAGCACAGAAAAATCCAGAAGTTTCAATAACTGTCCTAAACCCTTCTGTGGATAGTGTTGAAGAGACAAGTAGCACATATCAAGAAACACCTCCTACACTTTGGAGATTAATCCACATTGATGCCGATGTCCATCCTGTCTTTGAAACACAAGACCTGTTTGGAGAAGCCACTCTCACCTTAGTAACACATTTCTATCCAATGGATTCTCTAACCCTTGATGCCCGTCAATTTTCAATTGACACAATAGAAGTCATAAATCCATCAAACATTGAATTTGAGTATCATTATGACGGGAGACATATAAGGTTTCGCTTTAACCACACTTTTCAAAAGAACGACACTCTGGTTGTTAAGATCAAATACAAAAACAATTTTTCTCCTGTCGACACCAGTGGGAAAGCAGTTGCAGGAGACCGTGGATTCTATTTCATCAATCCTATTGGCAAAGACCCTCTAATGCCACCACATGCTTGGACCCAAGGAGAAACAGAATGGAATTCGTGGTGGTTGCCATTGATTGATAAACCAAACCAACATCTAACTCAACACATCTGCATCACCGTTGATGACACTTCGTTCTTGACCCTGAGCAACGGCTCCTTGCAATGGTCTCAAATTAACAGAGACGGCTCCAGAACAGACTGTTGGGCTCAGGACAAACCACACGCCGCCTATTTGATTTTTGTTGCCATCGGTCCATATAAAAAAGTCGTTGATACACCTTGGAATGGAAAGGAAGTCAGTTATTATCTCTTCCCTAAATATGCACCATTGGCAAAGCAGATATTCTCACACACAAGGGAAATGCTCACCTATTTCTCTAAGTTGTTCAGGTATCCATTTCCTTGGGATAAATACGCTCAAATTGGAGTGTATCACTTCACCGCTGGAGCAATGGAAAACACTACATCAGTGCTCTTCGGAGCAAGTGCTTATAAAACAAAAACGGATTTGATGGAGTCATCCATAGAGCCTGTTGTGGCTCACGAACTGGTTCATCACTGGTTCGGAGACCTTGTGTCCTGCGAATCATGGGCTCACCTCACTCTTAACGAATCTTTCGCCGATTATGGAGAATACCTCTGGAATGAACATAAATATGGCAGGGATAGTGCCGATGTTATGAGAGAACAGTCCTTGAATGGATACATATGGAACGCTAAGATGGGATATACACGCCCCCTCGTCTTCTTTCATTATGAACAGGGCGATGATATGTTTGACGCTCATTCATATAATAAAGGCGGAGCAATCCTTCACTATTTGAGATATTTATCTGGCGACTCTGCATTCTTCTCTTCCCTCTCTTATTACCTGAAATCTCGGGAGTATGGCAGTGCAGAAACCGAACATCTCAGGCTTGCCTTTGAAGACATTACAGGCTTGGACTGGCGTCCTTTCTTCCAAGATTGGTACTATAAAGAGGGACATCCAGATGTTAAGGTCAACTATCTGGCTAATGATTCATTTTTGATAGTCTCAGTGAATCAACAGACTGTCCCTAAGAACGTAGACCCGTGGAAGTTGAAATTGCCTCTAATCATAAAGACAACAAAGGAAACGCATATTCAAGATATTATTATTCCTGCTGACACAATGGCAACTATACATATCCCCATCGAAGAACCCATTGAATATGCCATGCTTGACCCGTCCTATGTGCTGGTCGGCGAAATGCAACATCAAATGCCCGTTGAATGGACGAAAAGAATCCTGTCGGACCATAGCCTGCCCGCAATAGCACGAAGGCAAATAGTAAAAAAGACTGTGTTCCGACGTTCGGCAACCTATGATTCCTCCAATGCCATTCAACTAATCCGATTAGCCCTCTCCGACCCTTTCTATGCAAACAGATATAGTGCTGTGGGAGTCATAAACAAATTTGTTAACAAGCATAAGGAAGTAAGAAAGTTCTTTTACGATACTCTCAATATCATAGCCGTTCAGGACAAATCTTTTGAAGTAAGGGCAAGGGCTGTCGCCTATCTGCCCCCTGTGGATAAGGACATAGCCAGACAAATGTTTCACAAAGAAAAGTATCCGTCTGTTAAAGTGGAATGGCTTTCCAAATGGGCACGTTCAGACACAACAAATGCATGGGAGACCTTGAAGCAATGGACCTATTCAGACACTTCACACATTGTTTGGGATAATGCCTTGCCTTTAATATCTAAATACTTCTATAATCAGGAAGATGCCTTTCAATGGCTGACCACAGGATTATGGCAATTCGCCCATGACTATTGGATCTGGCAATGGTTCTATTACTACTTAGAAGCATTAGCCCGAACAGGCAATGAAAAAATAATTAAAGAAGGCATAGACACATTAAAAAGACTAATAGAGATAAGGATTCATCCGTGGAATAGACAGGCAATATCTTCCTACGCTAAGAACTTCCTCAAAGAGATAGAGAAGAACTTGGGAGAAAATAGCCAATCCATCAAAGAATACTTCCTGAACACATTTCCTTTTCTTCGGGAAAAGGTTACAGAAAAGGAAAATGACCAATAGTTGAGATTTAAATAAACTCATCCAGTTTATTTTGTTGATCTATTTGCTTTTCTGTGTTGCCTAATGTGTTACCTGTTTGGCTCTATACACAAGATAAGAGAAAACCTACCGGGCTACTAACCTGTATAGATTAATTAGTTCCAAGAGTATATTTTCAATTTGTTCCAAAGGAAGTTGCGAGGCGGCGTCTGACAGTGCTTTTTCGGGTTCTGGATGCACTTCCATAAAGAGAGCATCAACGCCTATTGCTATTGCTGCCCGTGCCAGTGGAACAACGAATTCCCTTCGTCCGCCGCTGAACCCCTGTGGTAAGGAAGGCTGTTGGACAGAATGGGTGCAATCATAAACAACTGCATCGCCATATTTCTTCATTATTACGATATTACGAAAGTCAACAACAAGATCATTATAGCCGAAGAAAGTTCCCCGTTCCGTAAGCCATACTTGAGTTGCCCCTGCTCTTTTGGCTTTCTCAACAGCACCTCTCATCGCTTCGCCTGACATAAATTGCCCTTTCTTGATGTTTAGAGGTTTGCCTGTTTGAGCCCCTGCTTGAATGAGTTCTGTTTGTCTTGCAAGGAATGCGGGCACTTGCAAGACGTCAACGAATTGAGCCGCCAAGAACGCTTCTTGTGGCGTGTGATAATCCGTCAAAACGGGAACTTTAAATTCTTCTCTGACTTGTGCTAATACTTTAAGGGCTTTCTCATCGCCAATCCCCATAAATGAATCCGCCGAGGTCCTGTTTGCTTTTTTGTAAGACGATTTGAAAATGAATGGAATTCCAAGTTTACTGGTTATTTCTTTGAGTTTTCTTGCGACGAAAAGCGGCATCTCTTCATTTTCCACTACGCAGGGCCCTGCAATTAATACGAAACTGTTGTCATTTACTGTTAAGTAGGGAATTCCTTCAAATGCTTTCTTATTCACGGTTTTGTGTTTTGAAGACAGGCTTTAGGGCTAGCCCAATTCGGGCAATTCCCTTCACTTCGTTCTCTCTCATCCAATGAAACAGACGGAAAGAGTAGGTCCCTTCCTTTGGAAATTTTATTTCCCCAATAGGAATTTCTATTTCGTGGAAACCTGAGACTTTCCTGCCATACCAAAATCCTTCATCTGACGACAGAGGTAGGTTGAGCAATCGCTGTTCTTTATAGCCATCGGGATATTCAACTATCATCTGCGTAATTAAATTTCGCCATTGATAGTCGTCTGTTGCAGAGACTGTAATCACAAGGTCAAATGTTCGCGAAGTGTCGCTTACAACTATATTGAATGTTAAAGTGTCGTGCAAACGCCAAGTGTGTCCAGGGATGTCATGCCATTGGAAGTACACGTATCCAGAAGAGAAGAACTGGCAAGCCCAGAACAGGGTTATCAATGCGTTAGTTATCAACGTACTTTTTATATACTTCATGAAGCCTATTGAGTAGGTAGTGCAAAGTTAGTTTGGGATTAACATTCCTGTTGAGAGAATATAGAGCATCTTCCACAAGGGTCATAATTTCTTTCAATGCAGGAGGTTGGGATAAGACCTGTATGTGTTTATGCCCCAGATGGGCGAATTGAGGGTCAACAATAGATAAAATCCATTTGACAATTTCTTTTGTCGTGGATATGCTATCTACCTTGTCTGTTGAGGAGTTTATCCATGTCTGCCATTCAGGACCTTTCTGATGAATGATGTTCCACAGTTCCGTTGCTCTGCCTTTGGCAAGCCTACTGTTTTCTTTTATTAGAGACAATGTGAGGCTCACGGAACCTCTCCCCCATTCCGCAACGGTAACCACTTCCTCCGTAGAAACCCTCATTTGAGAAGAAAGGAAAGTGATTAGTTGATTTTCCGAAAGGGGTGGCAATGTAATGATGATGCTTCTGGAACGGATCGTGGGCAGAATGCTTGACTTATTTCGTGCCACAAGGATTATGAACCTATTGGCAGGTGGTTCTTCAAGGGTTTTAAGCATAATGTTGCCTCCTGTTCCCATCATGTCCGCTCCCCAAATAATGACAACCTTTCTTTGGGCTTCATATTGACGGGTCTGGATTTGTTCAATAGCGTATCTGAGGTCTGCAACTGGCAAATTGATGTTTTTAACCTTCAATTCAGAAGCCCAATCTTCATATCTAATAAACGGATTTTTTCTAAATGCAGTGACCCATTTGTTCATAACAAGAGCCCTCCCTTCAAGCCCCTTCATCTCTTTCTCTTCTTTCGTGGCTTGCACTTTACCAGACGGCACTATCCAGACCAAGTCAGGATGCAATATCTTATTCGTTTTCCGGCAAGTTGAGCAGGTTCCACAGGCATCGCCGTCAATAGGGGATTCACATAAGAGGGCTCTGGCGAAGGCATAGGCATAAGGCAAAGCATCTTCGCCTATCAATAGGAAGGTTCCACTAACACGTGGATTAGCCACATGACCCCGCAATTCACTGGATACTGATTCATGAGGCAACTCACTTAGCCTAATGTTCTTCATGAAATTGAAATTAAGTAATTTCAGGGTTATGAAAGCAACAGTTATAAGGCGAGAGAGGTTCGCTGCCGCTCACAGACTCTTCAATCCAGACTGGGATGATGAGAAAAACAGGGAGGTGTTTGGGAAATGCTCTTGGAAAAACTATCACGGACATAACTATCTTTTGGAAGTCAGGGTAACTGGCAATATAGACCCCATGACAGGGTTCGTCATGAACCTTTCTGAACTTAAGCAGATCATTAGGAGGGTGTTGGAAGATTTTGATCACAAAAACTTGAACCTTGACGTCCCTGAATTTAAAGACTTGCAACCCTCCACGGAGAACTTAGCCAGAATCCTCTGGAACAGGTTAAGAAACTTAATCCCAGAGAAATTTGATTTAGAAATATACCTTGAAGAAACAGAGAATAATGCAGTTATATTTAACGGAGAATTATAAATGGAACCTTCTGGTGATTATGCGAAGATTAGGTTTGCTATCCATTGTCCTAATAATGTTTTTGGGTTTTTCTTCTATGGCTCAGTCAATCGGTTCCGAAACCGATAGCAAGGAAATTAAGAGATTCTTTCAAGCCTATCAATTGATGGTTAAGTATGCCAATGATACAATGAAAATTAAAAGTATTCTTGATACAGTTCAGGTGCCAGATTATGTGAAAGAAGTCCTTGAATTTATGGCATTTTATTACCGTGCCGTGTTAGGAGGAGAGCATGAGCCTTGTGTTAAAAGGGCAAGACAACTGTTGGATAAAATTGAAAAAGAATATAGAGGGCAAATTCCTGAACGTCATTATAAATGGATGATTGGGGCGGTTAATCAGGGATATGGTTCCTGCTTATATTATCTGGGAGATTATATTAATTCTTTTCTTACCTATAAGGAGGCTTATGAAATGTTTAATTCCGTGGGTGATTCCACTTTAGCCGCAATTACTCTTACTAATATGGCAACTGTGCTCATGAGAGTCAAGATGTATGATGAAGTCCTGAAGTATTATGTGATGGCAAAAAAGTATTTAATAAAAGATTCTCTTAGGCTGGTTCCTCTAAACCTTAATATCGGAGCTATGTATATGTATCTTGAAAGGCCAGATTTGGCTTTGAGATATTACAACGAGGCGTTAATGCTAGCGCATAGAGTCATGGAAAAGG
>JAADEI010000049.1 GCA_013153515.1 Chlorobiota bacterium | reverse complement strand
CAGGACATATTGACTATTACTTTCACTCCTAAGCACTCAACTGTGTTTGTTTTTGCTTCCTTTACTGCCCGACTGACCGATAATTCAGGGTTAGCACAGATGGGGCAGGTATTAGTGAAAGGGCGAATTTTAGTAAATGGTACGGTAGTAGCCAGAGCGACTAGCTCAATAACCGACCAAGGCTACGATTACAACACAGGTTATTATTGGGTCATAACAGGGGGGCAGGTGGCTTTCACCGGCGTTCCGGTATCTGTTACGCCTGGCTCCACTGTAACAATTAAATTACAGTGGACGATCTTTAGGGCTTGGACAGACGGTGCATGGCAGGTAAGGATAGACCCTACTAATTCAACACTTGGGGACCACGCTGTCCTAACGGTCTTTGACTAAGGGAAAATAAATCTCTGCTATGAACCATTATCAGCATCTACAATTCTTAAATTTTTTAGTTTAGTCGCATAAAATATCTTTCCAAATTATGCAAGTTAAATATGAATTACGTGTTCTTTTTGCATTGTTAGTAATTCCCCTAACTTCATTAACACAACCTATTTCAGATGGCTACATATTCACTATTCCTTTCAATGACACCCTTCACAACACGTTTATTCCAGCCTTTAAAGGTTCAGTTATTGGACGGGTGCAATCCTCAGGCGACAAGTTTGTAATAGGGAATAGTCAAGTGCGATTCATAGGTGTAAATCTCACTGAGGGAGCAAATTTTCCACGTAAAGAGGATGCTCCGATAGTAGCGCGGCGACTCAGGCAATTGGGGATTAATATGGTTAGACTGCATCAAATGGATAATTACTGGACTGGACCTGAGGGCAATATATTCTTAAACAAGGATAGTAGCACGATAGAGCTAAATCCAGAGATGGTTGATAGGTTGCATTACTTCATTTCTCATTTGAAGGAAAATGGCATTTACGTCAACATTAATCTGCACACCAATAGAGTTTTTGTGGTTAACGATGGGATTCCAGACGCTGATTCCATCCATGGACACAAGGCATATACGCTCTTTGACCCCATAGCAATTAGGCTTCAAAAGGACTATGCAAGAAGGCTTCTTACCGTAGTGAACCCCTACACTGGACTTTCCTTGGCTGAGGACCCTGTGGTGGCATCCGTTGAAATAACCAATGAGAACGGGATATATCAATACTGGCGATATGATGCTTTAAGGCACTTTTCCGAAGGGGGCATTTTAACTCATCGGCAAACATTGATTCTTGATAGCCTATGGATTAACTTTTTAACTGAGAAATATGGTAATGATTCTGTTTTGCGAATGGCGTGGTGCCCTCGCCAACCAGTGATGGGTCCAAACATTATTATAAATGGCTCCTTTGAATCTCAGAACCCTTTCTTGGGGTGGGCATTGGAGCAGCATTATGGTGCTTCGGCAACTCTCTCCATAGATAGCTCCACGTCAGTGTCAGGGAATAATTCACTGAAGCTCATCATTGTTAATTCCACTGGTGTGGATTGGCATTTGCAATTCGTCCAACGAAATTTATCTTTTCACAAAGATTCTTTATATGTTCTTACGTTTTATGCGAAGAGTGATTCAACAAGATGGATTAAGGCATCTATAGCCCAGGCTATCCCTCCGTATAGGTCGTATGGCACAGAGAACATCCAACTGGACACTATCTGGAAACGCTATGAGGTGTGGGCAGTGCCCCTGCACTCCCTCAACAACCAAGGCAGAATAACGTTTAGTTTGGGGCACACGCAGGGCATCATCTGGTTTGATAGCATTGTTCTCCGTCAACGAAGCAAGTTCAGTTTGCATAATGACGAATCCCTATTCAACGGAACCATTAAACGAATCAAGTACTCCCATCGGTTAGCATACTGTCCACAGCGAACAATGGATATGGGAGAGTTTTACCTCTTTCTACAACGCCAGTTTTATGAAGATATGAAGAAGTATTTAGAAGATAGTTTATCGGTGGAGGCTTTGATAGTGGGCTCAAACGATATGCGCGGACTGTTTGAGCCTTGGACTTTTCAAAACATGGACTACATTGATGAACACGCATATTGGGACCACCCTTATTTCCCAAGTATTCCGTGGTCCATATATGATTGGTATATACGCAATTGGTCATTAATAGAGCAAGAAGCCCTTGATGTGATCCCTCGCCGATTAACTGGTGGCTTAGCATTAGCAAACAAGCCTTATGTGGTCAGTGAATACATGCATTGCTTCCCAAATCGGTTTCAATCTGAGATGCTACCTATCATAGTGGGGATGCTTGCTTTCCATGGAGCCGACGGGCTATTATTCTTCAACTACTTAAATGGTGATCCTCCTGATTGGCAAACAGACAAGATACCTAACTGGTTTTCTATTTACCGCAATACATCCATTATAGCCCAGTTGCCTGCTTTCGCCTTCGCCTTCCGAAACAACCTTATAAACCAAAACAGCACCCCAACGCTTGTTTATTACGATTCCTCTTTCATTCTACGATTACCACTTATGGACACTGTCATGCCTTGGGAAGTCTTTTATCCTTATGATTATCGCTCTGGACTGCATAACACTATACTAACAGCAGATTTTAACGCCCCTGTACCATCTATAAGTGTTCCAGCGTATTCAGGCGACTTTTTTGTTTCATCCTCTGGTGAAATTGTTTGGGACCGCTACAACTCTTATTTCCTTATTGACGCCCCACAATTCTTTGCATTGTCAACACCAAAAGCACAAAAATTGGCTATCCCCTCTCAGATGGTAGATTCAATCTCCACTGATGGACACACTACAATATCATTGTTAAGCTTAGATTCAAACCCCATTGTAAAGTCTTCAAAACTGTTATTAACTGTAACGACGACGACCCAAAATAGCAACATGATTTGGGATGGCACTACCACCGTCCATAACGACTGGGGCACTGAACCCACTATCAATGAAAAAAGAAAACTCATCATGTACATTAAATTAAATGCGGACTCAATAAAGGTTTATCCCCTGAACAGCCGTGGTATTCCATTTGACAGTTTCACTCTTTTCCCTTCAAGGTCAACTTTTAAATTAGAGATTGATCAAGGAATTTTCCCAACTCCTTGGTTTGGGATAAAATCTTTCGGTGTGCCATCAGATATTTTCAAAGATATTTCACATGCAGAGGTTAAATGTCAACAAATTGGGCCTGATGAAATAGTGATAACTGGTGACGAACCTATTGATGTTGAGGGATTAAATTTAACCACTCTAACAGGAAAGGCGCTATCTTCCTACAATACTGCCATTTATAAATTCCATAACAAAATAATCGTTAAATTGTCTTCTAACCTCCCTAATGGATTCTATATACTTTCCACCCCTAAGGACAAATGCCTGATTACCAAAATGCCTTAAATATCATCATTATTTGATAATTTGGGGTTCATTTAAGATTTTAGCCTATATTTACATAAGCAGAAAACGAGGGCTAAGGAATTAAAATCATGGAAAGATGTTAGTTAGAGCACGTTATGTTCTCATTTTCAGCCTATTAAGCGTCCTTTTCAATCAGGACCTGTTTGCTCAAACGACGATAACATTTAAGGTGAGAGACTCAGAAAAAGGCTTTAAAATTGAACATTTCACCGTGGACATAGGCGAGTCTCCCTCTACCATAACTACCTCACTCATCGCCTCAGACTCCTTTATTTATACCATTCCCCACGGTGTAACTAAGTGGTTTTCTTTCCATGCCCAAGGACATAAACCCCTAACAACCCATTTCAAAGGTGATTCAACTCTTCACCATTTGACAGTGGAAATTCACTTAGACCCCCTTAACGAAACACCCTTCCCAATAGCTCCTCCGAGGAAGAATGTCTATCAAATCTTTGTCTTAGATGGGAAGACACACGCCCCGATTAAAGGAGCCAATGTCTCCATTGAATTTAAGGGGGAAATGGTTGGGAATGGTATCACCGACTCCTCTGGACAAACCATCATATTCGTTGACAAAATGAATCTACAACGCGACGAAGTGGAGTTCGGAAACCTTATAGTCAAGAAAAATGGTTATTGCACACACAAAAAACAAGATATTCTCTTAAACAGTGATAATGCCCGAATGGTCATTGAATTAAAGCGAGAGATTAATGGACCATGTGAGACAATAGATTTTATGGAGCCTGGTGCCCTACAAGGAACTCAGTTGAAAGAAGAACCTTATTCCCAACAAAGCAATCAGCAATCTTTTAGGTTTCAAAACAATGGAGGAACAACGATTATGGGCTTCATCGGTCCCCCGTCTTCTATCCGTGTTGGTACCAGTTGCCAATGCACCAGTTGTAGTGGCGTCTCCGTCCTTTCCCTTGAGACTTATGTAAGGCGAGGTCTTGACGACGAATGGATAGCTAGTTGGCCTGACAATTCATTACGGAGTGGAGCCATAGCCTACCGTTCCTATGGTGCCTGGCACGTATACAACCCCATATCTACCAACTATGATATATGCAACACGCCGTGCTGTCAAGCTTTTGACTATGCAGACATCTACACTAAGTCGTCTAACGCAGCTATATATGTTGCTGGATTCATGCTTGAAAAAAGTAACGGTTCCCTTGCTAAAGCTTACTATTCCGCGGAAAATAACAAAGGTGGTGGGGATTGCAACACAAGCTATTTCAACTGCAATGATGGATGGGCAGGCAGACCATCATGGGGATTCCCTTGCATCTCGGACAATGTGTGTAGTGGAACAGTGGGGTGTGGGCATGGAGCCGGGGAATGCCAGTGGGGAACCATGCGATGGGCTAATCAAGGCATGAGTTGGAAATGGATTGTGGAACACTACTATTCCGGAGTCAATTGGTCAATATCGTCTCCTCTGCGGATCACTTCCGCCTCTGTGGGCAGCGCAACATGTATTACGTCGGGATGCTCCATGGTCATCAACTTAAATGTTGAGAATGCGGCGGAATACCCACACAATCAAATAATGATTGGTGCATCTATCTACAATGGGACTTACTTTTCGGATCCTCCAAATGACGTAGGGATAACTGCTCCTGTAGGAATTTCCTCTCATTCCAGAAACTTTGTCATTCCTTCAAGTGCCCCCACTGGGACCTATGACCTAATCGTCGCCCTATGGTTTGACGTTGATGAGAACAACCAGATAAACACGGGAGATTTACTCCTACACACATATACCATTCCCAATGCCTTGACAATAGTTGACAACCCTTCTGGGCTAAACGTTACAGCCTCCTGCTCCCCCTCAGGGCTCACCGCTCAGTTTTCTTGGACAGGAACTGCCCCATGCTATTCTCTGGATATTTCCACCGACCCAAGCTTTTCTTGGTACTATTCTAAAAACGTTAGTAATGCTCAAAGCACTGTTGGTCCTACGGGTTTCACTTGTGTCACCGGCTCTTGTCCATATGGCTACTCCCTTGTTTTTCAATATGGACAAACATATTACTGGCGGATTCGCACTGATTGCGGTTCTGTTAATGGACCATCGTTCACAACGCCTTCCAAACCAACTGCATCATTCACCGTGTCTGGAACCTGTGTGAACAATCCCGTCTCGTTTTCTTCCACTTCATCGGGAAACATTTCTTCCTATTTCTGGGACTTTGGCGATGGACACACCGGGAATGGCTCCTCTATTCAACATCAATATGCTTCAACCGGTTCGTTTACAGTAAGGCACATAGTCATCACACCGGAAGGTTGCAGCGACACAGCAATCCAAACCATTAGTTTACAATCTCCGCCAATAGCAGGGTTCTCATTCTCCGTCCAATCTGGATACACTGTCTCTTTCCATGACCAATCGCAATACGCTAATAGTTGGTATTGGAACTTTGGTGATGGAAACACTTCCACTGTCCAGAACCCAACACACACATATCAATCAGCGGGAACGTATATAGTGACTCAGCAAGTGTCCAATTCGTGCGGGACTCATTCGGCAACAGACACCGTATCGCTTAATCCACCTCTGTCTGCAATCCTTGATAGCATAAAAAATGTAAGTTGCAACGGCGGTAATGACGGTGTCATATTCATTACGGTAAATGGTGGAGTTCCCCCATACACTTATTCTTGGTCTAATGGAGCAACCACCGAGGACCTTATTAACGTTCCTGCCGGGCAATACACGAACACCATAACAGACGCAGGGGGTAATACCGTTACTATCGGTCCTTACACTATTTCGGAACCACCTCCCATCACTATAACCGCAAGCAACATACAAAACGCTAAATGCTATGGTGAATCATCTGGAGCAATTCACATTAATGTATCAGGTGGAACCCCTCCTTTCTCTTATTCTTGGTCCAATGGAGCAACTACCCAAAACCTGACTAATATCCCCGCCGGACACTATACAGTAACTATTATAGATGCCAATGGATGCATTAAATCAAGCACCTTTACTATTCAGCAACCCCCACCAATTTCTGTATCAATAGACACCTCTGCCCTCCCTAATGTGAATGCGACGACCTCAGGAGGAACACCCCCTTATACCTGCCAATGGAACACTGGCGACACAGGTTGTAGTATCATAGTAACATCTACGGGAACATATATAGTAACAGTTAGGGACCAGAATGGTTGTCAGGATTCTGACACCGCCTTTATAAAAGTTGAAAGCCCAACAGGAAACCTTTCAATCACGAAGGTTTCTAAGTGTACAACCCGCACACATCAATCCCTAATAACTATAACCTGTCCGGATACACACATAGAGAAAATATCTATAGTTTCTATGACTGGGCAAGAAGTAATGCGTATCACTCCTAATAACATAAACCAAATTACACTAAAGGAGTCACTATTACCCACGGGGGTATACACAATACTTATTAAAACCTCAAATGGCTACACCACACGAAAATTAATTGTTGTAGTGAATTAATTTTTTTTAAAATCCTATAGCCAATTGCTTAGGGGCATGACCATTAACAAACCAATATATGCCAGTGGGAACATTATCAATTATGATAGTGGAGAATGGCTGACCATGCCAAGAAAGTATTTTGCGTCCGGAGCCATCAAACACTTCTAAAGGATATTCGGGGTTATAGGGCAGTTTAACTAAAGTTGCATTATTTTTTATCCAAACCCAATAAGCGAATTTGCTTATATCCACCCTTACCACATTGGAGACTATGTGTCCAGAGGCGGTATATCCCAAAACCTGATAATACACTTCTTGAACTTCGGGTAAATCATTGTCCCTCCAATTAAGCACGTTGCCCCCCAAAACATCTACCTCTTCAAGGAAGGGTGGAGCCTCTCCCCGTTTGACAAGCCACGTTTCAACTCTTTCATAACTATTATACAATTCCCATGACAACTTAACAGTATTATTACTTTCTAATTCAGCATGCAAAATGACTACAGGCTCGTTAGATAATGCTTCACAGGAAAAAACGTTTTGAGGAATGGCATCTAGGAGTCCTGGTCCAGAGACCTCGTTCCATCCCCGGGAAACATTAAACAGAGCTTGGTTAATAACCATTGGAAAATACAATGCTGAATCCACAACCACCTCACGCCAATAGCAAGGCACATACCCAGAAGTGTCTGTTCTAACAACCAGTCCATCCCTTCCCATGCTTCCCCATGAAGTGGTCCAGCCGACGGCATAGATCGAAACGCCATCTACCGCCACATCTAAGAATCGTTCATCTCCAACATCTCCAACTGCCACAGTCTTTTTGAGATGCCCTAAGGAATCAATGAAAACCAGTATTGCGTCTTCGTCTCCATTGTCCGTGGTTGTCCAACCCGCTAAAACAATAGAGCCATCTCCCAGTTGCTGAGCAGAACCAATTTGATCATCGTTAAGAGTTCCATAGACCATGCCCCATAGGAAATTGCCCAAAGTGTCAACACGAAGAACCAGAACATCTCTGTTCCCCACGTGTCCCGGGTCCATCCATCCCACAAGCAAAAGATGGTCAGAGTAAACGAAAACTGCCCATGGAACCTCTAATGCTATCGTTCCATAAGTTCTTTGCCACACCGGCACACCGCCACCACCCACTTTAGCCAGGAGGAAGTCGCTGCTTCCAACACCTATATTAAAAGACCAACTAAGTAGGTAACGGGTTTGATCAGGTTGCCAGACCATATCATGAATGCCCTCGCTACTGGATACACCTCCATATAAATATTGATTCACCACAGTGCCGGATGTCGTCAATTTAAAATAATATCCATCCCATGCCCCTATATCCCAGAAAAACATAGCATTTATGTCGCCCCATACTACAAGCGTGTCGCCCTGAAAATTATCAAGGAAGATATGCCAGACATCCTCAGCCAAGCCGTGAGGCAGAAGCCGTGTCCATAACAAATTTCCCGATATACCCACTCCTGCGAGGAAAACGTTATTCTGTCCGTCCCTAAAGCCCTCACCACTATAAATAATGGTTCCATTTTGATGAACTGCAACATCATATATTCGTTCATGTGTACTATACCCCCATGTCTTAGACCAATTGATATTTCCTGTCAGGGGGTCAATGCTAAGGAACCAACCATCTTGTCCCCCCGCACCCCATGAATTAGTATTTCCCCCTATTGCTAAAACTCCATTTTGAACATCAATTGAAGTAAACTCATCATTATTTGTATCACCATATACTTGTAACCATGCTACCTGCCCAAATCCAGAGTAAATTGAAAACGTGATTATTAATAGGGACAGACGCACGGCTTTGCATTTAGAGGAGGTTCATTAATTATTATACGAAATAAATACTAAAAGGTTGCATATTAAAAAAATACATAAACATAACAGTAGCTTTCACGTTTTAAAAAGCAGTTATGACTTGTATCATAAAAGTTTTCTTTTTTTTGCCCTTAGTTAGACTCAGAAAATAAAGGAACAATGAGTGCAAAAGTTCTGATTCTCGGGGGAGGTAGTGGTGGATTAGTCACCGCTAATTCGTTACATCACATCTTTAAAAACAAGAGTGTGAAACCTGAGATTACGCTAATTGACAAAAATCAATATCATGAATTTATGCCAAGCTATCCATGGGTAGCGTTGGGATATAGGGACCCGGATGAGATCAGACGTCCTTTGTCTTTATTAGAGAAGAAGGGAATAAGATATGTTAATGCGGTGATTAAAAGCATTAACCCGAATAAGAGGGAGGTTGAGACCACTGAAGGCGTTTTTGAGTATGATTTCCTAGTTGTATCCTTAGGTGCTGAATTAAATCCCGATGCCATTGAGCATTATAAAGAAGAAGCCCATCATCCGTGGAGCATGAAAGGTGCTCTCAACTTGCGACGGGCACTGAAAGATTTCAAAGGAGGACACATATTAATCGGGGTTCAAGGGATGTATTACAGATGTCCACCCGCTCCTTTTGAAATAGCCGGACAGCTCGATTTTATGCTCAGGGCAAAGGGCATCCGAGACAACACCGACATCACCATTTTTCACTTAACCCCCGGACCTTTGTCCAATATGGGTCCTGCGATTAGCACCGTAATAGCAGAGATCCTTAACAATAAAGGAGTAAAATTTGTAGGTAATTTTGAGTTTGAACGCATCTCACCTCAAGAAAAGAAGGTTTATGCGAAGGATGGTCGGAGCTTGCCTTATGACCTATTAATTATGCCCCCGGCACATAAACCTAATTCAGTGGTTGCAAATAGTCCATTGAGCAATGGGAAGGATTTCCCAGTAGTGGATCCAGAGACATTTAGGCACATCAAATACTCAAATGTTTTCATCATAGGGGATGTGGTTAATCCTGCGGTTAACTTGCCACCGGCAGGTGTAGTGGCTCACTTCCAAGCAGAATTTGTAGCCAATCAGATTGCTGTGGAAGTTATTGGGGGTTATGTAGGTGAGAGTTTCACGCCAGTGGCTATGTGCATAATGGATTTTGGTGATGATGCCGTTCTCCCTATGTGTGAATTCACAAAAGTGTACAAGGACCTTTCTGGTCCGCCGACATGCGGTGTCCTTGGCAGGGGGAAAGAGATCCGGCTTGTGAAGGAAGCCTTTGAAGCAATGTGGTTTGCAAACTACTTAACGAAATAACTCAAAAAATGGAAAAGCCATGAACACAGAAAAATTGACCGAAAGGCAAGAGGAAGCCCTTAAAAGGTTAGCCGACCTAGCCGTCAAACTTCACGAAAATGGTATTATTGACCTGATGGAGCAACTATCAGAGCTAAGTCCCAAAGCCATTTCCTACCTTGCTGAACCAAGGATTTTAAAGATAGGTGCTAATATCTCCTTTATGCTACACATTCTGGAGGTCATTAATCCCACTATTTTCTCCGTTATGATGAATAACTTTATTGACGAAGTGTCCAAAGAGATGTCCCCAGAACAGATGATGGATCCACCTCGGGCTACAATGGGCAAAATCATTAAATACATGAGGGATCCGGACGTGCAAAGAGCCCTAGCTATGATTTTTATCTTCCTTAAAGCATTTGGGGCATCAATAAACACATCAGCAGAGCAATTTAAAAAGATGATGGAGATGATGGAAAAGCAATTCGCTAAGATGAAGGAAGAGAGGGCAAAGCGTGGAATCCCGATAAAAGAATAAGGGGTTCGCACCTTCAAGGAGGCGGGAGAGTTAGATTATGTATGAGTAAATGATAGCAGTGAACTATTATTGATTTTTAAGCATTATTTATATCAAAGGTTGGCTAATGAGAAAGAAGAACCACTCTGAGGATAAAAAATGGTTTCCCGATGATGATTCTATGCCTATAAATGACGACGAACTGCTTAATATGGACGAAATAGAGGATGAATATCTGGATGATGAAGATGACTTAGAGGAAGACATTGAAATAATTGATTTAGATGAATTATTGAATTTGTTGGATGAGCTAACAGAAGATGGTGATTTAAATCTTGAAAATGCTGAAATTTTAGATTTCAGCGAACTTGACGATATAGACATGTTGCTTGATGAATCAGAAGAATTTGACGATGACGAGTTCCTAACTGAATGGATGGAAATTGCCGATGGGCTTGAAGATGAGGATTTTGAAGAGGACTCATTAGATGATTTAGACATAGACTTTGAAGATGATGAGCTTGACGAATTTCCCGGTGAAGAACCGGAAGAAGATGATGAGATATAAGACCTTCTATAGTTTAACAACCTTATTATTGGGTTATACCTACTCTTTCAGCCAGGTGGCTATTGTGCATGGTTCACTGAATGATAGTCATGGTACCCCCCTCTCAAATGCAAAAATTATTTTTAAGAGCAAGGACTCAATTATCGCACACACAGATTCATTGGGGAGATTCACACTGAGGCTTCCACAGGGTAATACATACTTTATTTTCGCTGATGTTTATGAACAGAGAATCAAGTTCCCTAATGCTCTTCTCCTTAAAAATTATGGTGGTGACATTGAATTGGAAATGGACCTTCAAGTCACTATGGATACCCTCTACAAAGAGATTATCATTTTACCAGATATTCACTTTGAATTTGACAAAGCCGTTATAAAACCCGAATCCTTTCCTGTTTTGGATTCCATAGCCCAATGGTTACTATCCAGACCATCTATGGTAGTGGAAATAGCTGGGCACACCGACAGCATCGGCTCCGCCACATATAATTTAAGTTTGAGTCAGCGACGTGCCGAAGCAGTGAGAGAATATCTGATAGAAAAAGGGGTTTCTCCAGAGAGGATTTATGCCCGTGGATATGGCGAAACACAACCCATCTCAAGTAATTCAACGGAGGAAGGCAGGGCAAAGAACAGACGGGTTGAAATCAGAATAATAAAAAAATAAACAGGTTCCTATGTCTCAAATTCGCATAAACAAATTCTTATCACTGGCGGGGGTCGCATCCCGTAGGAAAGCCGATGAATTAATCAAAGCAGGGAGGGTGAAAATAAATGATAGGATAGCTGTCCCGGGAGACCAAGTGGAACCCAAGAAGGACAAGGTTTACGTTGACGGTAAAGAAGTTGTGTATAAACCCGCCCTCTATTACATCCTCTTGAACAAACCCAATGATGTTATCACTACACGAAGCGACGAGAAAGGTAGGAAGACGGTGATGGACCTGATTCCGGAAGAACTGAGAAACGTCGTGTTTCCAGTTGGACGCTTAGACAGGAACACCACCGGCATTCTCTTGCTCACCAACGACGGCGACTTAGCAAACAGACTAATCCATCCTTCGTATAACATACCAAAAGAATACATTGCCACCCTTGATAAACCAGTTGCAAAACGGGATTTAATAAAACTGGTTGAGGGAATAACCCTGCAAGGAGAAAAAGAACCCATTTCTGTTGATGAGACGAGATATGAAGACCCTTCAAAAAAAGTTATATACCTACGGCTTCATTCGGGAAAAAACCGTGTTATCAGAAGACTGTTTGACCATTTGGGCTACAAAGTGAAGAAACTGAACAGAATCAGTTTTGCCGGTTTGAAAAGGCAGGGCTTAAAGCCGGGGGAATGGCGCTACCTATATAAAAGGGAAGTGAGACACCTGCACAACTTAACTGGCTTAAAATGGCATCCTTCCAAAGGAGAGATTCCGCAGGACGCCCCTAAGCCCAAAAAGAAACCTCCTTTAAAATCACGAACACATCAGTCTAAACGACACAATAGAAAGTAACAACACATGCGCTTCTGAGGAAATTGCCCATGCATTGTGCTAAATTTTTAGATTTACACCTATTGGACGTTCCACATGCCTGCTGTATTTCAAAACATGTGATGGAACCCAAACCATTCATCTCACAAAAATCAATAATGCACTGCCCCCGAAATTTTGCTGATAGAATTCAGGAATGGTCCAATAGTCTTCACCAGGAGCACCGCACTGATGAATACCTCCACCAGAGTCATCATAAGGACAACCATTATTGCCAGTAGAGCGCCAAATAAATCCAATTGCATTGTTAATTCCACCACCATCACTGTCAATATTTTGTAATCTCAAGCGGAGTCCAGGACCACATTCCTCATACCAAGTGCCAGAAACAAAAGTTGGAGGGCCATATTCTATACTTGTCATAATACGATCACATATAGGATTTGCTCCGCCAGAAGAAGTTATTTGAGCCTGACCTAACGCTTGATACTTAGCAACCATAGGTTCATTGTTCAAAATGTCATCATAAATCAGATATTTAGTAGTGTCACTGGCAC
>JAADEI010000122.1 GCA_013153515.1 Chlorobiota bacterium | reverse complement strand
GGGTATCGGGCAGTGTTCCTGGAGATAATTGGGGCAGTCAAGTAGTTCAGGTGAATGGACCGTTGACGGGTGATGGCACCAGTGCTAATCCGTTGGGCTTGATAAATGGCACGAATGCGGGAGATGTATTGAAGTGGGATGGTAGTCAGTGGGTATCGGGCAGTGTTCCTGGGGATAACTGGGGTAGTCAGGTGGCTATTACAGATGGAAATACGATACTTGGAGATGGCACTTCCACAGATCCCATAAGGTTTGCTAGTGACCCGACGTGGAACGATGCTTCGTTGTGGGTTTGGGATTCTGTTTTGGGAGTTTGGGTAGTATATAGACTCAGGTCTGATTCGCCTGTTGTTGGCGATGGCATATTAGTGCCTTTCGGGCTTGCTTCGCCTTCTCAGGCTAATTCAGTTTGGATGTGGGATGGCACGAAGTGGGTGGAAAAACAATTGCCTGCTTCCTTTGACCACATAGAAAACAGGGCTGTTGATAACACATTTAGCACCGGGCAAACCGCTAATATTGACATAACAGGCAAGGCAGAGATTGGGAATATGTTATATGCTCAATCAGCTGATTTCGGACCGGCACCATCCTTAGGTGGAGTTGCTTTGACACTAAGGGATGCTATGGTGTTTGCTAATTCAAGCTATTATGCTAGCACGCCAGCAGGAGCAATTCTCTATACCGACCAATCTGGGATAGTCAGAGTCAACCAGTTACCAAATGATGCTAATAAATACTTAAAAGGAGACGGCACATGGGGAACCTTAGCCACTGATGCAGCGGACCATGATTGGTATAAAGCAACAACAACGCAACAACCAACTGCTATCTCTGACAATGTTTATACCCGTGGCAAGGTGGGCATAGATACTGCCAATCCACAGTTCGCCCTTCACATAGAGGGAGATGGAATGATTTACGCCAGCGGAACAGTAAATAGTGGGGCTCAAATCCCAACAGGGGCAAAGACAGCATTCATCTGGAACCCACGGACCGGAGCAATCCGAGCTGGTCGGGTGACAGGTAACCAATGGAATCCGGATACTACAGGGTTGTATTCGGTGGCTTTCGGGTATAATAATACTGCTTCTGGGTATGCTTCTGTGGTTGGCGGCGGATATAATAACATTGCCGGAGGAGATTCAGCAAATGTCATAGTCGGTGGGGATAATAACATAACTAAGGAGTTCTTTTCTGCGATTGTTGGAGGCGAAGAGAATAGGGCATTTGGAAGGCATTCGTTTGTCGGTGGTGGATACAAAAACTTCGTGGGTTCGCATCCCAATTTCACGGATGGAGGCTATGGAAGTGTGATAGTGGGAGGAATAGAAGATTCAAACTATGCTCAGTTTGGCTTTATAGGAGCAGGCAGATTTAACGTAATTGAGCAGGGATCTAATGGGGCTTTTATTGGGGCAGGAGTTGGTAACAGGATAAAGGGATATGGAGATGTGATAGTCGGTGGGCATGATAACCTTGTTGATACCGGAGGGTTTGTTTCATTCATTGGCTCAGGATTACGTAATAAGCTTAATGGAGGGACAGGAGTAATAGTAGGGGGTTATGATAACACAATTACTGGCGATAATAATGTTATAGTCGGTGGTAATAATAACCGTATCAGGGGAGAATACTCTTTTATAGGAGGTGGTCAAAGAAATATAAATGAAGGAAGAGGCTCCTTTATAGGAGGTGGAACACAGAACTCAATTTCAGCTGATTCAAATGTTATAGTCGGAGGAACTAAAAACGTCAATTGGGGGAACTGGGGCTTCATAGGTGCCGGCTTGCAAGATTCCGTTACTGCTAAATATGGGTTTGTAGGTAGCGGACGCTTAAATAAAGCAGGAGGAGATAGCTTTAGCGTTGTTGTAGGGGGTTACAATAATATAGCAACTGGAACGCATTCCGCCATTATAGGCGGATACAAAAATAAATCCAGTGGGGCGAGGGCAGTGGTTGCCGGAGGATGGAGTAATACGGCAAGTGGGAATGCCGCAGCGGTTCTGGGCGGCGATGGCAACGTTGCCAGTGGTGATTATTCCGGTATATCTGCGGGTCAGACTAATGCAGCCGCAGGCAGTTATAGTTATATAGGTGGAGGAACAGGAAACTCTTCAAATGGCGATTATGCGAATGTTTCAGGGGGACAGAATAATAAAGCTAACGGTAATTATAGCCATGTTGGTGGTGGATATAATAATAATGCTTCTGCTGCTAGTAGTGTAATAGCTGGAGGATGGGGCAATACAGCAAGTGGGAATGCATCGGCAATACTGGGGGGAGACGGTAATACTGTTTCAGGATCATATAGCTCAATAGCGGGAGGTAGAACTAATAGCATTACTAAAAGCTATAGTTTCATCGGTGGTGGCAATAGTAATTCAATAACACGAGACAGCAGTGTGATAGCTGGAGGTTGGGGTAATTCAGCAGGGGGAAGGGCTAGCGCTATAACTGGAGGGCAAGGCAATTCAGTTACAGGAAACTTTGGCTTTATAGGAGGCGGAGAAATTAATTCCGCTTCTGCAAAATATACTTCCGTTGCAGGAGGGTACAATAATCAAGCGTCCGGGAATTATGCAACTGTGGCAGGAGGATATAAAAATAAAGCTACAGGGGCTAGCAGTGTGGTCGCCGGAGGATGGAACAACACAGCCAGCGGAAACGCCTCAGCAGTACTGGGAGGCGATGGGAATGTGGCTAGTGGGGATTTCAGTGCCGTCCTTGGTGGTAGATTTGACACCATTACGGGTTCGTATAGCTTCGCCTTGGGTTATAAAAACAAGGTTAAATCAGGTTATGCATTTGCTGGGGGCAGGAATGTTCATATCGGCACTTCTTCCACGGGAACATTTGTATGGGGTTATGTTCCAGATTCGCTATCGGGAGAAGTTGCTGCTGGTAGTTATACTTTTATTATTGGTCCTGTGAATACTTCTGGGAAAGGATATCCTTATTCTGTAGGAATAAATAAAGAGTGGCCTCTAAGGGCGTTACACTTACCTAACGACTATAACTTTGGTTCCGCATTAGCTCACTCTTGGATGACTTACTCAGATAGGCGCATTAAAAGTAATATACAATATCTTGATCAGGGGCTTGACATAGTTATGAAATTAAAGCCAGTGGCATATTTCCATCATTTTTCTTATACTATACAAAACGAAGAAGGTAAAAAAGAATTAATTGTGGAACAGGATGGCGTGAAATCTGTCGGATTCCTTGCTCAAGAAGTGTATAAAGTGTTTCCGGAAGCGGTTCATCCACCAAAGGATTCAGCCTTTGAGTGGGCTATAGAGTATGATAAGTTCATCCCTGTGATCACTTCTGCTATTCAAGAACAACAGCGAATTATTGAACAGCAACAACAAACAATAACTGATTTACAAAAACTGCTTCAACAACAACAGGAAAGCATTAAACAACTTCAGATGGAGTTAGAGATGTTGAGACAGACCATTGATGGCACTCCACAGGGAGAATAAAGAACTTATCTTCCTGAACGCAATGCTTTAAAAGCAGATTCATCCTGCCACATGGATAAAATATATCTCAAATTAGCATAAAAAGGAGCGGTTTTGTCGGGATATAATGAGTTTAGTTTGTCCAGTGTTAATAAGGCTTTCCGACAAGATTCCTTTATAATGTCAGGATTTGCCTTTACGGATATAGTGTTACACAGTGAAATGTGTACGTAATTATTATGCACAAACAAGCGGTTAACGCAAGTGATGTTTGCATAAACCCGTTTGCTAACTTTTATAAGCAAACAGTCAATGAGCATATCATAAAATTCTGCTGTCCTGCCGTCATAATGCGTTTCTATCTTCTTTTTTGCCCGTGAAATGATTTGTTTGGGATTATCATTGAGTATTTCAAAGCCCATAATGTGAACCAAAAGTGTTTTGTCTCTTTTGCCCTTCTGTTTGGGTGTTAATTCGTCCAAATTAATAGCGTTTTTCTTGCTTGATTGCGAAAAAGAATTTAATAACAGGATTTCAGGCAAAAATAAGATTCTCATGCTACCCTTTGTGTGCTGGCTATTAATGGCTGTGTCATATAGGTCAAAACAAATTGTTTTATCTCTTGAAATTATAGTAAAGGGTATCATAGGGAGATTAAACATTTGCCATTTATTAATGAGTAGTGTCCTTTGGAATTTGCTAAGGTAGTTACGCAAAAAGTTTCGTATTCGTAGTTCAAGAGCCCGCAGTTTTTGTGCGATGCTATCATTTATTTTTTCATTATTTGGCATGGGACACAAATTTTAGTTTTACACGTCCTTGCGTTCGGTCTTGTAACTCTTTCCAAACTGTGTTCAGATGTTGCTCTGAAACATTAATGCTGTTTTGGAAGCAATTTGAAGGATGATATAGCACATATATTAACACAAGCAAATTAGCACAGGAAATTAAGTCCGACAGGTCGCCGATGATGTCAATTATTATAATGTGTTCTAATAAATTTTCGTAGAGATTGCTGGATATGTCTATGATGATATTTTGCTTTTGCGTTTTTAAATGCAACACTTTAATAACTCCCTTGATTATTTTAATCAGTTCGCACAGTTCTATAAACAGGATTGCATCTGCTATGTTGGTTGTAGCCAAATTGTTTTCTATAATTTTTTGAAAAATAGCACTGGATATTTCATTTGAGATCAGGCTTGCAGTTATTTGGTCTTTTGTTTTTTCAATGATAGCATTAACCACTTCGTTTTTGTTAATAATCAAAGGATTAATTGCATTTATATTCATATCTGACCACGCCCAATCTTCCTGAATAATTTTAAACATGACAGGTGCCAGTTTGTGAGCCAACCGTTGCACGTTGGTAATGCAGTCCGTTAGAAGGAAAGCGTGGCTCATGCCACAGAAACCCTTTAGTTCATTCCATATCATACTCTTCTCTTTTCTCATAAAAGATTTTTTGAAGAATTAACACAAAATGGCTATAGCACTTGCTAAAATCATTCTTTCGCTTTATTCATAACTTAAAAAGTGCAAACAAAAAGAACAAAACTGCTCAAAAATGAATACATATTTCAAAATGTGGCATAATTCATCTCTTATAAATCATATTTCTTAATTCTTATGCCATCAATAAAATTGATTTTGCACTTTTGACCTTTATGCGTCCATGAACATAATATGTTTGACCTGTCAAAATAAAAGAGCGATGAAAGGGAAAATGGCAATGATTACTGCGGGATTGATAATGGGCGCAATTGTGCTAAATTCTTGTAAAAGCCCAGAAGAGAGAACAGCAAAGAAATTAAAGGGTGATTGGAAAGTCACATCTTGGGAGTTTAATGGACAGGAAGTCCTAACACTTACAGATGAGTATTTTGATGATTTGTGCGGACAGACGACTGAAAAAGAATACTTTTCTGTGACAGAAGGCAAATTTTCTTTTAGAGACAATGGGGAATTAAAAGTTAACATCACCACTAAATATGAGTGGGAGTTTATTAGCCAGGATTGTGGTCAAGACTATGAGACCGCAACAGATAATATTAATGAAAAAATGGAATGGACAGTAATAGACAAAGATAAGGTCGTATTGCAATGGAAAAATTCACAAAATTTTGATGATACTAAAAAATATGAGTGCACAATAAATGAACTTAAAAAAGATAAACTCATTCTGGAATGTGGAGACTTTATTGAAGTAAAATATGAACTCGATTTACTTGCTCCATCACAATCCGTTTCGTATACAATAACCTTCAAGAAAAGTTAGTGAAAAGCATGGATGCCATTTAACAAATCTTACTTAGATTTAGATGGGGGTGTTTCCAGCACCCCCTTTTTGTCTTAAAAAATGTTATTTTTGTCTTTTAAAAAAATAGCCATGACAAAGAATGTAGTAAGGATTATTTTTGGGTTATTGAGTTTGTTCTTAATCAAGGGCATTTGGGCACAAAATGTTTTGTCTGTTCCAGAAGAGGTGAGAAAGGGCGTGGTTTATAGAGAACCTTCTTTATGGCATAGTAAGGTAACTGTTTCTCTTAATGCAGCTATTGAAACAAAAGACTCAACACTATTCGCTATATTCAAAAAGAATGGAGAGTATTGGATAAGTGGGTTTGTTGTTTTAACTGATATTTCTTTTATTAACCAAGCTATTGAAGACATTAAAACAAGTGGCGGTAGTGTGAATACAATCGCGGGGAATATATTAACTGTTCGCACTCCCGTTAAATCATTAAAAGATCTTGTCAAAAAATTTTATGTTTCATATCTGGACATCGGAACTGTGTGTTATCCCACGTTGGATAAGGCTAGGGAACATACAAGAGTGGATAGTGTTTTCTACGGCTACAGGCTAACTCAATCCTTTGATGGCAGTGGTGTTGTCGTGGGGATAGTAGATATTGGATATAACCTTCAACACACTACACTATACGACACTTCCGGAACAATCCATAGAGTTAAATATGTTTGGGACATGCGTGATAATTCAGGGACTCCGCCAAGTGCCTCATTGAATTATGGTAGTGAATACACAACTTGGCATATAACTTCGGGAACGAAAACACAAACTATTAATGCGAATTATAGTAGTCACGGGATGCATGTGGTTGGGATAGCAGCGGGTAGTGGGAACGGCTCACCACCGAATAAGAATTTTCGGGGCATGGCACCAGGGGCTGACATAATCCTTGTGGATGCCTCAATGAATGGTATTAATTTTAATTCCGCAGATATTCTTAACGGGGTTAGCTATGTGTTCTGGAAAGCTGGTCAGATGGGCAAGCCAGCAGTAGTAAACACAAGCATTGGCGGACACGTTGGAAGCCCTCACGATGGAACATCCACTTATGATCAGGCACTAAAAAACCTTACTGGACCCGGAAAAATTATTGTGGGTTCAGCAGGCAATGAAGGAGACACCAAAATGCACATTAGACATTACTTTAACGTTTCGGCAGGAGATAGCATCTTTTTTACCGTGCCAGATGGAAACGATGGAGTAGTTGATGTTTGGGGCAGAACAACCTATCCGTTTTGGGTTGGTTTTTATTGGTTAGACACTCCCTCCTGGACATATGTTTATCGCGGGCTTTGGACAACCTCAAACACCACCATCAATGAAACATTGGTCCTAAATGGCGATTCAATTGACCTATACATGAGTGCTACCAGCAGTAGCACTTTAAATGGAAAACCACACATCTTAATATCTTATGACTATTCAAATTATAGTACAGCCAATAAGATCCCTGTGATAGGAGTGTTCACGGCAGACCCTTCCCTCGTTGATTTGTGGTTGGGAACTGGAAATGACTTTACTTGCAAGGGAAATATAGCAGACTGTATTCAAGGAGATAATCAGTACACCGTCGGAGAGATAGGGTGCACATCTGATTCAATAGTTTGTGTGGGTGCTTATACAACAAAGACTTCTTGGAACAGCATCTGGGGACCTAATGGCGTCAATTATACACTAAGGGACATTGCTCCCTTTTCTTCAAGGGGACCGCGTGCCGACGGCGTGATGAGACCGCACATTGCCGCTCCAGGCGCATGGATAGCCTCGGCAGTTAATAGTATGGACGGGAGCCTGCACCAAGCTTATGTTTTGGACTATAATTTTAACTGGGGGGTTTTTCAGGGGACAAGTATGGCTGCACCAGTAACCACTGGAATAATAGCTCTATGGCTCCAAGCAAATCCCCTCTTGTCAGTTGCGGAAGTTCGCAATATCCTTCAAGGAACAGCCTTCCAAGACCAGTTCACCGTCCCGTCTCCAAACAACACATTCGGATGGGGCAAGATAGACGCTTATCCTTACCTATACCAAAACTTCCCTTATGTGTGCACGGGCAATGAAATCTCCATCTCTGCTAACATTATTAATCCTTCTTGTCCTGGCATCAATAACGGTTCAATTGATGTTACCGTAACAGGCATAAATCCACCCTTCTCCTTCACTTGGAACACCGGTGCCACAACAGAAGACCTTACCAACCTTTCAGGAGGCACTTACATCATTACTGTAACAGATGCAAAGGGGTGCAGTAAGACAGACACTTTCATTGTGAACCAACCGCCCTCAATAATAATAACTCCTTCAACAAAGCCTGTTTCTTGCTTCGGCGGGTCAGACGGGTATATCGTAGCATCTGTTTCAGGGGGCACCCCGCCATATTCCTACCAATGGAACACTGGCGACACAACTAATGCTATATACAATCTGCCCGCTGGAACATATACCCTTACTGTAATAGATGCTAATGGATGCATTAAATCCCAAAACTTTACAATATCTCAACCTCCCGAATTGATAGTAAACACATATTCCACGCCAGACACAAATAATGCGGGGAAAGGAAAGGCTTGGGTTGTGTATCAGGGCGGAACACCTGCCTATTCGGTCATTTGGAACACCGGAGCAACGCAAGACACTATTTATAATTTATCTTCCGGCATATATTGGGTTACCGTCACCGATAAAAATCAATGTTCCCAAACAGATAGTGTTCAAGTGAACAATGTTTCTGTGTCTGGAGCCCGCCTCCCTCAGTCTTTCGCCTGCAAAATCTCGTTCGACTTAGTGGAGTGCAATACACCCATCTTATATTTTGAAATAATTAATGCAGAGGGGAGGAAAATTTATGAACAGAAACCCACGCCTTTAAGGAAAACAATCCATATCCCACAACTCGCCCCCGGCATATATGTGCTAAGATTGATTTCTGTTAACGGGGAAACATTTATCGTAAAGTTTGATGATCTTACAAATCAATAAATTCTAAAAAAGCAATACTATCGCACTCACACCGCTATATATAATGCTACGCACAAGCAAATGAAGGTAAACACTGGATTTAGTCCGCAGATATAATAAGAATGATAGTATGGCGATTATGAAAAGTAAAGACAGTCCAACTTTAAGCTGTAGCATCCCCCCAGGCCAATTTAGAGATTTAAATAAAATGCCTATCACAGATAGAGCTATGCCTATGCTGGCAATAATAGATAAGGGGATAGCGAAGGATTTCTCTTTATGTGCCTTGAAAAGAATAACTCCGACAGACATGTAGAAAAAAGCTAGGGTTACAGAAGAAAAAAACAATAAGGAGGCTGTTGTTTGAGAATAAAATTCCCATAAAATGAGTGAAATAAAAACCAGAGAAGCCAGAACAACCTCCATTATTAGCAACATATATGCATTTTGATAGGGTAAAGATAACAATAAAAATTTGGATATAGTGCCCATCAAGGAAGTTCATTAACCGGAACATAAAAATTTATTTTCTCATTAATTAAATGAACTGTAATTTAAAATAAAATTATAAAAAATGCTTATATAGACATCTTCATATACATTGACAACATAGTTATACCATATAGGTAACTTTTAAGGTATTTATGTTCTCACTATAAATAAAATGCTAAAAATGTGCTTCTCATCACACTAAATATAATTTATTAATTTTGTTGTATAAAAACCTTAAAATTTTATTCTTATGAAGAAGAATTGGATGGATAAAGTTTCAGTAATGTTAATCAAGACTCTTCAAAAAATTAAAGAAAACCTGAAGTTTATCGTAGTGATTATCTTTGCTTCTTTAACAGGTGCCTTTACTACTCATTCACAAAATGTCGGAATAGGGGTTCCTAATCCTCAATCCCGACTCCACATTACAGCTCCCTCTGGATTTATATCCCCCTTACTGAAGGTGGAAATCAGTGGTTCTTCAAACCCATACCTCATTGTTCAACCAGATGGAAAAGTGGGCATTGGCACATCAAACCCCGCCGGTTCCTCCATCTTAGACATCTCATCAACAGACAAAGGGGTTCTATTGCCCAGACTTACCCTATCAGGATATCGTGATACGGTAACCACCGCCACTAAGCCAGATACCGCACTATTAGTGTATCACAAAGGAAGACCCTCTATGCCCCCTGGATATTACTTTTGGGACGGCGAAAAATGGAAAAGCCTTCAGTCATACACTAACACACATATAGTGTTTGAAAAAATCATAACGCCTTGCGAACTGTTTAACAATGCTTGGATAAATCCGGCGGAATCAGTGTCCGTAGATACAAATTGTAAGTACATCCAGTTCGATGGTGGTGCCCCGGAAGAGGAATTGTTAGTAAAATATAAGATCCTTGATAGAGGCATTTTGCCATCCGTGAATGATGGAATTAAATATATCGTCGAAATTGAAATTGGAAGGGAAGTTCTACCTAAGGGGGGCTCCGGCAGACCAGATTGTGATGATATGTATGGTTTGTCTGACTCTATACAGGGCATAGGCTTTACTATTCCAGATAAATCATCGGCAGGATTATTTTACCTCCTATATTATACCCCTTCTAATCTATTGACTGCATCGTCTTTTACATATTTGGACGGCAGTAGTAGTAGTAGCACCACACAAAGAAAACATGCAGAAGTTGTTTTTTCTGTTGATTCTTCCGGTATTTTTGGTATTTACAAATTGGCTCATACATACAATAGTATCGCTTCCGGATTTGCTCCCGTGGTGTTCGACCCCTACAACGGCATTTTCTTTGAGATGTATACTGGACTTCCAGGAACGGTTGATGACGATGAACAGGTTAGGCTCCGTTACATTAAAATAACTATAAAAATGACTGACTACTAGATGCTGTAATAATTAAGATGCACTATGCACAATTATATCTATTTTTGTTTCAAATCCCAATAAGATGTCATGGAATGAGTTGATTCGCCCTGAACGAGGCTCTGTAGAAGAGAAGAGGATTATCAATTGTGAAGTAACGGACCCGAACAAAATTTTGCCTATTAAATACAAGTGGGCAAGGGAGTATTATAAAATGGGTGTAGCAAACAATTGGGTCCCCGAGGAAGTGAATATGCAACGAGATGTTGAACAATGGAAAACACCAGGGTTCCTGGATAGCGACACGCGACGAATGATCCTCTATAACCTTGGGTTTTTCTCTACTGCCGAAAGCTTGACCGCAAACAACTTGGCACTGGCTGTCTATAAGCATATTACTAACCCTGAATGTCGGCAGTATATTCTCAGACAGGCTTATGAGGAGGCGGTGCACACAGACACATTCATCTACATCTGCGACACGTTGAATCTCGACCCGGACCAGATTTATAACATGTATCTCAAAATCCCCTCTATCCGCGAAAAAGATGAATTTGCCGTTGGACTAACAGAAGCTGTCCTGGATCCCTCATTCACAACCAAAGGCGTTAGAAACATTCAACGGTTTGTTCACGACCTAGTCGGGTTCTATGTCATTATGGAAGGAATCTTTTTCTATGCAGGTTTTGCTATGATGCTCTGGCTCATGAACAGAAACATTATGCCGGGCATAGGCGAACAATTCCAATTCATTCTTAGAGATGAAACGTTGCACCTCGCTTTCGGCTCAGACCTCATTAACACCATTGTTGATGAGAACCCTGAGATTTGGACTGATGCCTTCAAACAGGAATTGGTTGACCTGATTAAAAAGGCTGTGGAACTGGAAATAGCCTATGCGGAGGACTGCCTCCCAAGAGGAATCCTTGGATTGAATGTCTCCCTCATTAAACAATATGTAGAATATATTGCGGACAGACGCCTTCAAAGAATAAGACTGCCCAAACAATATGGCTCTTCAAATCCGTTCCCCTGGCTCAGCGAATCAATGGACCTAAGGAAAGAAAAGAACTTCTTTGAAACAAGGGTTACTGAATACAAAACCGGCGCCCTGAAGTGGGATGATGAAGACTTCTAAACATAATCGTGTTGCGTAGCCGTGCCACTGATTGATTTTGACCTGATAGCACCTGTCTATAACAAGGCGATGTATGTCGCCGAGAAATGCTGTTTGAGGGAATGGCGACGAAAACTAATAAGCAGGGTTAAGGGCAAGCGAGTTTTGGAAGTAGGCATTGGCACAGGTGCAAACATCCCATTTTATCCTCCGCATATTGAGTTATATGGTTTGGATAGCAGTCGGAAGATGCTCGGTCAAATGCCTGATGAATATGTCCAACGACTTGCCGGAGTGTTCATTTCCAGTGCCGACAAAATACCTGTGGAAAATAGTTTTTTTGATACTGCACTGTCCACTTTCGTCTTTTGCAATCTGGAAGCACCGGAAGAGGTAGCTAAGGAAATGGTTCGCGTCGTGCGTCCCGGCGGACAACTCCTGTTCCTGGAACACACCTCCCCCTGCAACACTATGTTAAAGGCTTCGTTCAAGGCATTGGAAAAGGTAACTGTCCCTCTCATGCACGAATACTTTACTCGGGATGTCCGAAAATTCTTAGAGAAGTTGCCGGTCAAGAAAGTTCATGAAGAGCGGAGCAACTCAGGAATCCTTCTGTTAGTGGAATATGAAGTAGTAAAGTCAATTTAGACATTTGAACCATGGAAATGAACCACCGAGTATTAAAAACTAAAAATTCTAATAAAACTCTGTACAACTCAGTTTTTACTCTGAGGAACTTAGTGACCCAAACATTTTAAAAGATAGTGAATCCCCCGAAGGGGAGGGGGAGGTAAGAAGCGCTGCAAATCTCGGTACACAAGCAGTGATACCGACACAGAGAAGAGGCTCTCACCTCCCTTTCTCTTCCAAAAGCCTGCACAAAGTATCCTGTGCATTTTACATAACGCTAAGGCTATTGGGGAAGTTCCCAACTTAAACTTCACGGGAAAACTCTTTTACTCTCATCAAATTTGGTTCCATATCCCATTGAAGCAAAGATGTTCGTTATAAGAAAAAACCTTCGGATGGCAGGATTGAGGGCATTTTTAATACTGCTGGAATGGTATAAACATAAAGAACCTTCAAAAGCTGAAGAAATCCTAAAGCAACTTTCTAAGTTCATTGAGTCTTTAGAGAATTTAAATAGGTATCTGGAAAAAGCTATTGAAAACGAGAAATTGTCAGAGGCAGAAGTTAAAACTCTATACTCACTTCTATTTAAGAATGAATATGAAAGTGAGATCCTCTCTATGCTAAACGAGTTGTCGGAAGGACTGCAAGACTTTGAAGTGCTAACGGACGAAGACAAGCAAAAGACGGAAAGAATCTTAAACGAACTTATTAACAACATTGTAGGGCTAGCTGTCTTATACGATATGAAAGTGTCTGAAAATAAAGATTTATAAGGCATTGTCGGGAGGGAATCGCCTAAATTAAAATTTATGTCTGGTTCCAAGACGTGGGGCTCAAAAGCATAATAAGAGGGTAATTGTTTATAGAATTGACAAAGCGCTTAATCCTGTGATATCCCTTGACCATCAATAATTAAAAAGTAGAACCTTTTGCATAATTAGTATATACCCCTCTTTTCCCTTTAGGTCTAATTTTTCAGGTTAAAGTTTCCGAAATTGAGACCGTGTAATCAG
>JAADEI010000100.1 GCA_013153515.1 Chlorobiota bacterium | reverse complement strand
TCATCAAAAGTTTTTAAGAGGCTTTGACGCATGCCCCGAAATGTGGCATTATCCAAATAACTGTGATTGGTAATCATTGCTACTATTCCTTTGCCATGTTTATTAATTTTCCACTGTGCAAAGCGAATAAACTTAACATAGTCATCCTGTAACCATTTGGGATTCTTCTCATCGAGCGGTTTTCCGTCCACTTTGTAATAACTTTGCAGTCCGTCAATGTCTTTCTTCAACAATTTGTCAATCCATTCATTTTGGTTCGCCGAGTGCCCACTATAGGGTGGATTGCCCATAATTACCAGAATTGGTGTTTCTTGTTTTATCTTTAATGCCTCCTCTCCTTCTTGACTAAGCAACGGGAAAAGTCTATTTTTCTGAGGTGGATGTACCTCCAAGGTGTTAGTCAGGTATAGGGGAAATCGTTCGCTCTCTTGTAGTACATAGTCATACTCTTCTAATGTGAAACTTGCCTTAATATGTCCTATCACGTAAGGAGCCATCATCAATTCAAATCCATAAAAATTGTTCAGTATATGAGTTTTAATAATTTGATTAATGAACCCAGAGCCATATGTTTGTTCTACGGTTTCTAAGGCTTTGTGTATTGCTTGAGCGAGAAAAGTAATGGTACCTGCTGCGGGGTCTAATATCTTAACGTTTGGGTCTGCCAATCCGTCCTTGTTCTCTTTGTTTTGCTGAAACACTTCTTGTAACAAGTGATCCACTGCTGAAATGATATATTTAACCACGGGCAAAGGTGTGTAGTAAATGCCTCTTCGTTCCCGCAAATCAGGGTCATATTCTGCAAGGAAAGTTTCATAGAAGTGAATTATAGGGTCATCATCTCCCCGAGCAGTCCTGTATTGGTGTAAAATAGCATTTACATCAGTGTTGCGAAGAACGTCAATAATATCCTCAATAATCACTTGGATGCTCTTAGGCAAGTCAGCCATCACAGAAATAAACTTGAAAAGTTCATAAAGGACGCCTATGGATTTAGGAATATACTGGATTGCCGTAAGACGTGTAAAATTATCTGGATTGTGGGTTCTCATGCGTGCAGCGAACAGTCCATAGGTGAGTGTTTGAGCATACATATCCACAAATTGCTTGTCTGAGAGTCCATAAACCAATTGCTTCTCAACAACCTCCTTTAAGCCCTTGAGATAATCATTTTGCTTCAATTCTGTTGTTAAAACTTGGTCCCTAAGAAATTGTGTTTTATAGGCAAGAACTCTTGCCAATTCGTGGGCGTATTTATAAGCAGGTGTTGAAAAAGAAAAGAAATCCTCTAACAATTTCTTGAATTCATTGACATTTTCAATGGGTGGCTCTAATTTGCTTATCAGTAATTCTTTTCGTGCTATTGAGACTGTCCTTACCAGTTCTTCATTTCTAAAAAGGTAGAAATTGAGAAAGTCAGTTAAAATAAAATTTTGGAAAGTCGTTCTATATCTTTCTATCTGTTCTGAGTGAATTAAATTTTCAAGGCTTATAACATCTGGCTTTTTGGCTTCTATGTAGCCTATAATTCGTGCATTTCCATCCCAAATACGAAAGTCTGGGTTTCCCACTTCTGTTTTCTTAGGTAATACAGTAATATCTATTTGTTCATGCCCGAGTGCCTTGCCTATCTCCTCAATCAATTCTTTCAATGCTGGATATAGGCTCTCTTCACGGGCATCCCGATGCCATAAATCAAATATTGCCTTAACATACTGTTGTAATATGCTTTTCACTAACATCAAACATAATTTTCAGATTAAAATTAGCGTAATAATGGGACATAAATTTCAACAACTCATTTTATTCTTGAATTATTCAAGGCAGTTCAATAACCCTGAAACGAGTTGGTTTTCCTTCTTTGCTGTCCCATAACATTTGCAAAACTGTTGAGACTTTCTGAGGACCATATTTCCCGGCTGCTCCCGGGTTGACATACCACATGTTATAGCGTTTGTCGTGATATACTTTTAAGATATGCGTGTGTCCGCAAATTAGCATATATGGTGGGTTTTGCTTTAGTATCTGCATTATTTTGTAGTTGTATGATGGTGGCATTCCTGCAATGTGAGTGATTAGGATGTCTTTACCGTCAAGTTGGAACCGATCAAATTCAGGCAGTTCCTGTCTTATGTCCCATCCGTCTATGTTTCCGAAGACTCCTCTGACTGGTTTTCCTGTCGCTCTTAACTCATTCAGGATGTCCCAAGTGCCCCAGTCCCCTGCGTGCCAGATTTCGTCTGATGATTCGGCAATGTCAAAGATGTTTGGATGCAGGAACCCGTGTGTGTCCGATAAAATGAGGATTTTACGTTCCATTTTCCTCTGGTTTAGAGCATCTGTAGGACACATAGCGAACAGAGAGCAGGAACCCAACGAAAAAGAAGTAAATCCAGACGAGAAGCAGGACGAATGCACTGCCTGAGCCGTATAGCGTCCATGCCCTGAAAACTTTTGAAACATAGATGCTAAAGCCCCCTTGAAGGACCACTAACCACACTATCCAGAAAGGCATCACTTCAAAAACATACCTGAAACATTTGGTTCTGAACACTGTCAAAATGAACCCCACGAAGAGAGCTGTCAGGACAACCACTGGAATGCCCACACTCACTATACCCTTTATCTCACTATTCACAAAGGTGATGTATGCCGGCACAACAACTATGGTAACAGATGCGATGATTACTGCAATTAGTTGAAATAGTGGCATTATCAAAGCCCATAGCCAATCTTTATATTCACGCATTGTGCCGGGAAGACATATCATCTTCATTGACCTGCTCAGGACAAGGTTGAATTGCCAAGCAATGACATAGGCACTTATCAAGGAAATGATACTTGCTGTGGCACTGTATCGTCGGGCGTTGTTAAGGGCTTCTTGAATAGCGTTTTGAACTTCCACAGGCAACAGGCTAATTGTTTGTTCAATAAAACCAATGTCAAAAATAGGAATGTGGACGATGATAACGATTACTATTATCAAGAAAGGTGCGAGCATAAGAATTGACCAATAGGACAGGCTGGCCGCCAAAATGGAAATTTGTGGTGTGAAAAAACCAAGAATCTTTTTGAATCTGCTTTTCATAGACGTCATCACAACAACTTGCGGGCTTCCTCCTTAAGGAATTCAATAGCATTTTTTGTAGGGTGTTCTTCGCTTTCCATATAAAGTTTTATAATCATGTTGTGATAGTCTTTTGCTTTGGCGTTTGACGGAAGGGATTTCAATGCCAGATTGAGAAGGGCAACCACTTTGTCCCGTGCCGACAATACCTCTTCCCAAGCGGCTGATGAGACATAGACCTGCTGGCTGATGTTATGTTCCAATTCGGCATTGATGGTGTTTATCATGTTCAGGTAGTGCTGTCGGGCTGGAATGTTTGGATTGGTCAAAAGGCGTTTTGACAATGCAAGCGGATTAATCCTTTCAAGGAGAATGACCAGTCGCTCATAGGCTTGCATACGCAATGGGAAACTAAGGCGTTGCCGTTCCTTAACAAGGGAAAACTGCTGCATCTTTTCCGTGTGTTTCATAATCCTGTAAGAGATGAACCCGAGTGTTAGTATTGCAAAGAAGGCTATTGCCCATGCAATTATTAATTCCCAACTCATTTCACTCCTATTTTAGGACACAAGTCATTAACGGGACATTCTGAGCATTTGGGATTTTTCGGTCTGCAATACTTCCTGCCCAATTCTTTAGCCACGTGAGTGTACTTAACCCACACTTCTTTTGGTAGGACTTGCATAAGGTCTTGCTCAACTTTGTCTGGATTAGTGTGCTTGGTTAGACCAAGTCTGTAAGAGACCCTTGCAATGTGGGAATCCACTTCCAGTCCTTCCACTATCCCCATTGCATTTCCTAAGACCACATTGGCTGTTTTCCTCCCCACTCCCGGCAATGCAGTTAGTTCCTCTATAGTGCTCGGGACTTCCCCGCCGTGTTTCTCAACCAATTGCTGACTTAGTTTTTTGAGTCGTTCTGCTTTGGTTTTAGACATATTGATTTTCTGAATCAAAGACTGAATCTCCTCAACTGTTGCTTGTGCCATTGATTTGGCATCCGGGAATTTCTTAAACAATTCGGGCGTAACCTCATTAACCCTTTTATCTGGTGTTCTGGCGGCGAGGACTGTGGCAACCAACAATTCAAATGCATTCTTAAAATTAAGTGTCAATTTAGCATTTGGGAAGGCTTCCACAAGCCGATCAAAAACACTTAGAGACCTGTTTTTCAGTTCATCGCTAATTTGCGACATATTGCCTTAAATTTTAAATTTAAGTTCAAAAATAAAGTTTCTTCCCGGATTGCTTATGCCAGAGGCAAAACTTCTCCAGTGAAAGTCAAATATGTTGTCAACTCCCAGATAGATAAAGGCTTTTGAAGACATGGTTATCACAAAGCCCACATTGAAAATGTTCACTGCTGGAAGTCCATAATCAAGGGCATATTCAAGGTTGTCTTCACTGCCCGGGTTATATAACGATTTGGGTTTGGCGTCCTGCCAATACCATTCAAAAAGCATGTTTATCTTGTCTTCCAATGGAAAAGAAATTGAAGTAAGTGCGGTGGGTGGCGGCACGTGAGAAAGTGGGACGATTGACCCATCTGGCAAAGCAAGCGTTCCTTGAAGGAAGCGTCCCGATGCTGAAAGATCTACCTTCTCCCAAAGAAGGGCTTTTAGAGATGCGGTGAACCCGATTGCTTCGCCACGCTGAGCGTTTGTAATGTAATATACTTGACTTGGTTCGCCTTCATATAAAATGGAATCATTGCTTGCAACGGCTGTAATCCTATTTTTTAAGACTTGATAGACGGGTGTGAATTTGACATAAAAATTTTCTGGTTTAACAATGATGGGCAGTTCCCAAGAATAAACTATTTCTGGTCTCAGGCTTTGCGACGGAACAAATACTGTTCCGGGCTTTGAATCAAACACTTTGGCAAGGTCGTCAATGTTTGGGAATTTAAATGACCTGCGAACCACTATGCCCGCCTCGAAATCTGGTTCCTCATACATTAGCCCTATGAAGCCTCCCCACGAAGCAAACGCCTTAAAGATTCTATCCGGCAGAAATGGATAAAACACTTTTGATTCCCCCATGTTGGCACTTATGACCGTTCCTCCAATAACTAAGTTGGTATAAGCCTTCACATTGCTTGATAAATCGCTTTTCTGCTCAAAACTGATATGCGAGACCAAAACATTTGTTCCTTGTTGTGGGTATCTGGTTGGTGCACTATGCCTCATTTTTGTAAATATGTTCTCCTGATAAGATTTTGAAAACACATGCTCAAATCTGTTCATAAATTTCAAAACTCCGCTTTGTAAAACTTTACGGTTTATGCTGGCGTGCACTCCCACAACAGACTCAATTTGGTTCCAACGCCAAGGGTCATTAAATTTTCTTCTATGACGGCTTTCCCTATAGAAAAATGCCATTCCTTCAAAGTCTGTCCGCCTATTTATTGAATAAGTGTTTTTTACTATTGCCCAGAGGTGCGGTCCGTAATACCATTCGCTATACTTGGGCTTACCATCTTTTTCCAGAGTCAATCTGTCATATCTGGGAATGTTGCTTGTTGCTGTTGCGTATGCCCATAGGTCATTTTTAGGAAATCGCTTTCTGAAAAATGTTGCCAGATGCTTATAGCCAGAGGGTTTCTGCACGAAAGGGTTCATGTTTGTAATAGCATAGTCTCTGTCTTTTGAAACGACATACCAGTTTCTAAGCCATTTTTCTCCCTTTTCTGGAAGTATTTTCCCCGCCCTGATGTCTCCGAAAGTGGTGAAGGAAAACCCTGCAAATGTTGAATCCCACGACACGTTGGCACAGGTGGACCAGTTTCTGGTTGCACTCTCCAAATGGTTGACTACTTCAACATATTTTCCTTCGGGTGCTTTCAACTTAAAGTTTATTGATCCTCCAAGGGCTTCATTATAGACCCTTCCCCCTTCTGAAACTTCCACTTCTTCAATGAAGCACGGGCTCCAGAGTATAGAATTTTGCAGGTGTCCACTTCGGAAAATGGTCATGTTGAGCGGTGTTCCCTCTGCTTGCAGTAGGATCCTGTTTGCCTCAAACCCTCTAATTATAGGGCTTCCGCCTCCTGCCTGCGATTGCTGGGTGTAAATACCTCCTCTGCCATGAAGCAGTTTAGCGATGTTTGAAGGGTCCCCTGGTTGAGCAAACACGTGGTTTATATAGGGCAACGGTTCTTCCCTAACAATTTTAATGCTTATTGTGTCCAGTATTATAGGTGAATCCACATGTTGAACACTCCCATTGCTAATAGCCAACCCCAGAATCAGAAAGAACATGACAAATCAAAGATATATCCAAAATAAAAAAGGGACGTCCCCGAATAGAGGGAACGCCCCCTGTTTAATTATTGAATTGCTATGAGTTTTGAATTAATACTCAGGCATTGGTGGTGTGGTGTTCTTTTCCTTTTCAGGCTCTTCAGCCACTGTGCACTCAGTAACCAGATACATCCCGGATACTGATGCGGCGTTTTCAAGAGCAGTTCTCACCACCTTCGTTGGGTCTATTACTCCTGCTTCAAGGAGACGCTCAAACTTGCCTGTCTTAGCATTGAAGCCCCAATCTCCGTCCTTCTCTTTCACTTTCTCCACTATGACGGACCCCTCAAACCCTGCGTTAGCGGCTATTTGCTTCAAGGGTTCAGGGAGGGCTTTCTTAACCGTCTCAATGCCCAGTTTCTGGTCTTCGTGCTCCACTTCCAGCTGGGTGGATTCCAATTTTTGGAGTGCCCTTATGTAAGCCACTCCGCCTCCCGGAACGATTCCTTCTTCAACGGCTGCCCTTGTAGCACTGAGAGCGTCTTCAATCCTGTCTTTCTTTTCCTTGAGTTCCACCTCAGTTGGTGCACCAACATAGATGACTGCAACGCCTCCCACCAACTTAGCTTTCCTCTCTTGGAGTTTTTCCTTGTCGTATTCACTTGTTGCCTTCTCTATCTCGGCTTCAATTTGCTTGATTCGTGCCTTGATGTCTTCCGGATCTCCCTTGCCACCGATGATAGTTGTGGTTTCTTTGTCAACGACAACCTTCTCTGCTCTGCCAAGCATGTTGAGGTCGGCGTTCTCGAGCTTGTAGCCTTGCTCTTCCGAGATGACAACACCACCAGTTAAAATAGCTATGTCTTGAAGCATTGCCTTCCTTCGCTCACCAAATCCGGGTGCTTTAACTGCACAGACCTTCAAAATGCCCCTAAGTTTATTAACCACCAATGTAGCGAGAGCCTCTCCTTCCACGTCCTCGGCGATGATGAGCAGAGGCTTGTTTGTTTGTAGAACTTTTTCAAGGATGGGGAGAAGCTCCTTCATGCTGGAAATCTTCTTATCTGTAATGAGAATATAGGGATCTTCCAAAACGCATTCCATCCTGTCGGGGTCAGTGATGAAATATGGGGAGAGGTAGCCTCTGTCAAATTGCATACCTTCCACTACTTCAACATATGTCTCTGTTCCTTTGGCTTCCTCAACAGTGATGACACCCTCTTTCTTAACTTTCCTCATTGCTTCGGCGATGATCTTCCCTATTTCAGGGTCGTTGTTTGCTGAAATGGTTGCAACTTGCTCAATCTTTGTGTAATCATCTCCAACTTGAATGGACATTTCCTTGAGGGTGTCTATCACGAACTTAACTGCTTTGTCTATGCCTCGCTTTAATTCAATTGGATTTGCTCCTGCTGCAACATATTTCAAGCCGGCGTGGATAAGTGCTTGAGCCAATACGCAAGCAGTTGTTGTTCCATCCCCTGCCACATCCGCTGTCTTACTGGCTGCTTCCCTAACCAACTGAGCTCCTGTGTTTTCAACCGGGTCTGCCAATTCAATTTCCTTAGCAACGGTAACGCCATCTTTTGTTACATGTGGCGGTCCAAATTTCTTTTCAATAATCACGTTTCTGCCCTGTGGTCCGAGAGTAACCTTAACTGCGTTGGCAAGGGTGTCTATCCCTTTGAGCAGTTTGTCTCGTGCTTCGCTTTCAAATAATATGATTTTTCCTGCCATGGTTCACTTTATTTTAAAATTTCAATTATTTTGAAGTTTAAACCTTCGCGGTTATTATTCTTCAATGATTGCGTAGATGTCTGATTCCCTCATTATGAGGTATTCTTCTCCGTCAATTTCTATTTCAGTACCGGCGTATTTTCCAAAAAGGACTTTTTCGCCCACTTTGACTGTTGTGGGCTCATCTTTCTTTCCTGGCCCGACGGCAACGACTAAGCCCTGTTGAGGGCGTTCCTTAGCGGTGTCTGGAATGATAATTCCTGATTTAGTTACTTCCTCTTCAATGGGCTTGACCACCACTCTGTCGTGCAATGGCTTGAGACCCACTTTGATTTGAGTTTCCGTCATAGCTCGTGTATTTTTCAGGGTAAATTTATGACAATTCACGTGCCACGGGACAGGCATGGACATAGTTGCAAGTTGTATGACACTATTGCAGTGTGATGAGTGTAATAATTACATACCTTTCTGCACTTCCTGTAAAAGCCTCTTTCCTTCGTCGGTGAGGATTCTTCCTCTGGGTGTTCTGACAACAAGTCCTTTTTGCAACAGAAACGGTTCAATCACTTCCTCCAGAGTGGCTGGCTCGTCCCCAGTTAAGGAAGCAATGGCGTTTATTCCCGCCGGTCCTCCATCAAAATGTTCCATTAGAACCCTTAAAAATTTAATGTCTGCTTTGTGCAGTCCTGATTTGTGGATGCCCAATTTTTTCAAAGATTCCCCGACTATTTCGGCATCAATGATTTTCCTATTGCTCACTGTGGCAAAGTCTATCATTCTTTTGAGCAGATTGAGGGCGATCCGAGGTGTTCCCCTGCTACAGGTGGCTATTAATCCAGCGGATTCCTCCGTGATAAAAACATTTAGTTTATCGGCGGCTTGCTGAACAATTTGTTTAAGTGTCTCATCATCATACAAAGAGAGAGAGAAGGTTATTCCAAATCTGGATCTGAGAGGACTGCTTATTAGTGCTGGTCTGGTGGTTGCCGCCACAACAGTAAAAGGCATAAGTGAAATTCTAATGTTTTGTCCGTAGGGACCGCTTTCCACGACATAGTCCACTACGAAGTCCTCCATTGCAACCATTAGAACTTCCTCTACGGACTTGGGCAATCTATGGAATTCGTCAATGAAGAGAACATCACCGGATTTCAAGTTGGTGAGCGTTGACAACAGGTCGGCTGGTTTGCTTATTGCTGGTGCATTAATCGCAACAAAGTTCGTTCCCAATTCTTTGGCAATGAGCCGTGCCAAAGAGGTCTTTCCTGTTCCGGGCGGTCCGACAAGGAGGACGTGGTCAAGTGGGCTTTTTCGTTTTATAGCCGACTTAATAAAAACACGCAGATTGCTTATAACATCAGGAAATCCAATAAATTCGTCTAATGAAGTCGGTCTGAACAGGTCGCCGTTAACAAACACTTTGTCTTTGTCCATCTTTACTAAATTAGTGATGATATGTTGAACGGAAATCAGGAATTGGAACTGACACATCGGATTGCGTTAAGATATGTTGAAGGCATTGGCAATCAGTTAGCACGAAAAATAATAGCATCACAGATTAATTTAAAAGACATCTTTGAAGGCAATGCAAAGGAAGTCAGTAAGTTGCTCGGAATAGAAGGTATTGGGAGAAGCACCTTAGTCAGTTTTGAAAGGAGTGCTCGGCAGGCTATTGAGAAAGCCTTGCAAGTTCTTGACCAGTGCCAGAAACACGATATTGAATTAGCATTTTTTGACGAAAGCACGTATCCACCGTTGTTGAAGCATTGCGACGATGCCCCTTACGTCTTGTGTTATAAGGGTTCCATTGACTGGTTTAACAGTCCTTCCGTTGCCATAGTTGGCACGAGGCGTCCAACCCCTTACGGCATTTCGGTGACCAAAGAACTACTTGAAGGTTTAGCGTCTGTGGAACCAGTGATAGTGAGTGGTTTGGCTTATGGCATAGATAGTGTGGCTCATGAAGAGGCTTTGAATAAAGGATTATATACCGTTGCTGTGTTGGCTCACGGATTAGACATCATTTATCCTGCTGCTCATAAGAGGTTAGCAACAAAAATCATTGAATCAGGAGGTGCATTAATAAGTGAATTTTTTCCCGGAGAAAAGCCGGAAAAGGAACATTTTCCTCGTAGGAACAGGGTGATAGCCGGTGTTTCGGAGGCAACTGTGGTGATTGAATCCAAAGAGGACGGTGGTGCTATAATCACCGCTCACTTCGCTTTTGATTATGGCAGAGAAGTGTTTGCTGTCCCAGGAAGAGTTCATGATAAAACTTCAAGGGGGTGCTTGAAGTTGATAAAAGACAACATAGCCTCAGTGGTCATAGATGCTCAAACAATAATAGACTCAATGGGTTGGACCCGCAGAAAACAATTAAAACAAAAAACTCTCTTTCTGACTCCCGAGGAGCAAGCCATTTACGACCTTCTCAGAGCATCCAACAACCCACTATCAATAGAAGAAATAAGTTCTGCATTGGAAAAACCTATCCCCGAAGTAATGAACACGCTATTAATGATGGAAATGAAAGGACTGGTCAAGTCAATGCCGGGACAGAGGTTTTCGTTGTAAAGAAAAAACCAAAATAGGTAATGACAGAGAAAAAATACAATGTCCATATTTTAGAAGGTAACTGGCATATAGGCTGGGCTTTAGATTTGCACACGATAGAGGCGGTAGGAACAGGGGCTTTTCAAAGAACCTACTTAGGTGAATTGTTATATCAAATAAAATATAGAGGTAATTTAGAGCTTATTGACGACATAACTCATATTGCAGTACAATTCTTAAGGACCAGATATGTTTTACCTTGGTTAAAAGCAATAATTCCTATTCCTCCTTCCCAACCAAGACCAGTTCAACCAGTCATTGAAATAGCTAACAGGCTCGGCAAACATCTTAATTTACCCGTTCCTCTTGATTATCTTCTAAAAAAGAAAAATACTGAACCTCTGAAAAATATCAATGATCCAAAGCAAAGGATAAAAATCCTAAGTGACGCTTTTCGTGTAAGTGATTTAAGATTCGCTGGAAAGTATATTTTATTGTTTGATGATATATACAGAAGTGGCGAAACTTTAAAAGCCGCTACATCTGTTCTAATGAGTGAAGGACGAGTAAAAAAAGTGTTTGTGCTGACAATAACTAAAACGTTACGAAACAGAGAGTTATGAATCGCCATCCTGTAATATCTTTTTCATATAACGATAATGCCTATACATGGTTCTGTCTTTACAGAACAAAAGGGATAGGGAACAAAAAACTACATTCTATTTACAGAGATTACCTTGATAAAGGGATTGACCCTTCTACTTTTGCTTCAAAAGATGACGTTATTATTCGCAAAGAATTTATGAATCTTCGCAGGAACAATGTACATATAATACACAAAGGGCATCATTTATATCCAGCTATTATAGACAATAAGTTAAAAGATACTGCTCCTTTTATTTTATTTTCCAGAGGTAATTTAGAGATACTGAAAAAAACCGGAATTGCCATAGTAGGTTCCAGACATGCTTCTGACAAGGGCAAACAATTAGCGAGACGATTCGCTTCTCAATTGGCTGAGAAGGGACTCTCTATAATTTCTGGATATGCTAAAGGAATTGACGAAAATGCTCATTTAGGGGCTTTGTTAGTGGGTGGCTCAACAATCGCAGTCCTATCTTATGGAATACTTGAATTTAAAATGCGTCCGAGCTTTAGACAAATTAAGGGATTTAAAAACAATTTTCTCGCCGTTTCCCAATTTGCCCCAAACGACAAATGGAAAGGTTGGCGAGCGATGGAACGGAACAAACTTGTATGTGCCCTGTCCCACGCAGTTATTGTCATTGAATCCGGACCAGAACGGGACCCCAAGACAAATAAAATGAGTGGAACATTTCATGCCGCTAAGACATCATTGGGACTAAAAACCCCTTTATTCGTTGTAGACCCTGATTTTTTGCCTTCCCAACCAGAAGGGAATAAACAGCTAATAAAGATGGGAGGTATAAGCATAAATCCTGATTATCACGATATTGCCAGTGAGATAATTAATAAGCTACACGAAAACCCCAATAGGACATTGTTCACTTTCTGAGTATACTCACAATTTGATTTATTGATTTACCGAACAATCTCACTTTAAAGATCCATACAAATCCCGAAACGCCTTCACTAACGCAGTCCATGAAAACCTCTCCTTTTCCTGTTTGACCCCCTCTTTGAGGCGTCTTGCTAATTCTTCATCTGTGAAGAAGTTGTGTATTGCTTTGGCTATCTGCCGAGGGTCTGGTTCAACGACCAGTCCGGACACGTGGTCTGGGACCTGTTCAGGCAACCCCCCAACATTAGTTACGACCATTGGCTTCTCATAGTGATATGCAATTTGAGTTACACCGCTTTGAGTGGCTGATTTATATGGTTGGACGACAAGGTCTGCGGCACAGAAAAAGAGATGAACTTTATCATCGGGAATGAAATAATTGTGAATTATGAATTTATCTTTTAAACCCAATTGGTCTATCATTTGGCGATATTCGGGCTCGCTGTTAAAGTAGAATTCTCCTGCCACAAGGAAAATAACATTTAACTGATTAAGAGGCGGAGTGGCGGCGGCTTTAATTAGCAGGTCCAAACCTTTATATGGGCGAACTGCCCCGAAGAATAAGACTATTGGTTTGTCAAGAGGAAGATTCAGCACTTTCCTTGCTTCCTCTTGAGGAATTGCCGGCGGATATATATCCAGAATAGGGTGAACGGCGTATTTGATGGGCTTTGAAGTTAGTTGTTTCAGTTTTGATGCTGATGCTTCGGACATAGTGAGGAACCCGTCCATAGCAGAAATGAAATATCTGTTTAGAAACCTGTCCATGAAAGAAGGTTCGTGAGGGAAAGGGTTGTCCACAAAGCCAATCTTTAAAATTTGTTTTTTGAGGAGTCGTGCTATCGTGCCGTAGGACGGTGCCAGTTGCGGAATCCAGTATCTAAAAATAACTATCTCTGGTTCAAGACTGTTTATTTGTCTTGCTGTGTTGAGCCAGTTAAATAGGTTCATTGTGTGGACCTTCCGTTCAATGTGTATGGGATACAAGGGTGGGTTTTCTCTGAACTGTGTTTTGCCGGGAAACAGAAATTGTGGATAGAGAAGTTTGAATGTCCATCCTTTAACGTTGAACCCATGCTTCTGCAACTCGTATAAAAATCTTTCGCCAGTGACGGTAATTCCCCCTCTGTAGGGAAACAACGGTCCAATGTATATTATGTTCAATGCTATTTTTATGGTAAAAATAGAGAAATGCTTACTGACTATATGGTAGTTTAACGCCTATTTTCTCCAGTTTGAGCCTTCTTTGTTTGAAATCAAGCGAAGAATCAACAAGAATTTTAATTATTTCAATTTCTATTCCCGACAGGTGGTCCACCCGCATAATCAGTTCACGGCGACGCCTACCACGACTGTCCTGCCAATACTTAACCAACCATTTCCATTCATATATCCTTTCAGACCCTTTTTTCCTAAATGTCTCAACTCCAAATCGCATCGTCTCAACTCTTTACCTCTATTCATCTTAACAACAGAGTTTAACAAGTGGGTTCACGTAA
>JAADEI010000022.1 GCA_013153515.1 Chlorobiota bacterium | reverse complement strand
GTTCCACAGGGCACACAGGAATGGGTTTGCCCGCCGAATCAATGGCAACAAATGTGTAGAACGCACTTGTGGCATGATACCTATTTCCCTTAGGGACGTTCTCCGCCCGAACATCAATGAACACTTCCATAGAAGTATTGAATGCCCTCGTTACAAAACCTTCAATGGTCACTATGTCTCCCAGCCCAATGGGTCTGTTAAATTCCACGTTGTCCACGGCAACAGTTACAGTAACCCGCTCTGAATGTTTCTGAGAAACAATGGCAGCCACTAAGTCCATCCAGTGAAGTAGGCGTCCGCCAAGCAAATAGCCCAAATGGTTCGTGTCATCGGGCATTACAAAATGAGTTGTTATCACTTTGCTCTCAGATGGTTTTTTAGGTCTTAGGGTCATGAGAAGCCATATTTTAAAAGTGAAATTAAGCAATAATAGTCTCTTAAACCAAAGCCCAAATGGACACGGTTCTTTTGAAAACCACGGTGTAACGCAGAGTTCAAGCACAATGGACACAGAGTATTAAAAAGAATAAGAAATTTAATAAAAATTATGTGGAACTTCGTTTTGGCTCTGTGAAACACTGTGACCTAAAGAAACATCTGTGTCAAACTAAGTTCTGTCAGTGATCTTGAGAGAAAAAAGCGGGCTCCTTAAGGGAACCCGCCAATCGAAAACCTGAAAAATAGTGAAGCCGCGAGGAGAAAAAAAAGTTTAAGTTGTTTCCGGGGGCGGTAAGTATACCGCTCCGTTGATTGTGTCTTTGTCTGCTCCCGTGACGGTGGCATACACATTTGGCTTGCCTTCCATCCTCAAAATGCCCAGCAAACCAATGATTAGGGCTTCTTTGAACTTGACCAGCTCGTCATCGGGGATTACCATCTCAACGTCAACGTATTCCCTTATCCTTTCCAACAGGAACTCATTAAAGGCTCCTCCGCCAGTAACAAGCATCCTCCTCTCTTTGTCCTCGGCAAGCCCTATTTCATTAATTTTCTTGAGGGCATTACCTATTTGGATTGCCACATGCTCGTAGTATGTCCTCAGAAGGTCTATCTTGTTGATTTTAGCCTTCTTGAAGATGGGCTTGAGAACCCTGTTTACCCAACCAAGGCTTAGGCATTTAGGGAACGGCTTGTCGTAATACCAAATTCCATTGAGGGTGTTGAGAAGTTCCTCATTAACATTGCCTTCTCGGGCAAGGGAACCGTCTTTGTCCATGTCGTAGCCCAAATCCCTTGCAATCTGATTAATAATAACATTGACGGGAACAATGTCAAACCCGATGAGCCTGCCATCAGCCAATTGGGCAGAGATGTTTGCAAAGCCTCCCAAGTTCAAGGCAAGCGGAAACTCAGGGAAGAGAAGTTTGTCGCCCACTGGTGAAATGGGGGCTCCCTGACCGCCAAGGGCAACGTCCGTGTCCCTAAGGTTTGTAATAGTGGGTATTCCACTAATGGCGGCTATCTTGGCTCCGTCGCCTACTTGACTGGACACGTGATTCTCTGGTTGGTGGAACACGGTGTGTCCGTGTGAGGCGATGAAGTCAATGTCTTTCTTATCAAAATTGTGTTTTAAGAGGAATTCACGGACTTGCTCGCCGATGAACAAGCCGTAGTAGGCACTTGTTTTTAGGTATGTAATGGCGTCTTGATAAGCCAGATTACCAAGTCTTAATTGCCATTTTCGGGGATAAGGCATTAATTCGGTCTTAATGAATTCAAAATTCCATTTTTCGTCGCCCTCCTCCTGCCAGTAGCGGGCATAGGATATGTCAAGACCGTCCAATGAACTGCCCGACATGATACCGATAACCTTGTATTCCTTACTCATAGTGCGGGGTTTTTGATACTACAAAGTTATACAACAAAATTTTGACTGAATTCAGATAAGCATAGTGTGTCGTAGTTTAGCCTCAAAAAATGGGTATAGACACAGGCATCATCACTGGGTTCTTAGTAATTGCAATAATAGTTGTGTCCCTTATTGCACTTCAAAAACAATACTTGATTTATAAGTTAGCTCTCATCCCATATCGGATTTATACTCAAAAAGAGTATTATCGTTTCATAACACATATGTTTGTGCATGCAGGCATTTTGCATATGCTTATAAATGTGTTTGTTCTCTATTCTTTCGGTTCCTATGTGGAAAAGACCTTCGTGTTTCTGGCTATGGACCGATGGGTAGGCAGGCTTAATTATTTACTTCTCTTTCTGCTTTCGGGAATAATGTCCTCTCTCTCTTCCTACTACAAACACAGGCACGACCCTGCTTATGTGAGTGTTGGGGCTTCCGGGGCTGTCTCAGCCATTGTCTTCTCCGCTATTTTAATAAATCCGTGGAATATGGTCCTTGTCTTTTTTATCCCAATGCCTGCCATAGCTATGGGAATCCTCTATCTTGTATATAGCATTTGGATGTCTCGTCGTGCCGTGGATAACATCAACCACGAAGCACATCTATGGGGAGCTATATTCGGGCTCATCTATACCTCAATAACCTATCCCGAACTTGTTAAGCATTTCATTCGCCTACTAACGAACCCTCCCTTCTAAACCTTTTATAGTAAGAGGGAAAGACACTTATGATTTCTTTATCAGCTCAATGTGAGTGTCCAACTCAACTTCCCGACCAACGAGAGGCACTCCTGTTTCCAATGTCTTGTTATACGACACATCCCACTTGAACCTGTCTATGGTTCCTTTTACTGTGAATCCAGCCCTTGTGTTACCCCACGGATCCCTCACTGTTCCGTGATGAATAAGGGTCAATTTAACTGGATGTGTCTTGCCTTTCATAGTTAAGTTGCCCTCTAAAATATATTCATTGTCCTTCCCTTTAACAGGGGTTATCTTAGTGCTTTCAAAGATTATTTTAGGATATTTTTCCACACACAGAAAGTCGCATTGCCTCAAATGGGCATCCCGCTTTTCGTTATTAGTGTTTATGCTTGCAGCATTTATTTCAAGCCGTACCTTAGCAGTGGTGAAATCTTCTCCCTCCGTTGTTACAGTTAGGTTCCAATCAGTGAATTCTCCTGCCACCTGCGAAATTCCCATGTGAGCAATCTTGAATCCGATTCTGGAATGGCTCTTGTCCGCCACCCATTGAACCTGTTGTGCCAGAGCAACTAAAACACTAATCCCGACAATAGTAAGAATCCCTTTCTTCATGGCTATCCTATTTTGTTCTCTCATTTTGCTATTGCAAATTTAGACAATTTAAAAATAATGAAAGAACTCCATCAGGCAAAACCGCCGATTAACCCTTATTTATGCTAATACATAACGCAGATTGAATTAAATCCTATTTGTCTGGTTACTAAATTTTCCCTACCTTCGTAAGAAATAAATCAATAATGATTAGAGTTAATGTTACAAGCATAGCATTAGTAGGTTTATTTATTAGTGGGTTAATTAATGCACAGCAATTGCAGTATGTTACTACCTTTCAGAACAACCCGCCTTCGCAATCACAGGTCTCCATCCAAGATTCAACCCATGTTTATTATATGATGTCCACTGTCCCTGAGTCCGACAGCGTGCGACATTATAGTTATGATACAGCGTCGAGCACTTTTGTTCTGAACAGGAAAAGTAAATTCTTCTATGATGGACAGCTCAACTGCGTTAAAGTTGAAGAATATGATGGCATGAGCAATCTGTTAAGAAGTGATACCATCTTTTATGGCTTGGACGGAATCGATTCAATCGTGTGGTATGATAACAACGGAAATAAATACCGTGTCAAGCAATTTGTTTACAACAATTCAAAGCTTGTTGAGGCATATACCTTGACCTATCAGCCGGGAAACGTTATTGACACTTCGCGAAACCTGCTTTTCTATGACGCCGCAACAGGATTCTTAGCAATGGATGTAAGTTGTGGAAACATGTCAGACACCTCTTGCAAAGACACCATCTATTTTTTCTGGAATTCAAATGGCAAACTGGACTCATTGAAAACAAATGAAGGGTCTAAGTATACCATTACCGAATATGACCCAAGCTATGACCTGTTCTCTAACAACATCCTTGCCCAGAAACAATTAGAATGCTTAATAGACCCTTATGAATTGCTAACCACCTATATGCCGATAAAAGATGTAAAATCTGCTTCGGGTATTTTCATGGTTTCTGGTAATCCAATGAGTATATCAATAACTTATGACGTCCTCAGATCAACGACTACGGAACGCTTAGAGAAAAACAACTTTACACTAACTAACTCTGGAAGTGATTTCATAGAAGAGAAGTATTACTACTTCACAGGTTCCCAACTGCCGTTGTCCGCACCTGTAACACGGATTTCAACGTGGAAAGTCAATTCAAACTTTGTTGACGACTATTTGCACGTTGAGTCCCAAAATCCACTTAAATCAATTCGTGTTTTCACAGTGGGCGGAAAAATTCTCTTAAATAAACAACTGAACGGCGAAAATAGAGTTTCTTTCAGGATGTCAAATCTGCCTAAGGGAATGTATTACATGGAAATGGTTTCTTCTTCTGGAGAAGTTAAGTTCATTCCAGTAATCAAATAAGGAGAAATGGGATGATTAGGCTATGGCATCGTCGTGCAAATAGCATATTCCGAGCCTGTCTTATGTGCCATTAGGAATTTATTGCCTTTCTTTGAGTGTTAATATAACCGAATTAATGGCACTGATATGAAAAAGATGCCTGTTTACTACACACGATTGAGCGTTAATGTGAATAAAGTCGCCCTACTGCGTAATTCAAGAGGAGGTAACATTCCCGATGTTGTAAAGTTTGCAAGGCATTGTGAGTATGTTGGAGCAGAAGGCATAACTGTTCATCCCAGACCAGATGAGCGACACATTCGTTATAGCGATGTGTATGCTTTGAAACCCGTTATAACCACTGAGTTTAACATAGAGGGTTTCCCAGATGACCGTTGGCTAAAAATGGTTTTAGAAGTCAAGCCAGAACAGGCGACGTTGGTTCCCGATGACCCAAACCAGTTGACCAGCGACCACGGTTGGAATACTATAAAGCATCAGTCTTTCCTCAGGGATGTTGTGAAGGAATTGAAATCAGTGGGAATTAGAGTGTCCATATTTGTAGACCCAGATCCTAAGATGGTGAAGGGAGCCGCTCAATGTGGTGCAGATAGAGTAGAATTATACACGGGTCCTTATGCCCATCAGTTTGAAACTAATCCCAGAGAAGCAATAAGACCATACATAAAAGCGGCGAAAGTGGCTCTTGAAGTAGGGCTTGACTTAAATGCAGGACACGACTTGAACCTTTACAACCTTCCATTCTTGAAACGGTCTATTCCGTGGCTTAAAGAGGTTTCCATAGGGCACGCCCTCATCGCAGACGTCCTTTATCTCGGTATTGATGAAACCATAAGACGTTACAAACAGGCATTGAGATTGCCAGAATACTTGCAACATGAGTAGAGCCACGCAATACGGCGAAGTAACTGAACAGGTTATTGAACTGCTTTCGCAAGCCGTTGAGGAGGTCTACACTGATGAGGAAACCCGATCTGTATATGCTTCTGACGAAACAGGATTGTATTTTCCCCCAGATGTCGTTGTTAAACCCCGTTCCAAGCAGGAGATTTTGGAAATCGTTAGAATTGCTAATGAATTTAAAATTCCTATTACGCCCCGTGGAGGTGGGACAGGCTTGAGCGGAGGTGCCTTGCCTGTATATGGAGGCATATTGCTTTCCACTGAGAAACTTAATTCAATTATTGATGTTGATACTGTTTCAGGATTAGTCATTACTGAACCAGCGGTGATAACACAGGTTTTGCAGGAAGAAGTCGCTAAATTAGGGCTATATTACCCCCCTGACCCAGCAAGCCGTGGGTCCTGTTTCATCGGAGGAAACATATCAGAGGACTCAGCCGGTCCACACGCTTTTAAATATGGCACTACTCGGGCTTATGTCCTTAATCTGGAAGTGGTTACACCAACAGGAGAAACCTTCTGGACAGGAAGTGACACTACCAAAAACACAACGGGATACAACCTAACTCAGGCTCTGGTTGGTAGCGAAGGAACCCTTGCCATCATAACGAAGGCAACCCTTAAACTGATTGCCCATCCTGAAGATTCGTTATTGCTCGTCCTTCCTTTTGATAGCATAGAAAAAGCAACGAATGCCGTAGGGAAAATAATGCAGTCGGGCATAATGCCCGCCGCTATTGAGTTCATGGAGCAAGACGCCTTAAACGCTGCAAAATCCTACCTGCAAGATGTGTCGGTCTCTCTGCCCGATGCCACCGCAATGCTATGGGTTGAACTGGATGGGTTCACTGACACACTCTTTACTCAGGCAGAGAAAATATCTAACCTGCTTTCAAAAGATGTTTATGGAGACATTCTCTTTGCCCATAGCGACGCAGATAAGGAACGACTATGGCAATTGAGGAGAGTGATTGGTCTGGCAGTGAAAAGCATTTCCCCCTATGTGGACGCAGACACTATTGTTCCACGACGAAACCTGCCCGAACTTCTGAAAAGAGTTAAGCAATTGGAAAAAATTCATGGACTTAAGACCATTTGCTATGGACACGCAGGAGATGGAAACATTCACGTTAATATCCTGAAAGGAGACTTGGACGACCAAGAATGGAAAAACAGATTGGAAAGGATGTTGGATGACATAACCCGCACTTGCGTTGAGTTAAGCGGGACTCTTGCCGGAGAACACGGCACCGGACTGATTCATAGGAACAGGCTACCCTTAGCAGTGCCTGAATCGGAAATAACCCTGATGAAACAGATAAAAAAACTCTGGGACCCGTTGAACATACTTAACCCCGGAAAAATCTTTCCTTAATGAGACTTTTTCTATTTGGTATCTTGGTTCTTTTTAGTTATTTCCTAAACGCTCAGGACACCATTGCAACCGGTAAATCCCCTCGGTCAAACGCTTGGAAGGAAAGAATATTTTTCACAGGAAACATTGGAATGGCTTTCGGATCATCTTCCTACTTCATCGGAGCGGACCCCGGAGTCGGATATATGATAACCGAACGATGGCATTCAGGAGTCCAATTCGCTTATTACCTCGCAGGAAACCCAATCTACACTTACAGGCTTGCCGGTCCAATTGTCTTTACAAGATTTTTCATCATTCCTAATGTCCTCTTCCTGTCGGGACAATACGAACAATTGCGGTCAACAATAAAAGAAAGGAGCACGAATAATAAATTTCACATGTGGCACCCCGCACTGCTCTTAGGAGGCGGAATGGCTTCCTACTCAGGCGGGCTGATGCTATTCTTCCAAGTGATGTATGACGTGCTTCAACATAAAAATTCTTTATATTACAACACCCGGTTTCTGGTCTTCCGATTCGGTTTAGCATTTTACTAAAAATTCAATCCCCCATGACAACACCAGTAAAACTACACTTCAGGGAATACGGCGACCCAAACAACCCAACAGTTATCATCTTGCACGGACTATTTGGAATGTCGGACAACTGGCACACTGTCTCGCTTAAACTCGCCGATGAGTTCCACGTTATCAACGTAGACCTTAGAAACCATGGCGATTCACCATGGGCAGAGCCGATGACTTATGAAGCGATGGCTCAGGACGTCGCCCAACTCATCAAAGAATTAAACCTTTCAGAAGTATCTATCATTGGGCACTCAATGGGCGGAAAAGTCGCTATGCACTACGCCCTAAACGGCGGATGCCAAACGCTCAGAAGCCTTGTAGTCGTGGACATAGCACCAGTGGAATATCCCGACAATGAAACCCATCTTAAAATTCTTGACTTATTAGAGAAACTACCACTTGAACAGTTTTCTTCTCGTGGACAAATAGTACAATGGCTCTCACAATACCTGCCAACATATATCGCCCATTTAATTGCCAAAAACGTTAAAAGAGACCCAAATGGGAAGTTTAGGCTCGTCCTAAACGTCAACGCAATACGTAAGTATTATAAAGAATTGCGGAAGGCAATCACTGGAACACCCTGCAACAAGCCAACCCTTTTCGCCATAGGCGAAAAATCCCCATTTATGAAAGAAGACTATAAGCCCATTATCAAGCAACTGTTCCCACATTCACTATTTGTTACAATAAAAGACGCAGGGCACTGGGTACATAGCGAAAAAACAGAAGTGTTCCTTGATGTAGTTAAAAACTTCCTCAGGCAAACATGGAAGTGAAAATCAAATCTGAACCCATACTGTTTTCAGTGGTTATTCCTACATACAACCGTGAGAAGTTCCTGAGACGCACCGTGGAAAGCGTCCTCGCCCAAACCTACCCGCATTTTGAAATCATTATTATTGACAATAAGTCCACGGACAACACTTTCCAAATAGCACAACAACTCGCTTCAGAAGACAAAAGAATAAGAGTTTTTCAAAATGAAAAAAATTTTGAACGGGCATATTCCAGAAACCGTGGGATGCAACTGGCTAATGGACAATTCCTTACATTCCTTGACTCAGACGACATCCTTCTACCCCACTGCCTTCAAGAAGCCTATGATTTTGCATCAAAAAATAGTGAAACAAAGTTTTTTCATGGTTTATATGAACTCAGGAAACTGGATGGCTCGCTTGTGTATCGCTACAAATTCCCATCCCTTGACAATCAGCACAAAGCAATAATGGAGGGCAACTTCCTTAGTTGTATCGCCGTATTTCTGCATAGAGACATTTATTCAAAATATCGTTTTGATGAAAACCCTTTATTAGTTGGTTCCGAAGATTATGATTTGTGGATTCGTATAATGGCAAAACACAAATTAGGGAGAGTCAATAAAGTCCTTGCTTATATTACTCATCACGAAGGGCAGACCATGGCTAAGCAAGAGATTGACAGGGTTTTGAAGCGTTCACAATACATATATGACAAAATCGTTTCCTCGCCAGATTTGTATGAAGTCTATAAATCATATCTTGACATCTTTTGGGCTCACAGGCTCTTATTTGCCTCTACAATAGCCATTAGTAGTAATCAGAAAACAAAAGCATTACAGTTTTTAATCAAAACAATAAAAAAGAAACCAACCATATTAGCGTCGTATAAACTCTATTCCATCTTAAAACAACTGTTGTTTTCGTAATAACAACTCACTAAAAGCAACTAAAAGATTGGAAAATTCGTTAATAAGAGTGGAAGGCATTAAAGAAACTGAGTTAGAATGAGAGCAAATGTGCAAAAATGCCCAGTTCATGAAGACCAAGTGTTACAAAAGATTGTAGAAGTTATTGTTCGCACTGTTGACCCTGATAGGATTATTCTTTTTGGTTCCCGTGCCCGTGGCGACGCCACTACCCATAGCGATTACGACCTTCTAATTTTAAAACAAGGCATCAAGCCCGAAGACCGCAGACCGTTGCAAAGAAAAATAGGAGAAAATTTATTAAAACACAAAATCATAAATGTTGATATTATTGTTCAGTCTCTTGAAAGAGGCAATAAGCTAAAAGACAGATGGGACTTAATTTATTATGAAGCATTTAATAATGGTAAGGTAATATATGAAGCGTGAGGATGCAAAGATGTGGCTTGATTTTGCAAAGAAAGACTTAAAAGTTTCACAGATTGCATCGTTATATGGCGAACTTGACATGGCTACATACCATTGTCAACAGGCGGCTGAAAAAAGTTTAAAAGCAATAATTGTTTTCTATAACATACAATTGCCCCCAAGACAGTTTAGAACACATAACATCGGCACTTTGTTAGAAATCCTTAGCAATCATGAAATACAACTTCCAAAGGATGTTTTAGAAAGTGCACATCTCACAGACTACGCCTTCACTACCCGCTACCCAGACGATTATGTGCCTGTGAGCAAAGAGGAATACAAGGAAGCATATAAGATTACAGAAAAAGTTTATGAATATATATGAAATACAGTGTTACAAGGTATACAATAATGTCTCACGCAAGCGTTCACCTTTATTGAAATCTCGCTAAATGCATATACACGCCTTGAAAACATCCAATTTGAAAGAAATAATCTTCTCATCATTTGTTTTCTTTTTGATTTTTAGATTACTGGTCAACATTATTTATTTCCTATTTCCGTTTGAAATTCTTGACACTTTTTACCCCCTTTACGAATGGCAATGGTATCTGATTTGGTTTGGTTTGCCTGCTATCACAGGGCTATTGCTTGCTATCCACTTTCATAATAAACTATTGGCACGCTTCGGAATCGGCTCGTTATTTATTACTGTTTTCTTTTACGTTTATGTTGGCGGATTGCTATACCTTACGTGGAATTATCCGTTTAAGCGTCCTGCTGTGTTTAGTGAACTGCTTGATGCCAAGCAAGTTATGGCAATTGTTGACTTTGAACACAAACCCACTAATTCCATTATGATAATGGACTATCTGCTTACATATCGCATCTGCTATGACTATTATTGCCTTTTGGAAAGACCGCTTGTAGCCTTTTATGAAGCAAACGCCCGCATTGATACTAACAAAAATATTGACACTTCCATTATTAACGAAATAATCCAAAACATAAAAGAAAACGATTTCTTGCCTGAACCCGCTTCGCCATATTACTATGAAAGTGCCAATTCTTTCACTGCTAGACTTGTAAAATTTAAGACACATAGGGCAGAAATTTATTATCACTTGTCTGTTAGGACGGGAGAAGTGGACAACGACCACTATGCCCTTTGCGAATTCCTTGTTGATGGAGAGTCGCTGCACGTTGTTAAAAATCAGTGTTTCTTTTATGACGTTGCTGGCGTGGAATTCCTTGATTACGCTGGACTGCCCATACTCTTGGAAACCTTTATGCTGTTAGTGTTAAGTATTAGCTACTTGGTGTTGTATTACCTAATTAAGCATGGGATTGTCAAAATTGAAGAATAAAATCTGCTTCCTATATACTGTTACCTGTTGCTGAGTGAGTTCAAATATTATGTTTCGGTTTACTCGTTTGTTGTGTAAATTTACAAACCATAAAGTCAATGAAGCATGGAATTGAAGGGCAAGAAGATACTCATAACAGGAGGCACTGGATTTCTGGGCAAGAGGCTTGCACTTGCATTAAAGAATGATAATGAAGTCATTTTGACAGGTAGGAACAATAAACTAAATCTTTTGGCTGAGAAGTTCACTGGTTGCAAGGTTATGCCTATGGATGTGGTTAATATTGAGCAAGTTAGGGAGGTTGTGGCAGAAGTTAAACCAGATATTATAATCCATGCTGCTGCAACTAAATTCGTTGACAAAGCGGAGAAGTTTCCTATGGAGGCAGTTGATGTGAATGTGATTGGGTCTCAAAACGTAGCCCGAGTGGCAATGGACAAAGGCGTTAAAGTGGTTCTGGGCATTTCAACGGACAAAGCATCGCCGCCAATTAGAAACACTTATGGACTTACTAAATCCCTTATGGAAAGAATGTTTTGTGCCACTGATGGAAAAACGGATACAATGTTTGCCTGCGTTAGATATGGTAATGTGGCGTGGTCAACAGGGTCAGTACTCACTATCTGGAAGAAAATGTTTGAAGAGACGGGAGTGATAGGCACCACCGGTCCTCACATGCGGCGATTCTTCTTCACCGTTGATGAGGCAGTCCAACTGGTCATCACCGCCCTTGAAAACATTGAGAGGATAAGGGGGCGGGTGCTTGCCAGAGAGATGAAAGCCGCTCAAATTGAAGATATATTGAAAGTTTGGGTTAAACATCTTGGTGGAAAATACGAAAAAATTGGAGGGCGTCCTGGCGAACGAGAAGATGAATATCTCATTGGAGAAACTGAATTGCCATACACAGAAGAATGGGAGCTCAATGGCATAAAACATTATATAATTGGTTTTAATAAAAAAGTACCGAATCCATTGAAAGAAGTTGTAGCAACGTTCAACGCCCCGCGATTAACAGAAAAAGAAATTTTACAATTAATAACCAATCCACCAATTGAGGAGCAATGAGAATAAGACACGCCCTTATAATGGCTGCTGGACGCGGAACAAGAATGCAACCCCTCACCTTCTCTATTCCTAAAGCAATGGCGCCGTTGCTCAACACAACGTTAATAGCCTATGGCATTTCACAGATAAGAAAATATGTTCCAAACATTCATGTTACTGTTGGTTACAAGGGAGCTATACTTGCTCAACATGTAATTGACCAGAATGTTTCGTCCGTGTTCAATACATCAGGGCACGGCAACGCTTGGTGGATATTTAACACTTTAATGAAATATGTTGATGAACCAGTATTTGTCCTCACCTGCGATAATGTCATTGAACTGGACTTTGACCTGCTTGAAAAAAACTATTTTGAAAAGGGAGAACCTGCTTGTATGATGGTCCCCGTGAAGCCAGTTGAAGGACTGGAAGGGGATTATATCCATCACGATGAGAAAGGTTTGATTTATAAAGTTGATCGGCACGACCCAGCACCCGTCTATGCATCTGGAATTCAAATAATAAACCCTGCTAAAATTAATAAATTAATTAAGCCAGTTGAAGATTTCAATGATGTGTGGAGGCAACTCATTGAGTTGAAAGAACTATACGCTTCAGAAGTGTATCCTAAACAATGGCATGCTGTGGATAACTTAAAACAATTGCAATTCGTTAATGAATTGTTTAGTAAAAAACACAATAACAATTGATTGAGTTGCTCGAATAAAGAAAGGAAATTCAATTGAATAATAATTTGACATATTGTTTCAAAAAAAGAGAGTTGTTTATCTTTGTGGCATAAAATAAAAGAACATGTGGAAAAACATAGCAATTCTTGCGGTTGTAATCGGAACAATTAGTCTTGCTGCTTGTAAGAGCGACTACAGATGCAGCTGCCCAATTGGGAACGTAACAGTGGATACTGTCTATCGGGATGTTACTAAGAAAGAGGCTAAAGCCAAATGTGAAGAGCTGCAAAAAGACATCAACACATTGTTCCCTTCTGTAACGTGTGAAGTTAGTAAGGCTAAGTAAAGTCTGATAAGTAAGTGCACTAATCTGAACCTTTATGGGGGGCATCGCGATGGGGCGGTGCCCTTTTTTATTTTATGACTTCTTTTTACCTTTGTAGCAAATCCAAAGAGGGAAATGTGGTGGCTTGATAACGTTCTGTTTTTTTTAGCATTGTTTGCAGGGACGGGGGCTTTCGCTTACCAGGTCTGGCAAATTTCTAAGGTGATTAGGCGGGGCAAACCCTTTGACCTGAACACAACAACAAGTGAAAAAATAAAGAACCTGTTTGTCTATGCTATTCTTCAAAAGAAAATGTTTAAATATCCACCAGTTGGGATAATGCATATTCTCACTGTCGCCGGTTTCTTCATTATAAATCTGGAAATGATTGAAATTATTGTGGAAGCCTTAACTGAGACGAAACGTCCATTTCAATATGTCCTTGGTGAGGTATATCCCATCTTCATTGCCGCCTTGGAAATCCTTGCTGTTATAGTCGCTTTCGCCATGTTGTTCTTTCTCTTCAGACGCCTTGTGATTAAAGTGCCTCGGTTGAACCACCCTGACCTTGACAAAAAATCCCATTTTGACGCCAACATGATTCTTGTCGCTGTATTTTTCCTCATGGTGTTTATCTTGTTGATGGACGCCGCCGACTATGCCTTGTTTCTAAAAGGTGAACACACTTATGCTTTCTCTCTACCATTTTTAGTAACCTCACACATAGCACCATTCCTGACCGACCTTAGTGTCTCTACCCTTCATTTCTTAGAGCGGTTGGGCTGGTGGGGACATAACC
>JAADEI010000123.1 GCA_013153515.1 Chlorobiota bacterium | reverse complement strand
GTCCTGCTCATAGACGAATTCGCTAAGTATTTTGACGGTTTTTCCATCGGTTCCAATGACCTAACTCAATTTATGCTTGGCGTGGACAGGGATTCAGAGAGAATAGCACACTTGTTTGATGAAAGGCATCCCGCTGTTAAAAAAGCATGTGCCGAAATAATTGCTGGTGCACACAGGAACGGCAGGAAGGTGGGCATTTGTGGACAGGCTCCTTCTGATTACCCTGACTTCGCCGCCTACCTCGTGGAACAGGGAATTGACTCCATAAGCGTCATTCCGGATGCACTGCTTAAAACACTACAAATCGTCTATGAAACAGAACAAAAACTGAAAGAAAAGGAAGGTCGCAGAGTTACACAGAGTTAAAACTGAATATCACAGAGTTTTTGTAAAGTTTCTTGTTCTTTTAATACTCTGTGTTCATTGTGTTGGACTCCGTGTCCATTGTGGTTTTAAAAAGCCTCTGTGTCCACTGTGCGAAACTCTGGCGACCCTGTGGCTTTTCAATCAAAACACATATCGCACGGTGGCAGTCCCGTTGTGTATTACGCCCCTTGTGGAAGTCCTGCCATTGTAGGACAGGTTTAGGTTCAACGCTTCATTTAAGTCCCACGATAGGAACACTGTCCATACGCCATTCGTGCCTTGCTGAATCCCTTCCAGAAGGTAATATGCCACTGGTTCGTTGGAATCTCCCCTCAATTCTTGATTAATAAGCGAAACATCTGAGTTGACAGAAATTGCATTGGATAGTCTCCAGATGAGTCGCACTTTCCATTTTCGTTTATATAGGTAGTGGTTTCTGGTTGTTTGGGCTTCTTGATATGCAAACGACACTTCCGACTGAACACGCTTTGTGCCAACTGATCGCCATAAAACCTTTATTGTTCCAGTGTATTGCAAAAGAACATACTGTCTCGTTATGTCAATCTCGTGCCATTCCATCTGTTGCCTGACTATGCCTTCTGGGACAAGCCAGAAGTTATTTCCTGCATTCAGATATATCCTTCCTGTTGCCTCGCCAGACCTAATGAATCCAGACCCTGCCGTCGTCCATTGATACGACTCTCTAAAAATGGGTATTAATTCTCCCCACACTGGTTTGTTTTGATTAATTGCTGCTGTTGCCTGTGCCGAAAGGGACTGATACCGCAGAAGAGTATCCGTTATGGGATTAAAGTTTATGAATGCCCATTTCCTTTCTCGTTGAACAGTCATTTGCACACGTCCATTGAGATTAAAAGCGTTTGCAGGTGTCCATTTTGAAAACACTGAGAATTCATACAAGTTGACAGGCACATATTCCAATGTGGGAAGCCAAACTCGGATATATTCCGCTTCGTCTTGATAGAGGGCAGGCACAAATTCCGTTATTTGCTGAATCCCATCGCCATTGAAATCTTTCCATGCAAATTGACCCTGTCCCCTTGGAACTTTTACGTATTGATACGACTGTCGTTGTGCCATAGACCGCCCAATTTTGAAATATGTTCTTAATGCAAAATTTTCTGTATTAAACACATCTCCGCTAACCTGAGAGTTTATATATAGCCCTGATTGAACTCCTTTAAGTGTGTCCGTTGCCCTCACATCTATATAACTGCCAGAAAATTGAATGTTCCAGTTTTTTATGTTTCCGTTCATAAGAATCCCTGTTCGCATAGCAAAGGGCATCCACTGCATAGTTTTTTTATACGCATCAATGCGTCCGAAAACTTCAAATGAAAAAATATTTTCTGTGTTTATGCCTCCACTGAGACGGAACCAACCTGTCGGAATCCGCTTGAAATTAAAATATTCCCCTTCATGCTTTATAAACAATTGTTCTTTGATACCAAACTTATGTTTCCACGCCGATTGAATGAACACATGGGTTGTTGAATCTTTCGGGATAGCAAGCATTCTGGTGCGTCCCGCCGTTTTCCCTGAACTGCTTATCTCTGGCGAAATTCCGACATACTCATTTTTCAATAAGGTTCTAACATTCAGGGTTGTTCTGTGGAACCTGATTCCTCCGCTTACAAGGTGAAGCAGTCCAGTGTCCGAAGTCTGCCAATTGCGATAAAACTCCACTTCTTTGAATCGTTCGGCGTATAGGAAATTTTTGCTCTGCATCTCATAGGAAAATAAAACTGCAAGCGTTGAATCGCCATGCGTCAGTTCAACCTTTGAAGCAAATCCTGAATTGTCCTCATCATCAATAGGGCTGAGAATGTTTAAGTCCACATAACTGAGTCCGACATTCGTCCTGAGTTTTGTTTTCTCTGTTGCGAGTTCCCAGAAAGCGTTGGCATAGTGCTGTTGGGAAGGCGGAAGCAGTTTGACAATGGGTTCATAAGCCCCCTGTGGGATTCCGCCCTGTGGTGCTACCCATCTGTATATCTTGCCGTTTGATAATGCTTGGTCAAGCACATAGTTGCCTTTGTTAAGCCCAACATAAGTGAAACTTACTTCATATAATGTGTCTGTGGGCGATGGATTGGATTCATAAACAAAAATTGTAAATCTTATGCCGTTAACTATTGTGTCTACCTTGCGATATAAAATTTTTCCAGTCTGGAACTGTGTTTCCCGATAGGCTGGAACAATCCATAATGAGTCATTGTCTCCCGCTACGCCAAGCCTTGCCAGAACAGTGCTGTCCAGAAGTATGTTAGACATAGCCACATTATCCCGTTCGCCCATATATGATATTCCAGTTCGCACTTTGTCTTTTCGCCAGAAGGAAGACGCTTGCCATTGCATGCGGGCATATTCTTGTGTGGTATATTGAAACTCAACCACTATTCTTGATTGGGCTGTTATCTCCACTGCTGGCGTAAAGGTTATTTCCGCTTTGTTGTAATCAATTACATAATCCCTGTCTGCCCCCCTTGTTAATAGTTTGCCATCTAAATAAACCCGTTCGGTTCCTGACAGAATAATAATGAATTGTTTGTTTTCTGGAACCAATGGGTAAGGACCCCGAACTCCCTCCTTGCCATAAAAGGAAATCCTGCTGTATTTGCCCCTTGAGAACGCAATTCCTGTGTTCCATTTGAGGTTTCGGGAATCTTCTCCAATGGATAAGCCTTTGATTTTACGCTTATACCTGAGAAAATAGGAATGTTCTGGGTTTTCCCAGAGTTGGTCTCCAACGCCTGCATACCATCTGTCTTTATATGTGAACCTGAGATAAATCCTGTCAAAATCTTGCAATTGATATGTGTTTCCTTCAGGTTGGATAGGCAGGGATTGGTCGCTTAAATGCCCTTCAACTGTTAGGTCTTCCGTTAAATCTCCTTTGATAACTATGCCAAAATATGATTGAGAGTTAAGGTTTTGATTTGTTCCTGAACTGAGTTCCTGAACCAGTTGTCCTTCAATTGTTAATCCAGAAGTCGGAAGGAATCCTGTTGATGAAACAGGTGTGTTATAAATCACTATTGGTTCATGTCCCTGTTGGGTGGGCAATGGGTCGGGAAGTGAAACAAGAGTATCAATGTCAACATGCAGGGAATCAAAATCTATTCTTAGGTCTTCACACGTGGGCTTTTCCTTCCAATACAGGCATCCTTTGAACCAATCAACATACCATGCGTTCGCTGGAATTAACGAATCGTTGCAATAAACCTTAACTGAAAAAGGGTTCACTGGAACTGTTGAGAAGCATGTGTCCTGTGCTTTAGCAATATATGGCGAAACAAAGTGATATAAACACAACGCCCATAATACATGTATATTCGCCCATTGCTTCATTATGTTATATACAACGCAAAATGGCTAAGGAAGTCTCATAGGGATTGACGCCAGTATGCCCATCCTGCTGTCTCCCCCCTTGATGGAATGTAGATTATCTCCGTGGGTCTTATGTCAAGCCCAAATTCCTTAGTCAGGTGTTGTCTGATTTCCTTTACTCTCCAGAAGAACAGAAGGTGACCTTCGTATGGCGTGTCCGTCCAATATCCCAGTCTGGCAGGGCATCCTTCACTTCTCAATTCCGTAATCAACCGTGGATAGAATTCAGTAGCGAGCGGGTGGTCTTCAAGCATTTCCTTTTCAATTCTGGCGAGTGCTTCGGCATAGGATTGGAAGGCATAGCATAGTTTCTGGGCGTGTGGTTCAGGCAATTGGAACTTGACTATTCCAGTAAAGGCTTCGGTAACAAAGTCCTTGGTTACTTCATTTTCTTTTAAGTCCCACACTTCGCAATACAACCTTTGCACTTTGCCCTCCAATTCCACAAATTGAGGATATGTTATTTCTTTGAGCCACGGATATGTATCATAAACCATATTTCTGACTGAGTTAGCCAGTTCGGGCAGGTCATGTTCTTTTTGCATCAGGAATTTCCTAACTCTGTTTTCCAAGTGTTTATCTTTCTTAATGAAGTAGAAGATTGCAGAGGCTTCAACCAGTTTCCGAATTTCGTCCCCGCTAATAACTGACTTCTCATCAACACGCTTAAACTCCTTATGTCTGCTAAGCATCGGCGAATAAGTAAAAAATGGCATTGCTATAGCATTTTGTTATATATCCTTTAGTCCAGTGCTCCAAGCAGTTTGTCTGTCTTTTCTGCAATGGACAAGTCAAAAAGTGATATAGTGGGCAGGAACCAAGAGATTCTGAATCGTGGGTCTCCATCTTTGTTTTCGCCATAATAAGCCACTGCTATCCTGCCGAATCCAGCATCCTCTTCAACCTCCCTTGCTTCTCTTAGAAACCTCCTTATTAGAGGTGGCATTTGGTCGTAGGGCTTGGCTTTCCCTTCCTGACCCCGTTGCTTAACCAGTTCAAGGGAAGTTCCGACGTTCCGTAGGGCTTCAATGATTTTGTGTAGTCGTCGTTTTTTGAGATATGCCAGAAGGGTTATTCCTGCTGGAATACGCAGAATTTCTATGTTCTTGTCGCCTTCTCGCAAATCCCCGATTAGATATGCAATTCCGTCCATCATTTCAATGTGGGCAAAAATCTTTTTGTTTTTGGGTAGTTCTTCTATAATATCATAGACCTCAAATTTTACATCTGTGTCTGTTTGGACATCTCGTTCTGTGTAGATGTCCCCCTTTTTTCGCTTCCCTATCTCTGCTGTAAAGAAGGTTTCTTTGCCGTCTTTCCTGCCGAAAATTAAATCAAAGCCCCAACGTTTTAACTCTTTCAGTTTAAATTCTCGTTCTTTCTCTGGCTGTCCAAGTTTTTCAAATACATAGGTGTGCAAAACTTGATTCTCCCTCAATTCAAACACTTTACTCATAATCCAAGAATTTGTTTACAAAACAAGAAATAATGAGAAAAAAGTTTCTTTTGATCGTTGGCTTATCGCCCCTATATCTTCACGAGTCTGTGGGCTATGACAGAAAGTTCAAGAGTGAATTCTTCAATCAACTCCTGAGGCATGGAAAGCCCGCTTCTGATTCCAACGGCTTTTTTATTGTATTGATACAATAATTCTAAAATGGCATTTACTTCTTGTTCCGTATAGTTTTTCATTATTGCTGTTGCTTGTCGTGCCGACCATAGCGAACATTTGAAGGCTGAAATTAGTTTTTGTTCTGTCTGTTTCCTATTTGAAGATGCATATTGTCTTCCTAAATCTGCATAAGATATGATTCTATACATGATGCTAATTAATTCAAATAGATTGGCATCTCTTTGCATAGCGAGGTTTCTGCCAACTCGTGCTAACTTATCTGGTTTCCTATATGCAAGGGCATCAATTAATTCAAAAATGTTGTGTTCTTTATCAATGCCAATTATATACAAAATATCATTTTGGGTAAATTGTTTTTTTTCTGGATATGAAAGAGGCAGTTTTTCTATTTCATTAACAGCCGATTCTAAGGATCTATTGCTCAGTTCCGCTAGTGTCTCAAGCCCTTCCTTATCAATAGTTATACCCCTGTTAGTGCAATAGTCCATGAGCAAGGCGATGAAATCTCTACTATGAGATGGTTTGTTCAGTTTTACGAGAATGCCGAATTTATTGAAATCTTTTTCAAATTTTGAAAGTGCTTTGTTCTTCTTTTTTAATTCAGTAGTTGCCTCAATGGTTAAAATGGAATGTTTTGATGGGTTAGCGGCGTATCTGAGGATAGCCTGCCAGTCTTTTTCTTGCCATTTGTTAGCTGAATATACGATAATTACCTTGTTTTTGCCAAACATTGGAAGTGTTCTGGCTTGATAAACAGCTTCCTGTCCGGAAATTTCGCCGGCGGTCAAAACAACAAGGTTGAACTGTCGCTCATTGGGTGGAACCAGTTCTTTGACTGAATTAATAAATTGCCTTATGAGGAAGTCTTCATCGCCAGTTAGGATATATATAGGCTTTCGTTGTTCAAGGGCTTTGTTAATGATGGAAAACATGTCAGTTCATTGAGAGAAGGAATTCACGATTGTCCCTCGTGCCACGCATGTTGTCGAGAATCCATTTAAGCCCTTCTTCCGTTGGACCTTGAGCCAATTGGTTTCTGAGTAGCCATACTCTTCTGAGCGTGAACTCATCCAGAAGTAGTTCTTCCCGTCTGGTTCCGGACGCCACGATGTCTATTGCCGGGAAGATTCGTTTGTTAGCAAGGTTCCTGTCCAACACAAGTTCCATATTACCTGTTCCTTTAAACTCTTCAAAGATGACTTCGTCCATCCGGCTTCCTGTATTGATTAGGGCAGTGGCTATAATGGTTAATGACCCCTTGCCCTCTATGTTCCGAGCTGCCCCAAAGAACTGCTTTGGTTTGTTGAGGGCGGAGGCTTCCACGCCCCCAGAAAGGACCTTTCCAGAAGATGGGGCAAGGTCGTTATATGCCCGTGCCAATCGGGTCAGTGAATCCAGTAGGATGACGACGTCGTGCCCAGATTCTACTAATCGTTTCGCTTTCTCCAAGACCATTTCGGCGACCTTCACGTGTCTGTCTGCTGGATTATCAAATGTGGAAGCAATGACCTCTGCCACTACGGACCGCTCCCAATCGGTGACCTCTTCAGGACGTTCATTGATAAGTAGGACAATAACATATACTTCCGGATGGTTCTTGTTTAGTCCCCGAGCAATGCCTTTAAGTAGGGTTGTCTTACCTGTCTTGGGTTGTGCAACTATCAAGCCTCGTTGCCCCTTCCCGATAGGGGCAAACAAATCAATTATGCGGTTTGAATAATCTGAGGGCTCAGTGACTAAGTTAAACTTTTCATTCGGGAATAATGGCTTGAGATATTCAAAAGGTGTTCTGTATTTCACTTTTTCAGGGGGCAGTCCATTTACCTTCTCTATCTCCTCAAGGAAAAAGTATTTATCGCCTTGTTTGACCGGCGGTCTTATGTAACCATATATAGTGTCTCCTGTTTTTAAGCCATACATTTTGATCATCCTTGGAGCAACATAAATATCATCAGGTGAAGAGAGATAATTAAAGTCGGAGGAACGAAGCACGCCGAAGCTTTCTTTCTCCATTATTTCCAGGACCCCTTCTGCTTTGACAAGCCCCTTAAGTTTGAACAGTAGTCTTTCCATCTCATCTGCGGGCAGTGGATCCCCCTCGGCTTTTTCCTTGTCCTCTTCCTTTGGTTTTGTAGTAGTTATTGTTGCCGTGGTTGACTGTTGGGTTGATGATGAGGGGGGGGGGGTCTCTTTCTTTGGCGTTATAACCCGATATGATTTGATTGAGGAGGAAGATAATTTTTGTAAACCGGATGTTTCTTGGGATTTCTCTTGTTGCGTTTTCTTATCTTCCTTGTTTTGTTGGTAATGTTTATCTGTCGTGGGTTTCACTGTTTCAGAAGTTTTTTCTTTATGTTCTTTTGTGGTTTCCTCCTGTTCCAATTTGGCAAGTAGTTTTTGTATTATTGAGCCGCCTGAAGGGGGAAAAGTAATTTCGGGAATACCCTTCTTTCCCTTTGTTTTAGGCTCTTGTTTATTAGCGGAGTGTTCTTTCAATGAGTAATTTTCCTGTGCTTTGAGTATGTCTTCAATAAGTTCTTTTTTTGTTTTGCGTGAGTAGTATTTCACGCCAAGGCCTCGAGCAATCATCTTTAGCTCTTCCGCCTTCTTTGCTTCCAGTTCCGCTCTAGTGTATCTCCTTTTGTTTCCCATGTTAAAAATTTGATTCATTAGTCATTTTAACTGTTTTCCTTTCCTACAATTGCTATATATGGGCAGTGTAATTTGATTATCACTACCACAAAGGTATAAACAATTCCTAATTTAAAGAAACACAGAAGTCATCAAAAAGTTCCGTAACTGATACCTCCCATTGTTTCGCGATGCTCTTTCTTTTGTTTAAAAATTTGTGTTAACTTTGCAAGGAAATAATAGTTCTAATGAGGAAGGCATGGCTATTACTTGCTTTGTTTGGGTTGGGTATAAAGCTTAATGGACAGTCATACATTGAGGTTTTGCCTAGGAAGCAGGAAGTGAGAGATAGATATTCCCCTCTGTTTAATTGGAATGCGATAGTGAATCCATATACTCATCTGCCCAGATATGCCTTTGGGAATCCAGTTGTTGTAGAAGGTTCTTCATACGGGGAAAAAGCACTTGCGAGCGCTCAAAAACTTGGGCTATCTACTTCTATCCTCAGGCATACGGGAACATTTACAACCCGCTCTGGGAAAACTTATGTCAATTTCGTTCAGGTGGTTAATGACACCGTTGAAGTTATGTTCTCTCGGGCTTCCTTTAGGTTTAATAATAATGGCGAGTTGTTTGCCGTAGTGATGGATGTCTTCCCTTATCAACCCAATAATAAAATTATACCTCTCACAAGTGCAGAGCTAAATTCTCTCAACTCTTTTCAGGATGCTAACATAGAATTAGGTGACTTGAAGGTGTTGCCTATTTTGAAAGACGGTGGTTATGAATTGCGATATGTTTACGAAATTCACATAAGACGGGAATCTCCACCGCTTTATATCTACAATCTTGTTGATGCCCAGACAAGGGAAGTCCTCTATGAGCAAGACCGCATCCTTGATGCAACAAAATTCACAACTTCTATTTACGACAATGGTCCTTCCGTTGGAACCACAACAAACAAGGCTCTTGCTAGAGCAACTGTTAATAGTGGAATTTATTCCTACATTACTTCTCAGTCAGGGACAATAACCGCAACCCTGCCTTCTAACTTTACTGTTCGTCTCAGCGGTCCTCGGGTCACAGTATATGACTACAACAATGGCAGTCCAGTGATGGTGTCTTTCTCTCAATCTCAATTGACCGCCACTGCCTCAGGCTACCACGTTCCAATGAGCCTTCATCCATCGGCTATTAACACATTCGTTGCCGTAGTGGAAATTTTTGATACCACACTTTACTGGTGGCCAAGTGTTACTGTGTTTAATGGTTCTATTCCCGCTTATGTGGATCGGAACGATGGTTCCTGCAATGCATACTATGATTATTCATCTATAAATTTTTTCTATGATGACGGAACATGCTACGCTTCCGGGCAGTTCATTGAGATTGCATATCACGAATTCGCTCACGGAATTAACCATAAGGCATATATAGCATTTGGCGACAATGGTATGGACAATAGTGCTTTGCATGAAGGATATTCCGATGTGTGGACCATTTTCATAACAGGCGACCCAGTTCTCGGAGAAGGGTTCTTTAAAGGGAATCCTGCTTTTTATATTAGAAGATATGACGGGGATCCCAAAAGATATCCTGATGATGTTGACCCGAATTATCCACATGCTACGGGAGAAATAATCGCTGGTGCATGGTGGGACTTCAGGCAACTAACAGACCCTTATACCGCTTTCCGAGTTTTCACAGAACATTACATGGGCACGCCGGACGCGCCAGACGGTCAGGAAGGTGTGTTGTATCAGGATTGCTTAATGGAAGCCTTGATTGCAGATGACGATGATGGCGACTTGACCAATGGAACCCCTAATCAAAAAGAATTATTATGTGCTTTTGCAAGACATGGTATTTATCCCCCCGGAAACACCTCTGGATTCCCATTAACTTCCGACAATGTCCATAAAACGGACGAAGTGATAGGAAACACAACAGGCGTTAAGTTAAGTGCCTTTACTAATGGAATAGTAGACACAGTTTGGATGTTTTATAGGCTCGCCGGGCAATCCACTTGGGATTCCCTTATGGCTCAACGAGTATCAGGAGATTCGTTTGCTGTGAACATCCCCGTTCAGAAACCTGCAATTGTAGAATACTATTTCAACTATAGCACATGCCAATCTAAACAAACAATGCCTCAAAATGTTCTGGAGGTGCCCGCTAACATACCCTATGTGAGGCTTTTAGGATATGAATTAAAGGAACACGTAACTGTTTCGACTGCCCGTCAGTGGCTGATCGGTGCCCCAGATGATGATGCAACAACTGGAATATGGACAATCACAACTCCGGTGGCTTCTTATCTTGACCCTGCTTCGCCGAGCCGTGAAACAATGATCCAACCGGGCTATGACAGAACAGGTGATAATATCTACGCTGTGACGGGTGCCTACGCCACAGAAGCAGACCAACCCGGTCAGGATGATATAGATAACGGTAAGACAACTCTCACTTCCCCTGCTATTGACCTTTCTCAATATGAAGACCCTGTGATCACTTATTGGAGATGGTTCTCCAACGAAATGGGAGCATCGCCCCTTGAAGACTACTGGCGAGTCTATATATCTAATAATGACACGACTTGGGTATTGGTGGAGGAGACGAGAGCCCCCGACCGAAGTTGGAGACTGGTCGCAATACGTGTTAAAAATTATATCCAGCTATCAAACAAGGTCAGGCTCAAATTTGTTGCTGAAGATATTGGCAACGGAAGCGTTGTGGAGGCTGCCCTTGATGGCTTGAAAGTTTGGGATGTCCCGCAAACCGTATCGGCTGAAAAGCCATACCTTGCCAGAAGTGTTTACTATGATAGGTTTTCAAGGAAGTTATTCGTGCCTGAAAACTCTCGTGTCCAAGTGATGTCAACAGATGGACGACTGGTGTTCAATAGTATTGCAGAAAAGGGATATGTTTACTTAGACCTTGTCCCCGGTGTGTATATCGCCAAAATAGAACACAGTGATAAGGTTTTTGTAATAAAATTTGTTGAATAAATACCATATACAGCATAGATAGGACGTAAGCAGGATTTACACAATTCACAATAATTATATTTGATTTTCAGAAAGTTGGTTAGTTATAAGCCTTTCGGAGTGTTTTGTTTTTAGGTTGTCATGGATTGACGTCAACAAGTTATATAGTTTTCGGATTGCAAAATAAGAGTGCTATGGGAATTAAAGTGCAGAGGAGATTCACGGAGGCGGGAAAGGATGTCTATTCAATGTTTGAGTACGAAAAGCGAGATTCTGTTTTGAGAGACATAAGTGGCAAGGTGATTAGCGAGATAAAGGATGTGGAGGTTCCGAAAGATTGGTCGCAGGTGGCAACGGATATTCTGGCACAGAAGTATTTCAGAAAACGAGGAGTGCCCAAGGAATTCAGTCCCGACGGTATGGAGCATTCAGTTAAGCAAGTTGTTCACAGATTGGCTTACACATGGCGATATTTCGGAGAAAAATTTGGATATTTTGCCAGCGAGGAAGACGCCCAAGCCTTCTATGATGAATTGGTTTATATGATGCTTGATCAGATGGCTGCCCCTAATTCGCCCCAATGGTTCAACACAGGGCTCTATCATGTCTATGGCATCAAGGGACGCAGGCAAGGACACTGGTATGTTGACGAAAAAGGCAACTTGAAAAAATCTAATTCTGCCTATGAACGACCGCAGGTGCACGCTTGCTTCATACTCTCTGTAGAGGACGACCTGCTCAATGAAGGCGGTATAATGGATTTGTGGCTTCGGGAAGCCAGAATTTTTAAATATGGTTCTGGAACGGGAACAAATTTCTCTACTTTGCGAGGGAAAGGCGAGCCACTCTCTGGCGGAGGAACATCTTCTGGAGTCATGTCTTTCCTTAAAATTGGAGATGCTGTTGCCGGTGCCATAAAGTCGGGAGGCACGACGAGGAGAGCGGCTAAAATGGTCATTCTGGACATAGACCATCCCGATGTTGAGGATTTCATAGTTTGGAAGGCTAAGGAAGAGCAGAAGGCGAGGGCATTAGTGGCTGCTGGATATTCCGTTGAAGAAGCACTGGAAACAATCTCTGGACAAAACGCAAACAATTCAGTAAGAATAACAGACAAGTTCTTTGAAGTCCTTGACAAAGACGGCTATTGGGAATTGATTGGCAGGGTGGACGGGAAGCCTATGAAAAAAGTGAAAGCGAGCAAGTTGTGGGATGATATCGCAAAGGCTACTTGGGAATGTGCCGACCCCGGATTGCAATTCCACAACACGGTTAATGCGTGGCACACTTGCCCCGCAGATGGCGAAATAAGGGCATCCAACCCATGCAGTGAGTATATGTTTCTTGACAACACGGCGTGTAACCTTGCTTCCCTTAATTTGCTTAAATTTTACGCTGTTAAAAAGCAAAAATTTGATATAGATTCATTCCTGCATGCTATTCGGCTATGGGCAATGGTTCTTGACATATCCGTTTCAATGGCACAATATCCAGACAAACAGGTGGCGTATAGGTCGTATCTTTATAGGACACTCGGATTGGGTTATGCCAATTTGGGAGCCTTGTTGATGGCTATGGCATTGCCTTATGATAGCGAGGAGGGCAGGCTGGTCGCAGGTGCTATATCTGCATTGCTCACAGGCGGTGGCTATCTCACAAGCACTGAACTGGCAAAGGAACTGGGCACTTTTCCGAGATATGAAGCCAACAGGGAACACATGCTTAGAGTAATGCGAAATCACATGTATGCGGCCCTTGGACAGGGGGATAAACTGGAAAAAGTGAATAAGAAACCACACGTGTTGAAAGATAATGAGGAATTTCAATATCTCATAGATGCTGCAAGGGACGTATGGAAATCGGTCGTTGAGAACGGCGAGAAATATGGTTTCAGGAATGCCCAAGCGACGGCAATTGCCCCAACTGGAACAATCGGCTTGCTAATGGATTGCGACACAACGGGCATAGAACCCGACTTCGCACTGGTTAAATATAAAAAACTGGTTGGCGGTGGATATTTCAAAATTGTTAATAAATCTGTTCCCTTGGCATTAAAGAAACTGGGATATTCAAACTCAGAGATAAAGGACATTGTGGAGTACATTGTAGGGACAGGAACGCTTAAGCACACGCCACACATCAATTATGAAACTCTTAAAAAGAAAGGCTTTACGGACGAAGATTTGAAGAAACTGGACGAAGCCCTGAAGGGTGCCTTTCATATAAAAGACATTTTCACAGTTTGGACTCTTGGCGAGGAAACACTGAAACGCCTTGGGTTCAAGCCCGAAGACTATAACAAGCCTGATTTCAACCTGCTCAAAGCACTTGGATTCTCAAACGAGGAGATAAACGAGGCTTCGCTGGTTGCCTGTGGACGCCAAACAATAGAAGGTGCCCCACATCTCAAAGAAGAACACTATGCAGTGTTTGACTGTGCGGTGCCATCGCCGGGAGGAAAACGCTTTTTGCGTCCCGAAGCACATGTGCTAATGATGGCAGCCGTCCAACCATTCATCTCTGGAGCGATTTCCAAGACTGTAAACATGCCCAACAAGGCGACAGAGGAAGACATAAAGAACATTTACAGGCTTGCATGGGAAGAAGGGCTTAAAGCAATTGCTATCTACAGGGACGGAAGCAAGGTGATCCAACCCCTTAGCACTTCTTCGTCCGAAAAGAAAGAAACAAAAGAATCAGAAAAATTAAAGCCCTATTCAGATAAAAGACGTTTACCAGCACGCCGATATGGAATAACGTGGAAGGCAAAGATTGCAGGGCAAAGCATCTTCATCCGAACCGGCGAATACGAAGACGGACGAATAGGAGAACTGTTCA
>JAADEI010000006.1 GCA_013153515.1 Chlorobiota bacterium | reverse complement strand
GCTTATTTGTTCCATCTCCTCAAAATTATACCAAGCAATCCACCCAAGACCATCATCACCCCACCAAGCCACACAAGATTTATATATGGGAAAATGATGGCTCTAAGGACTATCCAATCATCGCGAGGCACCTCTTGCAAATCAAAAACATACTGGTCTGTTTCCGTGATTATAGTTCTAAACCTGATGGCGAGCCTTCCTCCATAGGCAGTGTCAATAACTGTTTGGATGGAATTGTTCACGAGGAAAAATCCTGGCTTTAGGGTTATAATTTTAGAACCGGTGTGTAGGTTAAACACTGCGAAGACACCTATAGGACCACCATCTTCGTCGCGAGTATGTGGTTCAAGACCAATTAATTGTAATATGCCGTATTGAGTATGTAGGGTATCGCCAACCCTGAGCGTGTCTGTCCTAATAGATGGTGTTAGGTCTATGTTTTGAGGCATTGAGTTTACGTGCACAAACAGGTCATATCCAGCAAATTTTGTTATGTCTGGATTGGCAACAATGTTTTCTCCTTCAATTAATACTTCCGGCGTAATATGAATTTCTTTTCTTTTGACTGTGTCCGTCATTTTTATGTCAAAATACACGTAATCGCCTTGTTTACGCATGTTTATGTAAGTAAGTAGCCATTTTTTAACTGAAACCGGTTCGTTTTTAAACAGCAATATATGTTCCCCCATTGATGCCGTTTCAGGCTTAAGCACTTCTTTCCTGGCGGAAGAGATCAGGACACCGAGAACAAATAGTCCCAAGCCGAAATGAGATAGGAAGACGGGAACCTGTCTCCAACTTCCTTTCAAAAACTCAATCCAATAAATAGCGGAAGAGACCATTGCCCAGATGGAAGCAAAGAGCAATAGGATGTATTTGACTTCCGTGAAGTTCCATTTGAATATGAAAAACAGCGAGAACAAAGTGGATAAGATAAAGGCAATAATTAACAAACGGACGTTCTTACGCGGTGGCTTTTTCCCATACACTAAAAACAGAGCTAGTCCTGAGAGTAAAAGCACTATGACTGCAAAGGGTAGCTGCCATGAGTTATAATAAGCCACTGGGTCAGCGGGGGGTGCCCACGCCAACCCAAACAATTTATTCCACACCGGACGGGACGTGTCAACGAAAATCTGAAAGGCAGATAGGAAAAGCACTAAGGAACCTATTGACAACCAGAATTCGCGAGACCACATTGATTCGTCACCGGAAGAAATGAGTTCTCGCCACCGCCAGATTATCAGAGCAAGATACACTACTGCAAAGAAAAGTAGATATGCCACTAATTGCCCCGACAACCCTAAATCAGTGAACGAATGAACAGAACTTTCTCCGAGAATACCGCTTCTCGTTAGAAAAGAACTATACAAAACGAATACATAAGTAAGTCCAGCAAACAACAATGCCAACAGTAGTTGTTTCCGGCGACGTCTATACACAATAATCAAGTGCAGTCCAGCTACCGACAGGACCCACGGCACGAAAGAAGCATTCTCAACAGGGTCCCAGATCCAATAGCCCCCAAAGCTTAAAGATTCATAAGCCCACACTGCACCGAGGAAAATGCCTAAGCCCAAGAAGAAAAGGACAGCGAGATACCAATAGTGCAACAAGGCAGACAACTCCCGCCACTTCTTTGTTATCAGAGCTGCCACACCAACGGCAAAGAGAGGCAATGCAGTGGCATAGCCGAAGAAGAGCATTGGGGGATGGATGATCATCCAGTAGTTGCGTAATAGTGGGTTCAAGCCGTTGCCATCGGGCGGAACGAAATCAGGCTTCACGTAGAAAATAACATCGCCTAAATAAGCTTCTTTTAATAAAACAAAAGGGCTACTACCTAAGACGAAGTCCCCGATTTTCAAGCCCGTAACCATTGTCAACAGGAAAGCTTGACTGACCATAGCCACTGCAACAGCTGGATAAACAGCCTTATCCTTTATCTGAGTCATCATCCAAACAATAACGATCCCTTGAAATAAAGCCCAGATCAGAAAACTGCCCTCTTGCCCACTCCACAAAGCAGCTGGTTTAAACCACGGTTCCAGATTACGTTTAGAATACTTCCACACATAGAGAACATCAAACCGATTGGCATAAAATAAATACATTAGTATGCCAAGGACAATAGCTATTATGATCACATGTGACACTGTTATTATTCTGGCTGCAACGTGTAACTCAGACCGTTTCCAAACCAGAATCCAGAGGAAGCTGCCGATAATGGTTAATATCCAAGTCCATATTATTAGGAAGTGTCCTACTGAAGGCAGGTCAATCATTTAAACTTTATACTTTGTCTAAACAACGCAATTGATGGCAATTTAGTTGCCTTGGGCTTTTTTCTGTAGTTCCGCTAATTTAAGTAAAGCCTCTACTGGCGTCAAGCGGTTTATATCTATTTCCTTGATCTCGAGAACAATCTCCTCTTTCCATTTATCAGCTTGAGAAGTGCTTGAAAAAAGAGTTCTCCCTGAGGATATACTAACTGGTCCTTTTTTAGTTTCAAGCATGGCAAGGATTTCCCGTGCCCTTCTGATAATTGTTTCAGGAAGTCCAGCCATTCGGGCAACCTCAATACCAAAGCTTCTCTTTGCTACTCCCGGAGCCACCTTATACAAGAAAACTATCTCTCCATCCTGTTCTCTAACCAAAACAGTATAGTTCCTCACTCGTTTAAGCTTCCTTGCTAAATCGGCTAGTTCGTGATAGTGAGTAGCGAACAGGGTTCTGGGTCTAACAACCGGATGGTCATGTAAATATTCTACCACTGCCCAAGCGATAGACAGCCCATCATAAGTGCTTGTTCCTCTGCCTATCTCATCAAGCAACACCAAGCTTCTGGACGTTGCCATGTGGAGGATTGAAGCTGTCTCGGTCATTTCAACCATGAAGGTGCTTTCACCAGCAGAGATATTATCTGAAGCCCCTACTCTGGAAAAAATTTTATCTGCGATGCCTATGTATGCGTGGGATGCCGGCACGAAAGACCCAATCTGAGCCATGAGGGTGATGAGAGCAACTTGTCTTAGATAGACCGATTTCCCTGCCATATTAGGTCCGGTAATAATCATGATTTGTTGCCTGTCTTGGTCAAGCAATACATCATTAGGAACAAATCTTTTATTTACTGGAAGTGTCTTTTCCAATACCGGGTGTCTGCCTTCTTGAATCAAAATTTTATGGTCTGTGCTGACCTCTGGCTTGACATATTCATTTTTTAAAGCCAGATGTGCAAAGGTTGATAGAACATCTATTTGAGCCACTGCTTTTGCTATATTGCTCATTTGCGTAGCGTATCCCGCTAATTCCTCCCTCAAACGGTCGTAAATCTCTTTTTCCAGAGCAAGCACTTTCTCAGAAGCCTCTAAAATTCTGCTTTCCAGCTCTTTCAGTTCATCAGTAATAAATCTTTCAACGTTTCTTAAGGTTTGTCGGCGAACCCAGGATTCTGGAACCTTGTCTTTGTGGGCATTAGTAACTTCAAAGTAGTATCCAAACACTTGGTTATAGCCAACTTTAAGAGAGGGTATGCCCGTCCTTTTCTTTTCCCTTTCAAGTATTTCAAGGAGTATGCTTTTAGCATTCCTTTCCAGATTCCTGTACTCATCAAGTGTTTCGTCAACCCCATCGGCTATGTAGCCACCTTTATCAAATGTTTGCGGTGGGTTCTCAACCAGAGTTCTCAAAATTTTGTCAATCCATTCATCGGGAACTTTAATATCATGTTTCAACTGCCCTATCTCATCAGGGATAATGTTTGCTAATTCATTTGTATTCTTAAAAGACAATCCCAGCTGATAAAGCTGTCGTGGATTGATTTTTCCCATAGCAAGCCTGCTAACCAATCGTTCCACATCTCCTATCTCTCGTAGAACATTCCGAACTTGCTTCAAAACATTTTGATTTCTGACAAATAGTTCGACTATATCAAGTCTTTGATTTATCTTATTCACGTCTTTCAAGGGCAGTAAAATCCATTGTTGCAATAGTCTGCTACCCATTGGTGTAATGCACTCATCGAGAATATCATATAGGGACTTGCCTTCGGGACGCATTGGTTCAACAAGTTCCAGATTTCGTATAGTGAACTTGTCCAGCCACACATATTCAGAGGTGTCCAATGGGACCGGAGGCATAATGTGGTGTGCCTCACTATGGTATGTGTCCCGTAGGTATTGAAGGATTGCTCCCGCAGTCGTTAATGCTACTGGAAGTCTTTCCAGTCCAAATCCTTTAATGCTTTGAACTTTAAAGAAGTCAAGAATAGTCATTTTGGCATGGTCATAATCAAACATCCATTCATCAACAGGGTAGCCATTTACGTCGCCAATATACTTTCTCAACTGAGGCAACAGAGGTCTTGGCACGAGAACCTCTCCGATAGGTAATGTTTTCAGTATTCGCCTTAAATCGTTTGTATTTCCTTGGGCGACATAGAACTCGCCAGAATTAACGTCTAATAAAGCAACACCCCAAATATTTCCTTCTTTATTAATTGCTGCCAGAAAATTAGACTTCTTTTCATCAATTAAGTTGCCTGTTAGGATGCCTGGGGTAATGACTTCGACGACGCCCCTTTTAACAAGTTTCTTTCCGGGCTTTGGTTCCTCCAATTGCTCGCAAATAGCGACCCGATAGCCTGCTTTAACAAGTCGTGGAAGGTACGTATCAAGGGCGTGGTAAGGGAATCCAGCCAGGTCGGCTTCCCCTTTAGTTCCAGCAGCCCGCTTAGTTAATGTTATTCCCAAAACACGGGATAAGATTCTTGCGTCCTCGTCAAAAGTTTCATAAAAATCGCCGACTCTGAAAAGCAATATAGCATCTGGATGGTTGCTTTTGATTTCATAATACTGTTTCATTAATGGAGAGTCCCCCTTGTAATCCGTCTTGGTTTTCATACGCATAAAAATAAAAAAGCGGGAGCACCCGAAGGCACCCCCGCCTTAAAGAAGCATTTTCAATTAACTTTTGATGTCTTACTGAACAAGCACTTTCATAGTAACAACATCACCCTTAGTGGAAGTCAATTCAACCACATAAACTCCTTGCGGCAGGTTACCAGCCAACTCAACGCGAGTGGTTGTCATTCCTTCGCGAGCGGTGATAACTCTACCGTCAAGGGTAAGCAATCTGAGTGCTTCCACAGGAACGGAGGTTGCAATAACCATCCTGCCGTTCACAGTGGAGACATAGACATCAAATGCCTGTCCCTTAATTGCTTGAACGGAAGTTGCCTCCACAACAACAGTATCGTAAGCGACGCAACCATGAGCATCTATAACCTGGACCCAGTAAGTTCCGGTATCCACGCCAAAGATTGAAGCAACACCGGTCTGCCCACTGCTCCAGACATAGTTATAAGGGGGCATGCCTCCAGATACAGAAGTAGATAGGGCACCATCGCTGGCCCCCGGTGCTGAAGGTGGATTAGCATTAATTGTTACTTGAAGAGGAGCAGGCTCAAGGATTGTCACTACACCATAAGCCGTGTCACTACAACCAGAGGTATAGTATACTTTAACCTCATAGGTTCCTGGAGCGAGATTTCCGACGCTATCTGTCGCGGTCCAGGTGCCCCCAACTTTGATTTCAATTGCCACATTTGTAGCTCCCGGCACAATAACTTTAAACCATCCATCTTGGTCTCCGAAGCAAGACACATAGGCTTCTAACCTAGATGGGTTTGCTGAGCGTCCATCGATCACAAACATCGGCAAGCCACCACTCTTAATGTCATTCCAATAGTAATGTTGAACCGTGTCGCCCGGATTGGCGTTGACCGCTCCATAGAGCCAAGAGATGCTTACGCCGGCGTAACCGGTTCCGCAATCCTCGCCTGGTGAAGGTATAGCCACTTGTTGATAAAGAGCATTCCCTTCCCAGACGGGGTCGCCCAATGTGGGTATGCTAACCGAGTCAGCTGAATACACTCCTGTTGCAGGATCATAGTCAACATAAGTCACGTGCAAATCACCACCTGTACCGATTCGTGTTCCCGGAGGGGAATTAGGGTCATCAAGCCAGACAACAGTCACTCGCTTGCCATTTGCCCAGGCGGAGCGAGAAGCCTGAACCCTATTGTTCATTTTATCCTCCTCATTGCCTGCTTCCCCATCACTCCAAGGATAGAGGGCATTGAGAGTATCTAACCAAATAACTGTATCCACTGTTCCTGTGTTCAAATCATAAATCAAATCAACTATTCCCATTCCTGCTCCGAAGTAAATACGGTAGCTATCACCCCAGCTAACGGGGAATACGATGTGCGCTTTGTTGGCGCTATCAATTACAACATCGATTTCAAAGAATCCCGTCCAGCTTCTTTTATCTAAGGTATCAATCGGATTATTGCTTTGGTCCACGAGTACTAGTGCAGGACCTAAATAGGCAGTATCTAAAAAGTTATAAAATGGTATTTCTCCACCGTCAATCCATGTTTGACCACCATCTCTAGTGTAATAGATGAAAGGTCTCAGAACGTCTAGAGCAGTGTCTTCTGGGGATTCAGTTGTTCTGTCAGAGAGCCCGACGAGAGCAGCGTATCCATTCTTTTTAGCATCAAAGGCAAACTCACTAACACCAGCGGGCCTATCATTACTCAAGGATGTGTCTGCGTCCAAATCGGTGATTGTCCACACATGGTCAACAACGATAGTATCTTCCATTCCGTTAGGTCCCATGTAAACCCAACCTTTAAGGAATGAGATATTGGCACCAACTCCGCTCACCCAATCAGCGGTGGCGGTCATAAAGGTGTCGTCAGTAAGCCAAGCCAACCCATAAGTTCCCCACGCACCCGCAATCTCAATGGTTTTTTGAGGACCTATATAGGATCCGTCAACCTTAGCGATTCCATAAGTAACACCTTTCCAAGTTCCTCCATCGTGATAATATCCGGCATAAACGGCATAGGCTTGCGTTGGATCTGTATTTCCAGCAGAATTATAAATCAAGACTTCTGGATAACGAGGATAAATTGTTCCACCACCCGTTTCCGTAATGGGTCCTATGTCTGCGTTCCAGGTAGATCCCCTGTTGTAAGAGACGTCTATCCTATAATGTCCAGTAGGTCCACCGTAGCGATATGTATTATTTCTATGAATGAAGACCATTAGGTCCAAGTTGGGGTCATAAGCGAATTGATGGTTTCTTGCGTAAAGGATTGTGTAAGGGTGTGGGCTTGTTCCCATTTTAACTGTTGGGAATGCGGATGCCCTTCCTGTGGCGACCCTTGCCACTTGGCTCCCTTCTGTTTGTGGTTGCTCTGCTATTTTTTGAATCAACTGAATTTTATCATCTGCAACCGAGACTGTGTTCTGTGGACTCACTCTCAGCACGTTCTGTGCGCCAAGCACACCTACACTAAGCCCACAGATAGCTGCTATTTTCTTCCAACCCATGGCTATCTATTTTTTCATTTTCGCTTACAAAGTTACGGCAAAAAAAATTAACTGCCAAACGACTATTCTCTCAACAACCTAAGTTTGCAGATAGAAAATCTGATTAATGGACTCGGCTAAGGAAGCAAACAAGCAAGAAAAAATTCTCTTGTTGCCCCACAACAAGGTTGAATTTGCATTGAAACGGATGGCTCATCAAATAATAGAAAGACATATAAAAGATTCGGTTCTTACGTTGATTGGTATAGAGCCTCGTGGGGTTTTAGTGGCACGGCGACTCAGTCAGTTAATTACTGCTTTCAGCGACTTGTCCGTTGAAGTATTGAAAATCAATGTAGATAAACAGACTGGTCAAGTGATTTCCACCTTGCCTGAAGAGAAGGTTAAGGGCAAGACCCCCATTGTCGTTGATGATGTTCTGTTTACTGGGAAAACTTTGTTTTCCGCCACTTGCTTCGTCAACACGCTTTCACCGGAAGGCATAGAAACAGCAGTGCTTATAAGTCGCAATATGCATAAGTTTCCCATCAGTGGCGATTACGTTGGTTTTGACCTGAGCACTACATTCCACGACTATGTGGAAGTTGTTCCGGAAGCAGGCGGATTCCAAGTGTATATCCTCAAGGCAGGATAGTGGTCTGCATCCGGAAGAAGGCAAAAGTGGGTTAATTCCTTAACGAATAAAGTAAATTCTTGAAGTTGAGAACAACACTGCTTGCAAAAGAAAGTAGTTCTTCTCGTGGCAACTCAACTCCATAAACCCTTCTTGCGTTTGATTCTATCTTTTCCGCATTAACCAACCTGACATGGGGCAGTTGCTCAGGCAATATGCCCCTTCGCTTTATTTCAATATATCTAAGAAGTGGGATTCCACGCTCAATGTTTGTCTCCGCCGGATTAGTGTAATATGTCTCCACTATCCTGTTCTTCAGCCCTTCCCATAAATCAGATTGATTTTGACGATGGATGTTCTGAGTGAACCATCTGATGGCACCGGAAACCCCTCTCAGCATTTCGTGCCTGAGCGAATAAGCATATAGAGTTTCTGCCGATGCCACAGCCTGCCTATACCTCCCCAACTCCATATTTACCATCCAAGAGCAGAGATGTGAAACAATGATGTTTGCAGGGTCAGACCGCAACTCTTTTAACATAGGAAGATATTTCTTATCCAGTGTATCGTAAGATTTTTCTACCAAAGACAACCAGATTTTTGAAAAAATATATACACTTTTTGTATTAATAGGATATCGTTCCACTGACATTGTTCTAACTGCCTTATTCAAGCATTCTTTTCCTTCGTCATAATAACCATTAAGTATATACCAAGCACCTGCCCTCACCTGCAACATAACAATTTGACTGGATGAAGGGTCTCCAACCACCGAGTCAATAACTTCTTTCATCTTAGTTGTGTTTCCAAAAACATTAAGATAAGAAGATGCAGAAATCAATTCCACAATCTTCGGAACAGAGAACATGAACCCCATATCGTCTTCATACTTTAACTCATATTCAATTTCCACATATTTCCTCAATTCTTGCATTATAGGGACTATCTCTGTTAAACCATTTATTAAATCAAAAACTGTTTTAATAAATCCCAGTTTGGAAAACACAAGGGCATAAACTCCTATGAGCCATACCGTTACGTAATGTGGATGAACATCAGGGAAAAAGTTGTTGTGGATGAATTCAGAAATATGACTAATCAGTTTAGTAGAACGGTCTATATCTATTTTAAATGTAGGGATGAATCGCAAGGCGGAAGCCACCCTGTATGTATGAGTATTAAACTCAAGGATTTTATTTATGTGGTCAAGAACATGCTTGGAATCAATAGGAACATTGGTTACATCTATCCCAGATGCGGAATACTCATACCACCACCATGGCGGAACCTGAGTCCAGAACACTGAATCAGCAGGAATCCATTCATATGGGTTAATAACGGCATCCTTATTGCCACGACCAGCAAATCTCTGATAAAGCCTTGAAACAGTTAGGATTTTACTAATAAGCGTGTTTCTAAAATATAGCATATCTAAAATGTCTATGATTTTCCAGTATAATTCCTGTTTGATGGTTGTTCTTTTTGATTTAGGTAATTTTTCAAAGAATTGTTTTTCAATGCGGTCATATTCCTTCTCTCCTGTAACCTTTCTAAGTTTCCGCCAGAGTTTAGCACTTTCCGACTTGTCTCCCCTTAAATGCTTAGACACATAGTCCCTCTCGTTCTTTTTAAGAGCCAGAATCAACTCCCTCAGTGGAATTCGTCCTTTCACACCCTCCAACCCTTTGAAGAAGTTATATGCCATACGCCCCATCGCCAATTAATCATTTAAAATTCATTCAAAATTACATACTTTCAAAAATCACAAAAACACAAGTCAAAACAAATTAAAAATATATAACATAAAACAAATTTTTCACTGAGATAGCAAAGGGATGAATTACTTGCCAACCTGTCTATCTAATTTCAAGACCCTACCCACAACCTGCAAATCAAAAGCCAAATCCCATATATGGCAGAAATAACATGCTTGTTCAAAAGGGTCGTCGCACTGAACCCCGACATCAACGATTGGTTCAGGCAAAGTGGGAAGCCACACCGACCGAACCTTATAGCCCGTCAAGGTTCTCTTGCCAACAACTAATTTCCAAGCCAGTCTTCGGGACACCCTTCCTTTTGGAACTACGAAAAACAGTGTTCCCCACAAAAGGTCTGCTAACCTCTTAAGAACTCGTCTATGCCACTGATTTAAGGGCAGTGGATGGAACAGTGCTATCCACCTGTTTGTTGAGTGCACCTGCTCGCCAGAAATAAGAATTTTTTCTTCTGGATTAAGAAACATAGTTGTTATAAATGTTCCAGATTTAATATTTCCAAGCAATCGGCTCATAGGTTGCGGAACAGATTGAATTAGCACTGGATATGCATATTCCGAACTGGCGTTACACGACGGACTTGCTTTAACACTATGCAAAGAGAACAAGTGAGCCAGCACATCATGTCCCGTGCCTTTGAAGACGTAATAAAACCCAGAAGATATAGGGTTTTGCCTGAGCAATCGGATATTAACACTAAAGAGTCTGAAAAACAGAATAGATATTATTCCCAATGCGCTACCGATTAATATGACAGCACGTGAGAACCGCCACTCCTCGGGAAGCAAAGCATACAATAACAAAACGGAAATCTGAGCCAGCAGGGACGCCCTGAACACCCTACCCCACTGAACAGGCTCCCTATAACCACCGCCGACATACATAGACAGAACGACCAATGCGGAAAAGACAGGCAGAATAACGAATCTAAAGGTTGAAGGATATTCAAATCCCTTAACATAAAAGCCCCATACGAACTGAACTATCCAGAATACCAACAAAACAATAAAGAAATCAATTATTGGGAAAATTAGTCTTTTTACCTGTCTTATCATAAAAACCGAAATTGCCCTCAGCCAGATGCCCACAAACACAAGCAATCTCGTAACAAAATCATAGTTTTTATGCTTTTTCACGAATAGATACATTGCTTGATGGAACCAGAATATGGGTTTCCAATTGAGGCGTTCTGTGCTCGCACCTTTGAAATGAATGGCTTCAATATGTGGGTTATAGACCACTCGCCAGCCTTTTTGTTTAACCCGCAGGGACAGGTCTATGTCCTCACCATACATAAAGTAGTCCTCATCAAAACCATTGACTTCCTCCAGAGCCTGTCGTCTGGCAAGCATGAATGCCCCTGCAAGGGCTTCCACATCCCTTAGTTGTTCGTCTTCATAATAGTATCCCGAATGCTTGGACGTCCATGGAAGGAACAGTTTTTTAAAGGCACTTGCCACATCTGGAATCTTCCTCTGGCTTTCCTTGAGATAATTGCCTTTGCCGTCAACAAGCCTAATGCCCATAAGTCCAATGTCCTCATTGGAATCCATAAATAGCAAAGATTCCTCTATAACAGCCTTATCAATCAGCACATCTGGATTGAGAAATAGGACATATTCTGACACAACGCTTTTCCACCCCACATTACAAGCCCTCCCAAACCCTACATTCCTCGGCAATTGAATTACTTCCGCACCGTATTTCTCGGCGACGGCAACACTATCATCTCGGGAAGCATTATCAACAACTATAATTTTTACATCTTTTGGCAAATTTTGAAGCACAGGCAAAGAGAATCTAAGAACATGCCCTGAGTTATATGAAACAATCACTATGGCAAGTCGGAAACTATTTTCTTTCATACGGCACACGGTAATTAAGGGCTCTTTCAAGGGTCATAGGGTCAGTATATTCAAGGTCTGAGCCATAGGATAGTCCCCTTGCCAGAAGGGTTATTTTAACTCCTGTGTCTTGAAGTGTGTTGGCAACATAGTGAGCAGTTATTTCCCCTTCTGTGTTTGAAGGCAGGGCAATTATTACCTCCTCAATGTTTTCATTTATGACTCGGTCTTTCAAGTCAGAAATAAACAAGTCTTCTGGACTAATGCCTTCAACAGGGCTTATTAATCCTCCAAGCACGTGATATTTTCCTTTATATGTTCCAGTGCCTTCAATAGCGTAAGCCTCTCGGGAAGAAGAAACGACACAAATGATTGGTTCCCTGTCGTGAGATGAACAAATTGAGCATGGCGACACAGTGTCTATGATATGGCATATTGAACAGGAAATGGCGTGTTTCTCTAATTCCCTGAGTGCTTCAGCCAACTCGCTCAGGACAGCCCTGTCCCGCTCTAATAAATGGAATAGGAATCGGCGTGCCGTCCGGTCTCCAACCCCCGGCAACCTCTTAAATGCTTCCAAAACCCGTGTTATAACATCGTCTTTCATATCTGCTTTCAAAATTAACTAATTTGTTTCGGGTTGTTTATTCTTTTCTGGAAGGATTGGTTCCACCCCCAACCACCTCATGTTGCGACGCAACCCCCTCAAGCCAGCCCTCCTCAACGGACTTAGCCTGAACAACCGCTTGAATGGATTACTGCTCAGACGACGCCACAAACCCCACTCCCACTCCTTAATCGGCTCCAACGGTTCAAAAGACTCCTCAGCGGTTTCCTTAGCGAACCTGTTCCAAGGACACACCTCCTGACAGACATCGCACCCAAACAGCCAATCTGTCCATGCCGAAACACCATCTGGCAACTCATCTCCCCTATATTCAATGGTTAGGTATGATATGCACTTGTTAGCGTCTAACAATCCGGGCATCACCAAGGCACCCGTCGGACACACCTCTACACATCGGTTGCACCGACCACAAAAATCACTCTCAAATGGTTTGTCATATTCCAATTCAACATCAACAAGCATCACTGAAAGGAAGACATAAGACCCTGCCTTTCGGGTTATGGTTAAAGTGTTTTTTCCTTGCCAACCCAAGCCGGCACGCCTCGCCCAAACCCTCTCCATAACAGGCATTGAGTCAACACTATAAACCGCTTCTATCTCCCTACCTATTAACTTGCACATGAAATCGTGCAATCGCTCTAACTTCCTCCGAAGAACTATATGATAATCCAATCCGTGGGCATATCGGGCTATCTTCGGCGAATTGGGCTTATATCTGGCTTCCTTTCTGAAATAGGAATGAGTTAAGACAATAACTGATTTAGCAGATGGCAACAACTTCTTAGGGTCAATGCGAATTTCAAAAGTTTTTTCCATATACTGCATAGTTCCGTGGAATCCCCTTCTGAGCCAGTCTTCATACTGACGGGCTTCCTCATCCAACGGAACAGGCTTCGCTATTCCACAATCCTCAAAGCCAATAGAACGGGCATATTGCTTTATTGCTTCCGTCCACTCCTTTTTCCTGTGCCTCCAAGACATTAATCACAATTCTCATCTTCCATTAACTATAACGGTATCAGCCTTTGAATTATACTCGTTGGCTTTGTTACTGTCTGGTTGCAATCCACAGTGTTTAACAATAGCAAGAGACACAACGGCAACAAGAATTATAAAACCCGAAATGATTGTCCACGTTTTGCCCCAGATATTTCGCAAATTGATTTAATTTCTTCTATGTATCCAAACCCGCAATTATCTCTTATATGTTCCCATTGTCCATCCCCATCCAACAACTTTATCTTTCAAAATTTTAGGGAATGCTTCATAAGCAGGCAATTGTTTGGGAACATAGTTCAGAGCGACAACAAGGAAATAATACCTGTGTGGATTATCAAAGGGCGGCGGGCACAGTGGGAACCAACCCTCTTTACCTCCTGAATTGTGTCCCAAGATAGTCCACTGGGTTTGATTATCTACCATTGTAGTGGAAGCAGGCACCACTCCAACCAGATGATAGAACGTTCCCACCGGTGCATCAGGGTCATAAACTATCACTAAATAACTCTTTGCGTCAGGATGGGCGTCCCACTTGATTGTTGGAATGCGACCCTCCCCGTCACAGGCATATAGCGATGGCAACTGCTGACCGACCTTGTCAATCCCTCTCACGTGAACCGAAAGGGAAGGTTTCTCTTGAAGGATAATTTTCC
>JAADEI010000025.1 GCA_013153515.1 Chlorobiota bacterium | reverse complement strand
GCAACTAACATTAATTGTAGGTATTTCTTCATCATGGCAGGTTTATTTTCCGGTTAGTTCGTAGATTGAAACAAGTGCTTTGTAGATTTCAGTTAGAGCTTTTTGTTTGTTCAGTGAGTAGTTTAACAGGTCGCGGTCTATCCTGAGTATTTCAACGAAGTCTTCTTCGTCTCCCGAGTATGCCGCTATAAGCATTTGTCTTGTGTGTTTAGCAAGGGTTATCAGTTCGTTGTAAAGAAAGTATTGGTCTATTGATTTAGATAGTGACCACCATCTGATAGTAAACTGTTCGGTTAGGAAATTTACTTGGTTTTCAAGTGAGAGGCTATCTGCTAGAGCAGCCAATTCGTATCTGTTCTCAAGGGCTTTCCATTTCTTGCGATATAAAGGAATTCTTATTCCCAGTGTTGGAGCGATGGCATCAGGTCCACCATTGCCAATGATGAAGTATGATAGCCCAGCTTTGAAGGAGGGTAATCCGGAGAGCCGGGCATTCCTTTTGCGCGCTTCATTAGCCTGTTTCTTGAGTTCAGTTGATAGCAATAAGGGACTTACGGATAAGATGGAATCAAGAACGATTGTTGAGTCTGGTTTGACAGGCAGAATCAACGAGTCAATCAGAAGGACTTGTGTAGTGTCTGGTAGGCTAAGAATCCTGTTGAATGCGATTTGTAGGCTTTTGACCTTTGCCTCTGCCACTTCAAGCATTGTCTCATATTCTTCAATTTGCATTTGTATCCGCAAGTAGTTATATGCTTTTTCAGACCCTCCGGCAATCCGCTCTTTAATTACTCGTTGAAGAGTTTTTAATAAATTGATGTGTTCAGATAAAATCTGGATTTCAACAATTGTGTATGTGTAATCAAGCCATGTGTGGGCAGCCCGAGTATATGTAGTTGCCCTTTGCCAAGAGATGTAGTGCTTTAGTGCTTCGGCTTCCAGTTCCCAAGCCTTTCGTGCTGATTTTAATGTTCCGGGGAAGGGGATGGGCTGGGTCGCTGAGATAGCCGCTTGTTGAGGACCAACTCTTGTCTGAATGGGCTTAACAAAAATATTTGACGATATGGAAGGGTCTGGTAAGCCACCAGAGAATTTAGCCTGTTCGTAAAGGGCATTAACCCGCGTCCACTGGGCTTTTATTTCAGGAACGCTATCTAAATTGCTTAAAATGTATTGATGTATCTCCATAGGTAACTGAGCCAATGCCTTAACAGAGAAAAGCATTACCAAAACTCCGAATAGTGGCTTAAGTTTTTTCATTGTATCACTTTATTTTATGTTTTAACCACCACCAGTAGAGAACGGGAGTGATTAATACGCACAACCATTGGAAAAGCATTCCACCGAAGGTGGGCACTGCAAGGGCGGTCATGAATTCGGAACCTTTGCCCGGAGCACTTAACACTGGCAGTAAGGCTATTAGTGTTGTTGCAGTGGTCATCATTGCTGGTCTGATACGCCTCGTTGCCGCCTCAACTATCACTTTAAGCAAGCCGGATGCAGTTGTAGGCTTTACCTGATTGAATCTTTCAAGGATGTATGAACCCATAATGACTGCATTGTCAGTGGAAATGCCGAACAGGGCAAGGAACCCTATCCACACTGCTACGCTCATATTCAGTGGATGGATGTTAAACGCTTCCCTAAGGGGAGTTTCTGCAACTTCAAGGTTCAGGAACCAAGGCTGGTTGTAAAGCCATATAAGTAGCATTCCACCTGATAAAGTGATTAAAGTCTCTGAGAAGACCATGATTGTGGGCACCAGACGCTTGAAATTGCTATAAAGGAAGAGGAATATAGTAGTCAACGCAATGGGAATGATTAGTGATAGCCTTTTCATTGCCCTGAGTTGGTTTTCATAGGTGCCAGCAAATTGATATGTCGTTCCTTTGGGCAAGACGAGTTCTCCCTTTTCCACTTTCTCATCAAGAGTTTTCTTTGCCAGTTCAACCACGTCAACCTCGGACCAACCTTCTTGCTTATCAAATGTGATGTATGTAACCAGAAAAGTGTTTTCTCCTCTTATTGCCTGTGGACCTCGCCGATAGGTTATGTCCGCTCCGTATCCAAGCGGTATCCATTGCCCTGTGGGCGTAGAAATTGGCAGTTGTTCAAGGACGTCTGGGTCATCCCGCCATTCCCTTGCGAATCGTGCTCTGATGGGAAACCGTTCCCTGCCTTCAATAGTGTATGACAGAGGCATTCCGCCAATGAGCATTTCAACATATCTGTTCACTTCTTGAATTGTTAAGCCATAACGGGCAAGAGCCCTACGGTCAAATTTGATTTCCAAATATGGTTTTCCGACGACTCGCTCGGCATAGACAGTTGCCGGTTCTATTCCCGGAATCTCTTTCAGGATTTGTTCTATTTGCAAAGACACTTTCTCAAGCGTTTCTAAGTCTGGACCGAAAAGTTTTATTCCCATAGGGGCACGCATACCAGTCTGAAGCATTACTATTCTCGTTTGGATGGGACCCAATTTAGGTGCACCGGTAAGCCCCGGAATGCCCATTGTCTGCTTGGAAATCTCTTGCCAGATGTCATCAGTTGTTTTGATGTGTGGTCTCCATTGTCGGAAAGGCTTTCCTTCCGGGTCTTTGATTAACAGAGATGTGTCAATTATCCTAAAGCCATCTTTTTCCGGGTTATATTTTGTTCCGTCTTTCAGGATGAATGCTCCTTCTTCGTCAACCTTGAATCTTAGCACATATCCCCGTTCGTCAGTAATATATTCACTCCTGAAGTTTATTATGTTTTCAAACATTGATATAGGTGCTGGGTCAAGGGCTGACTCCACACGACCCCACTTCCCTACGACTTGATACACTTCGGGAATATTCATAACTCTTCTGTTAAGCAATGCAATAACTTCCTTCACTTCTTCAATGCCGGCATGGGGCATCAGAGTAGGCATGAGTAGGAAACTTCCTTCGTCAAACTGGGGCATGAACTCCCTGCCGAAGCCCGGGAAGGTCTTAGCCAGTGCAAGCCCCACCTTCGTATTAAGCAGTTTCTCGCCCGTTTCACCAAAATGTTGCAATATCCTTGGGACGCCATGCCACGCCGTAAACCCAACCAAAACCAATAGAATTGTTATCAATGTTGGGACCCAACTGTGTTTTATAGCCCATACTACCGCCTTTTTGAAAATGCGTGTGTAGAGGAATAGACTGCCTAAAATGACTCCAATGACAATTAGCACAAATATAAAATTTGTGAATTCAGAGTTTTGCAACCCAAGGGGCATCCATTCCTGTGCCAGTATAGCAGTTACTATAAGGGTTATTAGCGGAATTCTTACGTGTTTCCCTGTAATTATTTCCCACCATTTGGCTTCAGTGAATGTTAAGTTTTTGCTAAACAGTTGCATATATGAACCGACCAAACCAATAATGAATTCAATTACGCCCAACACTATTACCAAAATGCCCCACCAGTGATGGGAACCCATCGCTTTAATGCCAAGAACAATGAGGATAATTCCAAGTAGCGTTCTTAATGCATTTTTTGCTTTTTTATACTCACCAAAGACATAATAAGCCATAGCGGGAATTAGCAAGGACGCCAGAACGACGGCAGAAGCCATGGCAAGGGTCTTAGTAATAGCTACCGGTTTGAACAGTTTACCTTCACTGGCTTCCAAAGCAAACACTGGCAGGAAACTTACGATTGTTGTGAGTTGAGCAGTTAACAGTGGACCAATAACTTCCCGAACTCCGTTCCATATAGCCTCAAGCCTTGAAACGCCCCTATCCTCCTCAAGATGTCTTAAAATGACTTCTGTTAGGACGATTCCTATGTCAACCATAACACCGATGGATATTGCTATTCCCAGAATGCTCATTATATGTGCAGGAACCTCAAGAACTTTCATTAGTATGAAAACCGCAAGGACCCCCACGGGCAATAGGGCTGTAACAAGGAAACTGACACGCAGATTGAACAGAAGCAGAAGAATGACAATTATTGTGATTAAAATTTCCTCTTCAAGAGCCCGTTCTATCGTGCCAATGGTCTCGTTTATCAAGCCAGTCCTGTCATAGAAAGGAACGATTGTTACTTGTGATTTCCTGCCATCTGGTAATGTCCTGATTGGAAGCCCTTTTTGTATTTCCTTGATTTTCTCTTTTACTGCATCAATGACTTTCTTAGGGTTTTCGCCGTATCTCATAGCGACAACCCCGCCAACTGCCTCCACGCCACCCATGTCCAGACCCCCACGCCTCGGCGCAGGTCCAATCGTTACAAACCCAATGTCCTTAATACGAATGGGAACATTATCAACAACCTTTACAACCGCTTCTTCTAAGTCTTTTAGGCTTTTTACATATCCCAGCCCTCGTACGAAATACTCAACTTTATTCAATTCAATTGTTTGTGCCCCCACTTCAACATTGCTCTCTTTAATTGCTCTTATGACGTCTTTAAGCGTTACGCCATGGGCACGCATAGCAATCGGGTCAAGGTCAATTTGATATTCTTTCACAAAACCCCCAACACTAGCAACTTCCGAAACCCCCGGAACACTTTGAAGGGCATATCTTACATAGAAGTCCTGTATAGCACGCAATTCCCAAGGGTCCCAGCCCCCAACGGGTTCCCCAGTCTCCGGATCCCTCCCTTCAAGGGTGTACCAGTAAATTTGTCCTAATCCAGTGGCATCGGGACCAAGCTGTGGGGAAATTCCTTCAGGTAGCAATCCAGCCGGAATGCTTGAAAGTTTCTCAACAAGCCGGGACCGAGCCCAATAGAAGTCTACATCATCTTCAAAGACAACATAAATAAAGGAGTATCCGAACATTGAAGTGGAACGAATTGTCTTAACGCCCGGAGTGCCTAACAGCCAGCTTACCAACGGATAAGTGATTTGATCTTCCACGTCTTGGGGGCTTCTGCCATGCCACGAAGTCATTATAATCTGCTGGTTTTCTCCGAGGTCTGGGATGGCATCCACAGGGACGGAGTTGGAAGGGAACCACGGCGGACGCCATTCAAGAGGAGAGACATAAAGCCCTCCTGCTACAACAACAATTAAGAGCAGCCAAGCAAGAAGCCGATGCTCTAAAAAAGTTCTGATGATTTTAAACATTGCTTCAGTTTTTGGAGTATGTCTGAGGTATATTGGAATTGCTTGAAAAGTGTAACGCGATAGGAATGCCCTACGAAAGACTTATGACAAGAATGAAAGATTAGTCCAGTCGCTAAGAATTAAAAATGTGGGGCGAAAGAGACAGTAAATGAGGGAACTAACAGAGGAGGCGAACAACGGATAATAAACTTAGTGAACCAATGGGCGGAGCGCCCCTTGATTGTATGTGCTGTACATTATATATTATATAGAGATAGACATGCTTAATTAATATAGCCACGGGGGGAAGAAGTTGCTTGAACCCTTCATCTTGCTTGGAAAGTCTTTTTTCCCCATTGATGATAACAGGGTCGGGGGAAATTTCATCAATTGAACAACATGAGTCTGTGCAGGAATGGGAATCCGTTTCACAACACCCCTTCTGAGCTTCGTGTTCACAAGATCCATGCGACGAACCACTTTCTCCTCCAAATACTATAATGTTATTAGTGCCTTTGTGATGACAATGATGGGTATATATATAGTGCGATTGACTAACAATGAAAGGAATAAGCAACAAAACACCCATTAAACGCTTTGCAAAGCCCATCATCACTAAAATACAACGCATTTAGTAAATGATTTTGTTTCACTACAAAAATTCCTTTAAACAATTTGTCAATTTCAAGGGAGGCAATGGAGCGTCAACGCCTTGATAGAAAACGAACGTAAGCATGTTATGATTAAGGCATTTTGTCGGAAAAATTTTTTGTCTTATCTTTGTGAATTGGAAAATGAATTTAGCCATGTGGAAGCGAATAATGTCATTGGCGGGAGTGTGGGCATTGCTCACCAATATAATATGGGGACAAACAATACACTTTCAAGAAGGATTTACTTCGGTTGCCCCAGGAACAATACCAGCTCAATGGTATCTCGGTGATGGTGGCGTGATAGACCAAGCACCGCCTCTAAACTACGACTCAACGTGGACTGTGGTTACTGATTATGTTAGCAGAACTTTAGGGCAAGGCAAGTTCCTGTTTATATATTATAACTCAGCTGTTGGTCAAAAAGACACGATAGTTACTGACACTTTTGATGCTTCTTCCCCCACGGGAAACCTTTATCTGAGTTATTTAACATATTATAACTATTTTTCTAACGATACCGGATATGTCCAGGTTTTTGATGGCACCACCTGGCAAACAGTGAAGATTTACACAGGATCTGATGTCGGCGGATGGAATGCCTCTGCCCACTTAGAAGTCATTGATATTACGTCTTATGCTAACGCTAATATGCGAGTTAGATTTGTCTGGCATGAGCAGGGCGACTGGTATTGGGCTGTTGATTCAATTACTGTATTTTCTGGATGCTTACCTTTGACAAGCTTCCAAGTGGATTGGCTCAACACATTAGGTGATGTAGAATTAATTTATAGTTCACTAACATCTTATGACTCACTCAAAGTGGAATATGGACCTGCTGGGTTCACCCCCGGAACAGGAACACTTGTGACTCTGCAGGGCACATCACCTGATACTATAACAGGTTTAAATATTAATCAGTCTTATGACTTCTATATCTGGGGTTATTGTGGCAATAGTGTAACTTTTGATACTTTAACGTACTCTTTGTGCGCTATGGGAACGATTCCTTATTTTGAAGACTTTGAATCAACTTCTCCATGGGAAGTGCCTCAATGCTGGACCGCATTCCCTAATACAGGACCTGATACTATAGGTGTGGATACAGCAAGCACCTGTGTGCTCGGAACAAGGTCGCTGACCATTTATGGTGGGTCCGGCACAGGATATTGGGCTTCTACAAACACATTTAATGTTAGCGGTGTCAATTCAATTACTGTCTCTTTCTCTTATCGTGAAGGTAGTTCCACTTGTGGTAATGATCCAGAATCTTCGGATTCATTATATGTAGAGGTGTTCTTAAATGGCATGTGGCGACGCATCACTGCCTTCGGAGGACAACCCAATATAACAACATTTACACCAGTTCAAGTAAATGTCCCCGTCGGGAATATAGGCACTATGAAATTGCGATTTAGAGCGAAAGGCACGGGTGCAGGATTTGATAATTGGTATGTGGACTCTATAGATATTGCCACTGGTCCTTGCCTCGCTCCCCTTAATGTTAGTGCATTCTTCTCTTCTGGATTTGATACAATATATGTTGCATGGTCCACAGTGGGAAGTGACACAGTAATTATAGAATATGGTGCCCCAGGATTTGCTATCGGTTCAGGTACACAGGTTGTCCACGACGCCAGCGCCGGCAACTTGGTCGCAATCCCCGTTACACCAGGTGATTATGACATTTATGTTTGGGGAGTATGTGGCGGAACAGGATCTGTAGATACAGTATCCCTAACCCTTTGTGGCGCACAGTCTCTTCCTTATGTGGAAACATTTGACGACTTGAATCTATTCACAGGTTGTTGGACAACTAATAATTCCAATGCTGTGTTCATAGATACTGCAGGAACATGTACCCTTGATTCGGGTTATTTGCATTTATGGGGAGTTGATAATGCTTATGCTGAATCTCCTTATTTAGTAGTTACACCGGGCAATGCTTATGTCGTATCATACTATTATCGCCCTGGTGGTTCTGGTTGCGGGGATATACCTGAGAGCGGAGATTATGTTGTAGTGGAATGGTATGACACGGCATGGCACGAAGCAGCAAGGTATGATGGTGGAACAGTGTCCCAAGGTTGGTCATTTGACAGGTTCTTGGCGTGTCCAGCTACCAATACAATACAAATAAGATTTAGGATTGGTAACGGAACAGGTGGTAACACTGATTCTTGGCATTTTGATTCATTAAAAGTGACTCCTGCATCCCCACAACCAGATATTAAAGTTGTTTCCACCGAATTACTTAACCCAGTAGGATGTGGCGTATTAAGTGATACGTTAATGATAGCTTACCAAAACTTTGGTGGGCAGGCCGCTGATACTGTCGTAATTGGCTACAGGTTAGGAAGCACATTTGTATACGACACGGTCGCCTATCCAACAGGCTTTGGTGCATGTTCAGGAGCCAACGATATAGATACTGTTTATATCCCGATTACCTTCACAGCTACGGGAATTGTTAACGTATCTGTGTTTGCAGAAGACATTAATAATGAAGCGGACCCCAACGACTCAATGAATAGCTCATATCACATAGGAGACACTTGGGTATATTTAGATATTAATACACAGTCTTATGGTAGTGAAGTCTTTTGGAAGTTGTTCTATATGCCAGATAGTATATTAGTTACATCGGTATCGAGTGGCACATATGCAAGTAGTAATAGTTACACGGATTCATTCTGTTTGATTTCTGGTGCTACATATCGTTATGAGGCATGGGACTCCTGGGGCGATGGCTGGAATGGTGGAACGTATAAGTGGTATCTGCTAAAATGCGGAGATACCATTGTTTTAGCAGACAATGGTGGTCAGAGTCCGAGCAATGGTTCATCGGGCAGAAATGATCTTGAAAGTGTGGAATACTTTGAAGTCGTGAGATTCCCTTCTGTTGATATAGGTTTAACTTCATTGATTAGTCCAACCCGGAATCCTAATGTATGTGTCGGTTCAATACTTGATTCTGTGAGGGTTGTGTATCGTAACTATGGAAGTGTCCCGATGGATACTGTCTATGTAGGCTTTAGTCTTAATGGCACAGTGAGAGATATAGATACTATTGTTTATTCTGGTGGCTTAGCACCCTGCGCTGTCGACACACAGTTTATAGATACTGTTACATTAACTGGTGTAGGCACGTTGGAAGCATGGAGCTATGGTGTTATTGATTCAGCTTCTCATAATGACTCTATAACGTTTGATTACCACATTGGAGATATTTGGGTGTATTTAGATATTAATACTCAAAGTTGGGGATCAGAGATTTTCTGGAAGCTTTTCTATATGCCAGATAGTGTATTAGTTACATCGGTATCGAGTGGCACATATGCAAGTAGTAATAGTTACACGGATTCATTCTGTTTGATTTCAAATGCTACGTATCGCTTTGAGGCTTGGGACAGCTACGGCGATGGGTGGAATGGCGGAACATATAAGTGGTATTTACTAAGGTGTGGGGATACCATTGTTTTAGCTGACAATGGTGGTCAGAGTCCGAGCAACGGTTCATCGGGTTCTAACGACCTTGAGAGCGTAGAATACTTTGAAGTTTCTTCTACTGATATTATCCTTGAATCCTTTGTTTATCCATATCCTGATACTGCAGGATGTATTACTAAACCAATTGAAATATGGCTTGTGACAACCAATTATAATGATGATTCTGTAACTTCCAATATGCATATTAGTTTTATCCCCGCAGGGACAGGAACACAAAAAGATACAACCTTAGCAAACCTCACATTACCCACCTGTAGAGACACTATAATGGCCACTATATATGACATTGCGTCCGGGTCATATGTTCTGACTATGTATATTGATAGCATTGAACCAAATAATATTAATGATACTATTAGTATTGACACTATAAGGATTTTAGACTCACTACCCACTCCGCCCTTGCCAGATTCCATAACAGTATGTTCTAAGGAGGCTCCTGTAGTCCTTGATGCTACTATAACTGGATTCACACCTGTATCTTATTCTTGGAACACAGGTGATGTAACAGCAACTATTAGTGTGAATAGTTCTGGCTTATATGAAGTCATCATAACATATGGACCGGGTTGTGAGTTGATAGATACGACTAATGTAACAGTTAATCCTTCGCCTACCGCAAGTATTACAGGTCCTGATATTATTGATGCAAATGTTCCTAACACTTATAGTGCATCACCAACAGGAACGGGATATGCCTATCAATGGAACACCGGTGATACAACCGCGGTAATTACATATACTGCACCAACGCCGGGTAAAGATACGCTTTGGGTAATTGTTACCAATGAATATGGATGTGCAGACACGGCATATAAAGTTATTGAGATTATCACTGGTGTGGAGGTTGCATTGACTTATGGCTATCAGTTAAGGTATCATCAGCCAGAGGCAATTGCTCAGGTTATAACAGGTAAGGACCTGATTGAATGGATAGAGGTTCATGATATAGCAGGTCGCGTCATTGAACGTCGTATCGTTAATGGTAAGAATGTAACCCTGTCTCTGAAGGCACTACCAAGAGGAACCTATTTCGTGGTGGTGAAGGGTCAGGAAGCAGGAACAATCATTTATAAACTACTTAGGTAAGAAGGCTAATTGAAATTAGACAAAGATATTATAAATGCCTATGGGCTGGGTACCCACCAATGGGGCTCAGCCCTTTTTGTTTTCTTGTGGGTCACGGAGTAAAAACAGAGTTGCACAGAGTTTTTATTAGACTTCTTCATCCCTTTTAATACTCTGTGTACATTGTGCGATACACTGCGTCCTCAGTGGTCTATGGAAAGAGCTCTGTGTCCACCGGGTTCTTTGTGTCCACCGTGTTAAAAAAAACTGAATTAATCCTGCCCCCAGATAGGCAGTGGTTCGCCTTTAGGAATAATATCTGTGCCGAGATACTCAGCCAATGCTTTAGGCACTCTGATGCCTTCTGCCGTAACGTTGTTCTCAATCATTGCAGCGATTATTCTTGGCAGGGCTAAGGCACTGCCATTTAGCGTATGTGGGATAAAGGTTTTCTTGCCATCTTTCCCTTTGAGATTCATCCTCAGGCTCTGGAAGGTCTCAAAGTTGGATATGGAACTTGCTTCCAGCCATCTGTCCTGCCCTGCGGCATAGACCTCCATGTCATAGGTCTTAGCGGCGGCAAACCCAAGGTCCCCGCCACAGAGAAGAACCCTACGATAGGGAATTTCCAGTTTCTGCAACAATGACCCGACATATTCGCACATTCTTTCCAGTTCTTCATAAGAGTTATCTGGATGGGCAATGTGAACTATTTCAACCTTATCAAATTGATGAACCCTGTTCAAGCCCCGTGTCATTTGTCCATAACTGCCTGCTTCCCGCCTGTAGCAAGGCGTGTAGGAAACCATTCTCACTGGAAGGTCTTCCGCCTTCACAACTGTGTTCCTGAAAAGGTTTGTTACGGGCACTTCAGCAGTGGGAATGAGATATAACCCGTCTTTTTCAATGTAATACATCTGTTCATCCTTGTCGGGCAACTGTCCAGTGCCAAAGCCAGTGTCTTCATTAACAAGGTGTGGCGGGCTAATCTGCACATAGCCGTTCTTAACAGCATTATCAAGGAAAAATCTTATTAGGGCATCTTGAAGGCGTGCCCCCCATCCTGTGAACACAACAAACCCACTGCCTGCCAACTTACTGCCCCACTTGAAATTTATCAAGCCATATTCGTACGCTATTGCCCAGTGTGGACGCTTCACGGGTGGCTCGGGCAATTCGCCCCACTGCTCAACAACAACATTATCTGATTCATCCTTTCCAGCGGGAACGTCGGGATGCGGAAAGTTGGGCGTTGTTATTAACAACTCATACAGACGCCTGTCAACTTCTTCCTTTTTCTTTTCAATATCTTCAATTTGAGATTTCAACTGAGCAGTTTGTTTTTTTATGTTTTCTGCTTCTTCACGCTTGCCTTCCCTCATTAATTTGCCTATCTCTTTGCTAAGGGAGTTGAGTTTGCTTCTCAAAGCATCTAATTCTGTTTGCAGGTTCCTACGTTGTTCATCAAGCGTTAAAATCTCGTCAATGATTGCTTTGGCGTCCAAGCCCCTCTTAGAAAGCCTCTCTATCGCTTCATCCCTGTGGGCACGTATCCATTTTATATCCAGCATGAAAACTTATTTTCCCTACAAAGTTAATCTCTTTGTGCCACTCGAAAAATGTCTTAGATTAGCACGATTCAGTATTATCCCAAATTCTTCATTTATCCCGTTGCTAAATTTGTCAAGTAGAATGCAAAAATGCAGAATTACGACAAACCGTTGGTCAAACTGCCTGTCCCTCACGAACTCTCTGAACAATGGCTATCATACTGGATTTCCGTTATTGAAAACTATATGGACATTGACATTCAATTGGTTCACAATAACGCAACTGTGCCGATAGAAGCCTCATACATACGCCATCTTATCTCTGAAACAATAAAGCACTTTTCGGGAAATGCCGAGCCATCAAACATTCCAATCATTGATATTATGATAAAAGAGTTTCATGAAAAGTTACAAAGCTCTTATAATGTGAGAATTGGTTGGAAGCCAGAGTTTAAATTTCTGCTAACGTTTGATATAGACATTGCCTATCAATTCAAAGGCAGACCACTATACAAACACGTTTTAGCATTTTTCAGAGACGCTATCATTAGACCAAACACGGCTCTTAAACGCTTGAAGTTTTTCCTCACAGGTTCAGACCCATTTGATACGATTCCACTTGAACTGCCTGTGAAACCACAACTTGTTTTCATCTATGTGGGCGAAGGGAAAAGCAAGCACGACCCTAAGTTGAACTTATTGCCTCATCAATGGAAAGAAATTATTCATTCTTGGCGTAGGGTAGCAAGCGTTCACTGGCATCCGTCGTTATATGCATCCCAGAGTTTTGAAAATTTTAAGCAAGAATTTAATAAGTGGCTTAATTTGGCTAATAAAGAATATAAAGATAAAGTTAGATTTCATTACTTAAACATAGACATCCAGAATCACGGTCAGTGGCTTGAAAAACTGGGCATTAAAGAAGATTTTTCTTTGGGAAGATACCATCCGCCGTTTTTTAAGGCAGGAACATCTATGCCCTTCAGACCTTTTTCCCTAAGCGAAAACAGACCATTTAATTTTATTGAGTATCCTGTCATTGCTATGGACGTTTCCTTCACTGAATTGACCAGTTGCCCACAGGAAGCCATTGAGAAATTTAAGGATTTAGTAAATAAGGTCAGGCAAGTTGGCGGAACAATGCACATTATAATCCATCCAGAGAAGGCGTTAGGGCTTGAAATAGGCTATGAAAAGTGGCGTCCCTTTTATAATTTTGTTTTTCAGGTATTGCAAGAACAATGAACACAGAACTCTATCTATTTGAAAGACATCAAATTGATGACCTCTTATGGAATAAAACCGTTGACCAGTCCACGTATGGCTATCCATACGCCTACACATGGTATCTGGACTCAGTATGCGACCAGTGGATTGCCCTTGCCAACGACGACTTCTCGCTTATTTTCCCAATACCAATAAAGCAAAAACTGGGAATTAAGTATGCCTACACGCCTTGGTGGACTCAGCAACTGGGCTTAATAACAAGCAATCCAGAATATGAAAACATATTGCCAACAATTGTGAAGGCATTGATGAAACGGGTCAGGCACATTAACCTGATGGTTCATTACGGGACGAACGTAGAATTGCTTAAATCAATTGATAGACTTAAAATTTTTGAACACAAGACATATCAATTAAACCTAATTCATGAATATAGCCACATTTGGGATAATTATACAGACAAAAGAAGAAACAATATCAGAAGAGCCTTGATGGAAGGCTTGATAACTAAGCAACACATTCACTTTGAAGAGTTTATGACCTTTTTCCACGTGAGAGCATTTAGAAACTCGGAATATCTCACTTCTGCACAGATCCAAGTTCTGGGTCGCTTGCTCATTGAAGCACTGGAGCGAAATCATTGCGAACTGTGGGGAGTATATAAGAGCAAGGCTCTAATTGCCACAGCAGTATTCATCAGGTCAGAACACTATTGGACTTATGTTGCCTCTGCCACATCGCTTACTGGCAGGAAAACCCACGCTATGTCTCTTCTTCTGGATAGGTTCTTCTATGAACACGCCCAAGAAAACATGATTTTTGATTTTGAAGGGTCTGACATCCCTTCAATCGCTAAATTTTTCAAAGGCTTCGGG
>JAADEI010000026.1 GCA_013153515.1 Chlorobiota bacterium | reverse complement strand
GTTCTTTCAAAGGGTCGTGTTGGATCAACTTCTTTATAGTCTCCAGCGCAACAAGGAATCCAAGTCATGTTATCTCCTTGCATTAAATAAACGACTTTGACAGTATCGTAGTCATGTTTGTGAGAAATGTCAATTAGTTTTATAGAGCAATTTCTAAAAGTAAATACTTGACAAGCACTATCCAAAAGAGGTTTGATAAAATCTTGGCATAATAATGTTGGATTTGAGTCTGGAGATTCTATATATTGCGTTTGCCCAATTACGTTGAACGAAAATTTCATAATATTTTGTTTATTGCATATATTTGTTAATGAAAATGTTGCGGTAGCTACATCATTGAATTCATATATAAGCTGTGGTGCATCCTGTGGTTCAACCTGTAAACAAGGTTGTCTTAAATCAGCCATGGGACAACAGAGGGGAATTCCCGCAGCCCTGCACATAGCAGTGTCCGGTATGCGTCCCGGAAATATAGCTTCAGCACGCAAAATATACAACGGCACGAACTTATCAAATTCGCAATGCCCCAGGGTTACATATTGCAAAGTGTTCAATTCAAGGGTGTCAACTCCTCCTGCTCTAAGCCTCTGGGCAGAACCCCTCAAATGAGTGGTGTAGCAATTAATCGGCAAAGAGGTGTCATACTGGCAATGTTCATATTGGATGTAGATGGTGTCTGTTCTGGAACCTTGGATGATGATTTTTTCTTTTTCACAGGACTGGAAGACAATGAGGGAAAGGAACAGAGTTGATATAGCAATTAGAGGGAGGGTGTTGAAAATCTTTCTCATGGCAAGATGATTTAGAGGTTAATTTTGACTGTTTTGTTTGAGTTTAGCGTTTTCTTCTTTGATGGCGTTTAGTTCTTGTTTTAGTGCATTGAGTTGTTCATAGAGATCTGTAATGTCCAGCCTGTTTAGTTCAACGTTATACACTGTTGCTTTGAGGGCTTGTCCTATGGGCAGTCCATGTGTTTCAACGGAATCTGCAGGGGGCATCATAGGTAGCCTGTGGTGTTGCGTGTAGTGTTCCTTTATTTCTGTCCAAGATGGTCTGTCAAAGTCCGGGTGGAACACGAAGTCGCACCATCCCAACTCAACTTTGAACTCCTTGGCTTTGATTAACCCGCAAGCATAAAGGGCTCCGTGAACATTAACTCTTTTGGGAAATGCTTGAAATGTCATGAGGGTTCCGGAAACGGTTATAGGAGGACCAGAGGGATAGGAGAGATTGCTGTAATAGTTCAAACGTAGTTGTCCGAAAGGGAGACTACCACGTTTATAGGCACTTGGCTCAAACGACCATGTTACAGTTCCATTAGCAAAGTTAGAAGACACCTGTTTTGTCAAGGAAAAAGTCCCAGTATTGTAAAACTTGAATACTGGTTGATTAGAATTAACCCATAATAATGTTAGATATGAACTGGAGTCTTTGGCAGGCACTATGTCCCAAGTGATGTGTTCGGAAGTTTTCAAAATATGTTCAATCCTAATTCCTGCTCTATGGTGAATCTGCTGGCTAGCTCGCCGCTGGAAAATGTCCCCGGGAAATACCTCACAACAAACAGTAGCTTGTGCTTGTTCATTAGTCATTACGTGCAATTTCCTTTCGGGAGAGGATGTCCCTATCCCCAACCTGCCATTGCCCTGTTGGTTTTCCTCTGGAAACATGATCACGTCATTGCAAATACCCCCTCCAATCCTTACGATATCATTAGAGCATCTGCCACTCCCAGCGACGGGAGAGATAATCGTTCCAATTCCTGAGAGTTGATATTTGTTTGATGTTATGGAATTGGTTTTGATAGTTTGTGCTTCCAATCTGTTTGTATAGAGAGTTCCATAAACCCAAACTTTATATGTTGATGCTCCGGGGAGCCCAAAGTGGACATTTGGAGATTCAAATCTTATTAACTGAGCAAAATTAGAGACGGGGGTAGGATAAAAAATTAAATTTTGAACAAACGCTATCGTGTCATAATAGTCAATATGTGCTTTAGAGGCATTTATGCTGACGTTCCCCACATTTAGCTTCCTTAAAACTGTTACGTATGGGGCGATCATGTTGCTGAAATGAGCTGTTCCCACTACATGCAGTTTAGCGATTGGAGAATCTGTCCCTATGCCTACCCGATATGGAGTCCAGATTTCCCCCGCTCTGGGTCCTTGGAACCACAATCTCTGTGCATTTAGTGTAGAGGGTATTACCCCCCCCCCAAGCAATTCCGACAAGTGCTAAAATTATCCTTTTTCGCATCGTCCCACATTTTGATTACAAATATACAAAACAAAATTTAAATAGATATGACATTAGTCAATTGTTATTTCCTCAATTTTTCTATTTTTTATTAAGGTAATAATGCATTCCTTTACAGTGCATTTTGTTTTCCTACTAAAAAACTTTGATGAGCATGACCATAACTCTTTGCATGATTCATATCATGTTTTTTCTCTTGGATAGGACTATTAGTTCAAAGTTTCCAACTTGAGCCTTATAAGGGGTTCTTCAGGAATGCCAAAGTGTGCAAATGGTATGGTAACATATTACTATTTTTGCTAATTCCCTTCATTTTGCTTCTTTTATAGAACACTACCCCTCATCCATACCCGATTTATATTACCCAAAACCTCAGTTCATAGACCAACAAAGACTAACAATTCCATCAGTAAAACCGCTCCAACTGCTATGTGTACGCAGACTCTTGAAACTAAATATGTTGTTCTTTGTCCAATCCAAAAAATTTTTCCACTCTGCTTCGCTTCTTTAAGACTTTACTGTTGAGACGTTTTGGGCTATTTGTTTTCTGACTTTTTATTATGCGGTCCTTAGCCTTAGTCAGTTATACATCGCATGTCTTTTATCCTAAGTTTCTTATTGCTTCCTCTACCATCTCATTCTGTCAAACATGTTTGTTATTGTTACCTGATTTCTTATACGGCATTGACATGAGGCGACTTTATTAAATGTGAATCAAACTGGTAACTGTGCATTGTAATCGTGTTTTCACGGTCGCAAACCATTGACGAAAGTCAGGATTGAAGAACTTTTGAAAATCATAAACAGTGGGGAAGTAATGCAAGGCTTGGGAAACAAAATGTAGGCTCAAAGGGGTTAATACTTTCAATGAAGACCAATGCGTTTTTGAAATATGAAGATTATGCAGTATTTAACCTTTGTTGTGGCACTATTATTATCGGCAAATAGCCTATTAGCACAGGAATTTGTCCATATTTCGGGCTATGTTACTGACTCAACCAGTGGCGAACCGCTTATTGGGGCGGTGGTAGTCGTCAAAGAACTTAACAAGTCAACAATGGCTAACGAATATGGCTATTTTTCTATAAAAGTTGAGAAAGGCAGAACATACACTCTCGTGGTTAATTATCTTGGCTATAAACAGAAATCCTTGAGAATCAAGGCAGACAAAAATAAACAAATTAATATTGAACTTTCTCCAGAAGTTGTATCCATTAAGGAAGTAGTCATAACTACTAACAGACCAGAAAAACACGTGAAAGAAGTCTATATGAGCAAGATTGAAATGACTGCAGAACGATTAAAGAAAGTGCCTGTTATATTCGGCGAACGGGACCCACTCCGAACACTTCAGTTAATGCCCGGCGTGCAATCGGCAGGAGAAGCAAACACAGGATTATATGTCCGTGGCGGCGGTCCAGACCAAGTCCTTACACTCCTTGATGAAGCAGTTGTTTACAATAGTGGTCACTTGATGGGAATGTTCTCTATTTTCAATCCCGATGCTATCCACAACGTTACGCTCTACAAAGGGGGAATCCCAGCCAGATATGGTGGCAGGCTCGCCGCAGTCCTTGACATTAGGATGAAAGAAGGGAACTTAAAGAGATACAGCGTTGCAGGGGGAATAGGGATGATTGCCTCTCGCCTCACTGTGGAAGGTCCAATTAAAAAAGACAAAGCCTCTTTCCTCCTTACAGGACGCAGAACATACATTGATTGGCTCCTGAATCTCAACAAACAATCTCCCATGGGATATTATTTCTATGACGCAAACATGAAAGTCAACTGGAAGATAAATTCAAAAAACAGGGTCTATTTAAGCGGATACTTCGGAAGAGACGTTTTTAAGTTCTACTCTCCAGATGGTTCCTTCGGTGTTGATATGCCTTGGGGCAATGAGACTGTAACCCTCCGTTGGAATAAAATTTTTAAGGACAAATTGTTTACTAATTTCAGCCTTATATACAATGCCTTTGACTCCCGAATCTCAGCAGCACAAGACCAATTGTCGTTCTCCGTCCAATCAACCATCAGGGATTTCACGTTTAAAAACGACTGGTCGTGGTTCCCTTCCGTTCTCCATACCATCAGGTTCGGTGTTAACATTACTTACCATCAGTTCACTCCCTTGGCAGCATCGGCTAAATTCCAAGACATTGAACTGTTTCCCTCTGAGAAGAAAAGAAAGCATGTGGCAGACGCCGCTATATACTTTGAAGATGAATGGACAGTTACAGAAAAATTATCCGTCAATCCCGGAATTCGCATCTCTTGGTTCGGTCACTTTGGACCATATACGCTATACGAATACGATGCCCTCAGGCGTCCAATTGATTCAACTATTTACAAGCCCGGACAGTTAATTAAATCTTATGGTGGCATAGAACCCAGAATTTTAGCCCGCTATCAATTGAATGAAAACTCATCTATCAAAGCATCTTTTATGCGGGTCGTTCAATATCTCCATCTGGTCAGCAGTGCCAATGTAACCACGCCGTTTGACCTGTGGTTGCCCGCAAGCGTTAATATAAAACCATCTGTGGGCTATGAAGTCAGTGCAGGTTATTTCCGAAATCTCTTTGATGGCAATTTGCAAACCTCCGTTGAACTATATTATCGTTGGATGTCCAATCTTCTTGAATTCAGGGACAACTACACGCCAGATATTAACGTTGACGTGGACAATGACCTCATTTCTGGAAGGGGATGGTCCTATGGTGCCGAATTCTTTATAAACAAAGGAATCGGCAAGTTTCAGGGGTGGATAGGCTACACACTATCGTGGACTTGGCGTCAATTTGATGCCCTTAACGATGGAAAGCCCTTCCCAGCCCGATATGACCGTCGGCACGACCTGTCCATCGTCCTGATGTATTCTCCCTCTAAGAGATGGGACTTTGGCATCACTTTCGTTTATGGCTCTGGAAACGTTACCACTGTGCCCACGGAATTCATATTTGTTCAGGGAACCCTCGTGCCGGTCTATTCAGTAAGAAACAATTTCAGATTGCCTGCATATCACAGAATGGATGTGTCCGCCAGCCTAAAAGGCAAAATCTTCAAAAAAGTTGATTATGACATAAACTTAACGATATATAATGTTTACAACAGGAAAAACATTTTCTTCCTGTGGCTAAAACGGGAAGGCGACCCAGTGAACGGAATTAGGTTCACTCCTATGAAAGTAACCCTATTCCCAATTATTCCATCATTGACGTTTAACTTTAAATGGTAAGAACATGAAGGGATATAACACAGAAATTTTTATGGGAATTATTCTGGCATTTCTGATGGCAACTGTCCTGTCTTGCTCCGAAGAAATTGACGTTGAATTGCCACAGCCTGAAAAATTGCACTATTCAGTGGAAGGATTCATAGAAGATGGACAGCCTCCCATTATTCTGCTAACCAAAACCCTCGCATTCACAAGTGTTATAAACATTGACACTTTGATTAATAGGTTTGTTTCAGGGGCAACGATGTATATAACAACCGAAGGAACCACTTATCAATTGCAGGAAATAAAGGTTAAGGATTTGCCTCCCGCTATCCAGAAGGAAATAGCCACTGCATTCGGATTCTCAGACCCAGAGCCGATAGCAGAACTGTCTTTTTACACAACACGCTTCACGCCACTGCCCGAACTGGTAGGGAAAGCAGGAAACACTTATCATTTGACAATCATATCTCCAGATGGGAAGGATACACTGACCGCAACAACATATATCCCGGCACGGAAACTTAAACTTGATTCACTATGGACTAAGTCGGTAAACGATTCAATGGCAAACATGTGGGCTATCTATTCAGACCCTCCGGAAATAGGCGACATTGTTAGGTATTACACTTCCATAAACGGCGGTCCGTTCTGTGCTCCCTTCGGCGGGGCTATAGACGACAGGTATTTCAACGGGGCAACAATAACCATTGAACTGGACAGGGGCGTGTGCAACAGGCAAGACCCGGAAGAATATAATCCTGAGACCTTCGGTCTGTATCACATCGGCGACACAGTGGTTGTCAAATGGTGCAACATAGACGAATATCAGTATAAATTCTGGCTAACCTTTGAAGGTGCCTTGACTGCTATTGATAATCCTTTTGCTTCGCCTGTCCGCATAGAAAGCAATGTTAACGGTGGTTATGGCATTTGGGGCGGAAGCAATTGTTCTTTTGACACTATCGTGGTTAATCCGAACTGAACTTATGTTACGCTTAACACTAAATATCTCATAAAGAAAGCCATTAATCCAGTGTAGATAGTAAACAGCAGGAATATGAGCCACTGAGTGGTGGTAATCCGTTTGTTTAAGTCTTCAAATCGCTTGTTCATGTCCTCAAATCTTTTGTTCATATCTTCAAATCGCTTGTCCACGTAGTGCAATAACTCTTCAAATCGTTTGTCAATTGCTTCGAATCTTTTGTTTATATCCTCAAACCTTTTGTTTATGTCCTCAAACCTTTTGTCAATAAGAGCGAATCTCTTTTCCATCAGTTCAATTAGAAGTTTCAAGTCTTGTTTAGTTGCCACGTCTGCCATCTGCGAATGATACACTTCGTCAAAAGCAAGAGCCAAAGCATCAGCCAACTGCTTATCAACTCCATTCTCAATCAATATACGTCTAACTTTTATTGCTACGCTTCCTTCAGCCATCACAATGCCTTTTGCTTTTTCCTTTCCTATATACGAAGTTAATAACTTAGAAGTTCTCCGTTTGTTTGATATTCATTGAAAGGAGTTTTGTAATTTTAACATAAACGCAAAAAGCAATCTAATGCAAGCAAGAATCGCTTTCGTAATGGCAATTGTCGCATTATTAAGCATTTCTTCCTGCAAGAAAAGTGCTTTGAACCCTTGTTGTTGGGGGAAACTGGAAGATGCCCTTCTTGTTGTTCCAGGACCCACAATCTGCGTGCCTTATATCATCTTGAAATCAACTGGCGAAAGATATGTGATTAATAACGATATTCCCAAAGAATTCAAAGAGCAAGTTGGCGATTCAATCCCAGTTAAGGTGAAGTATAAATTAGTTGAAGGTTCAGTAAGGGTTCCTCCCTGCGGAACAGAGAAAGAAGCGAAAGTTCTTTGCATTAAAAAGCGTTAGTGGTTGTTAGTATGTAAAACAAATTTGCTATCTTCGTATAAAAAATTACTTAACATGAATAATTTACTGCTTATAATCGTGGGCATTGGGGCATTGATAACTCCATTCATTATGACAGGACAAGAAGTAGGAATAGGTACAACTTCGCCACATCCATCCGCCCAACTGGAAATTTCAAGTACTGATAAAGGAATTCTCTTCCCAAGACTTACTACCATACAGAGAGACAACATCCCTAATCCAGCGCATGGATTGTTGATTTTCAATACTGATAATTTTTGCATAGAGGTTTACAATGCGACGACAGGACAGTGGGAAATAGTGTCGTGCCCTTCAACGTGTAATCCGTGTGATACGTGTGCGGTACCCAATATAGTTGCCATAAGTGGTCCTCAACAGGTCTGCCCAGGCGATACGGTTACCTATTACAACAACAGCAATGATGCTAACTCATGGTCGTGGGACCCACCTAACGATTGGCAAATAATAACCCCCGGCGATTCCGTCACTTTTGTAGCAGGTAGCTCGTATGGATGGATATACGGCACGGCATGTAATGAATGTGGATGCAAAACAGATAGCTTGCTTGTACAACAGGCGCCAACTTGTCCATAACGGACAAACTGTTAAATGCTAAAAGAAATGAACTCAAGAATTAGTTTCTTGTTTACGTTGCTTACTTTTTCAATTATCTCTTATTCTCAGCGGGTCTCAATTGGAAATGTGCCTTCTGAACCCTCTGCAATTTTAGAATTAAGGGACCCAACAAAAGGTTTGCTAATCCCTCGCCTCACCACACCACAAAGGGATTTAATATCTTCTCCTGCTCACGGATTGATTATAATGAATGTTTCAACTTTCTGTATAGAAGCCTATGATTCAATAAATGCTCAATGGGTTACTGTTTCATGCCCTACTACTTGCACACCTTGTGATAGCTGCATTGTGCCTGCCCTTTCAATTTCTGCGAGTCCTACCATTGTGTGCCCGGGAGATACTGTTCTTGTTGTATCAACTTTTTCTGAACGAGGCGGATTGTTTTTCTCCACGCCAACAGGATGGAGCATTCTCACTCCCGGAGATTTAGCCACTTTTCTCGCGGGAGAGCCAGGCATGCTATATGTCAGCCTATGCAACGAGTGTGGCTGCATAGCTGATAGTATTTTGTTGCTCAGAGGAACACCTCCATCTGCCATTGCTATTGCAGGACCAACTTCCCTTTGTGTTAACGATACTTTAATCGCACAAATCTCTTCTGTCGGAGCAAACAGATGGCAATGGATTTTACCACCCGGCTGGACAGCATTGGGGAATTCAATTGACAGTCCCGTTTTGAGAGCATTGCCTCCTCCAACGCCCGGAACCCATCTAATTGTAGGACTCGCTTGTAATGGATGTGGGTGTCTATATGACACTCTTGTTGTTTCAACCTACCAGACTTCAATCTCGCCGCTTTCTTTTATTGATTCTGTAACAAAAATGTGTGCAGGAATACAAAAGACTATCCGTGTTAATAGACCTGCATCTATAACTTCGTTCTCTTGGATATATCCTTCTACTTGGACAGTGAGTTATTTAGATGCCGACTCAATAATTTTAATTCCTGATGTCAATAGTGGAACGTTGTCTTATGTGGCTTGCGATAACTGTGCTTGCGACACGATCTCTTTAGCCATTACTACTGGAACATGTGAGAATTTCTGCCTTGCAATTGGGGGCTCAGGAACAGATAAAGGAACCTCTATCGTGTTTGGACCTAATGGTAATTACTACATTGCAGGACAAACAACATCTTTCGGTGCTGGAGGTCGCGATGTGTATGTTATTGCTTTGGATGTATTTGGGAATTTATTATGGACACGAACCGTAGGGGGGACCACAAGCGACGCTAATAATACAGGAACAGGAGACATGATTCTTGCCCCGGATAATTCATTAATAGTAGGCAGTTCAACAACTGGGAGTAGTGGGGGTGTTGACGATTTTTATTTTGTCAAATTAAGTCTAAATGGAAATCTGATCTGGACTCGCGCCGTGGGTGGAGCAGGATACGAATATCTATACGAACTGGGCGTGAGAAATGATGGAACAATTGTTGCCATTGGATATACAAATTATGTTGTTGGTGGTAATGCTGACCCATACATTGTAAGATTTGACTTGTCGGGTAGTATTTTAGATACTATAACTATTTCTGGAACAGCCGGATATGACTGGGGAATGGGTGTTACTGCCACTTCCGACGGAGGAATAGTTGTTACAGGTAACACTGACACGTGGGGCAGTAGAGATATGCATATAGTCAAGTTTGACGCCAACTTTAATGTTCAGTGGAGCAGGACAGCGGGCGGTAGCGGAGTTGAGTGGGACTATCCGGATTTCCACTCTCAAGTTCAATCTGTTGAGCTCTCAAACGGAGATATAATAGTTGCTGGATATACTGCTTCTTTTGGAAACGGAGATATATATGTGGTGAGGCTTAATTCAGCAGGAACAGTCCAGTGGATTAGAACCATAGGAGGAGGCGGGGCAGATTATCCATACGATATTATCCAAACCAGAGATGGAAATGTCGTTATAGTTGGATTTACAAATTCTTTTGGGGCAGGGGGCTATGATGTCTATGTTGTTAAGATAAATCCCGCAAATGGAAATATTATCTGGACTAGAGTTATTGGCAATGCAGGCAATGACTATGGCTACAAAATTGTGGAAGACGATTTTGGAATGCTTACTATTGCAGGAACAACCACATCTTTCGGTAATGGAGGTTTTGACGTTTTGGTAATTCGTATGAATGAAGACGGCACATTTAACTGCACAGGATGTCTGTCAACAACAGGTGGTGCCACTAGCACTGGTGGAACCACTGGGTCCGGACACGCCTTGAGTACATACGGTTCACTGCAAACCAGTCCTTCAACAGCTGGCTCTGGAGGAACTCCAGTCAACAATTGTCCATAAAAAGTTTTACAACCCCTTCCCATTGGTCAAATGCCTGACTATGAACCTGTGAATCCGATACATAACGTCTTTGTAGAACGGACCCAACCCATGGGCTGAATTGGGATACACAACCCATTGAATGTTTTCTGACAAAGGCTGGTTCCTTCGCAAGTGCCAAATGAAGTCATACACGTGGTGGACGTGGACATTGTCATCATAGTCGCCATGGATAATTAACCAGTTTCCTGTCTTTGGTATGGAATCCGTGTTGTGCCAAGCAGACCTCTCATAGCCTTCCTTGTTCAAGTTGGGAAGGTCCATATATCGCTCTGTGTAAATGTTATCATATAAATGCCAAGAGGAGACGGGAGCCACAGAAACCGCATACCTAAACGTTTCTGGATGCCTTAACCAGAGAAGTCCAGACAAATAGCCTCCATAACTCCAACCCCAGACAGCAGTCCGCTCAGGCTTCACTTTAAATTTTTTCTGAAAATGTTGTGCTATAGCGTTTTGGTCCTCAACTTCCAACGTGCCCAGTTTCCTGTAATTAGACACTGCGAACTGTCTGCCATACCCATCAGTACCCCGATTGTCAAACCACACTACCGCAACCCTGTGTTTCTTAGCCAGATACCTGAACCATAAAATCCTGAATCCGCCCCATCGGTTAGTAGCCAACTGACTGGACGGTCCGCCATACACAAACACAAGCAAACCCTTCGGCTTCTTCTTGGGCACTATGACCCAACCATGCAACTCAGTGCCATCGCTCAGTTTAACAGTTTCTTTCTTTGGCTCTGGAAGTTTATAAGTGGGCAACATAAAACTCATCCATGAATTGTCTTCCACAGTAGCAAGTTCATACCCTGCATGACAGTCATAAATATACCATTGAGGAGGCTTGGAAACACTGCTGAAACTCACATAACAATTCCTGCCAGAAGGAGAAAGGCTAACCGAATATGACACATTCCTTTCACGAACAAACTTCATCAGTTTTACAGAGTCCCCCTTGATTTGATATGGATAATAAGTTGTCGGGTCCTTTTCTGAATTAGCAATCACTACATATCCCAAACCATCATAATATCCTTTAAGCGAATTAATATGCCAATTTCGGTTAGTTATCTGAATCCACTTCCTTTGAGGAATGATAAACTCAAATATGTTCCAGAATCCAGTTCGTTCAGAAAGCCAAACTATTGTGTCCTTGCCCCTGAAAAACCAGTCATCTCTGAGCGACACAAACGCCCCGTCTTCATATTGCTCAATGAATAGCGTTGCGACGCCACGCAACCCTGCTTCCCACAAGTTGAAATCCAGTTTCCGCTGTTGCCTGTCAAGGGTGATGATTGCCAACTGGTGACTCTCGGGAACCCATCTGATTTGCGGGACATAAGTTGATGAATCGCCACGGACAGGAGCGGTGTAGGTGTGTCCATTTACCGTATTGTAAACTTTTATTTCAACAATTGCGGGATTAAAGCCCGCCCGTGGATACCTGTAAGAATGCCATTTGGGATAAGGCTTTTCATAGCGAACGATTTGATAATGCGGGACTTCTCGCTGGTCAAACACATAATACGCCAATACCTTCCCATCATCAGACCAATACATTCCCTTAGTGAGCGAAAACTCTTCTTCATAGACCCAATCTGGGACGCCTGCTATAACGCCAGTTCCAGTGTCTGGATAGGTAGTTATTTGATACATTGAATCTTGCTTTAAGTCCAATAGCCACACGTTGTTTTTGTAATGAAATGCAACGAAGGAGCCATCTGGCGAAGGAGTCGGGTCCCGAACCCACTTGTCAACTACCCAAACAGTGTCCCGAAGAGTGTCCCAAACCGCAAAATGCGTCAAATAGGAATGTCTGTATAGTCTCTTGTATCCAAAAGTAACAAAGAAACCGCTTGGAATGAGTTTTATTGAAATGGGACGAATTAAACCATATTCAGGAAGGGAATCAATACAAACGATAGTATCAAGCATATAGAACCCATTAGCACTGTAAGTTACCAAGCAATTGCGTTCCTTGGCAATGAGCGTTGAGTCATTTAGCCATTTAACGGGTGCTGGATAGGAAGCATAAAGCGAAAACAACGTTTCAAAAGACAGTTCCTGAGAAGAGGTCCTAACAGGCACATATCTGGAACACGACAAACCAACCAATAACGGAACCAATAAGGCAAATGTATAGTTTCTCATACAAGCAAAGATAGGGTATGTTTTCAAGACGCTTATTAAGAGAGAAGGTTGTTCAGTCGCTGTTCAGGTGTATGATAGATGATTCGTGCCAGGAGAAAGATGTGCTTGAGGCACTGAAAACAATCCTCAAAGACTACTATAAACTCTACATCCTTGTGCTATATGTTATCGTTAAATTGCACGATGAGATTTTAAGGGAGCCTGACAGGGTGGGTGCAGACCAGTTCTGGACAGAAGAGGAGCGGGAGAACCTTCGCAAAATAGGGAATAACCCAATTGTGGAAAGACTACGGAATTCATCCCTGTTTTCAAAAGCGAAGAATTTGGGCATCTCTGAATTAGTATCTCGCGATTTTATCCTTGGCTTATATAACGACCTTGAAAAAGAGAAATGGTTTAGGGAATATGTCCTGACGGGAATCAATTCCAAGCAGGAGGCAGAACGATTCTTTTGGGACTTAGTGGACTGGTTGTTGAAACAGGAAAAGTTCCAGAATTTCCTTGATGAACATTTTGCTTTCTGGAAATATGATTTTGATTCAGTTATGTTCGCTTTATTGAAAACAGTTGAGAGAATCAAGTCATCATTCAAGGGAGACCCAGTGTTTCAAGAAGACCCGAAGAAATGGGAACGAAACTGGCAATTTGCTAAAAACCTTGTTCATTTTACCCTTCAAAACGCTTCATTATTAGATGAGGAGATAGCCAAACAGTTGAAAAACTGGGAACTGGAAAGATTGTCGTTGATGGACCGTCTTCTTATGAGGCTTGCCCTTACCGAATGGTTGTCAATGCCTGAAATCCCTGTGCTCGTTACGTTGGATGAGTATGTTAAACTTTCCGATAACATGTCAAAACCAGATAGCCCTAAATTTGTTAACGGAGTTTTGAACGCCTTATTAAAAAGATTAGCCGATGAGGGTAGGATTCCTGATTATGACCGTCGCTCTGCTGAGTCAACGAGCGTTGGCTCAACACGAAACAAGTGACATCCGCATTGTGTATAATCCAGATGGCAAGATAGACGTTAGGCGATATGAAATTAAAGTCCAAATTCTTTATGGACGCAAGGAAGTTCGTGGCTCAGTTACTATGGACGTTGTTACGGACGCAACAGAAATACCTATTTTCCTTGACAAACGCCTGACCATGCAATCCATAGAATTAATATATCCAGAACAGAAACCGCTTAAATGGAATGCTGAGACACAACGGGCAAACGTCGGATTCATCACGCAGGGCAGGGAAAAACGCCTCAGAATCAAAATGAAGTATTATGGCAAACCTAAGAAATCACTTATGCCTCCGTGGGACGGTGGATTCGTGTGGAGTTCGGACTACAAAGGCAGACCGTGGATAGGCGTCGCAGTCCAAGGAGAAGGCTCTCATCTCTGGTTCCCTTCTTTTAGCGTCATATATGAAGAGCCTGAAACAG
>JAADEI010000046.1 GCA_013153515.1 Chlorobiota bacterium | reverse complement strand
ACCTTCTGATTAATGCTTGTGTTTTACCTTTGTAGGACAAAAGCAGAAATATGAGTGTTAGCGGATCCTATTTGACAAGGGAAGAAAAGGAAAAAATCATCAAAGACGTTGTCGGAGAGTATAATCCCGGAATGCCAGAGGCTCAAATAGCCCTGTGGACATACAGAATCAGGCACCTGACCGAACACCTTAGGCAACACCCAAAGGACTACAGAACGCTCAGGGCTCTTAAAATGCTCGTTGGAAAAAGACGGCGAATGCTTAACTATCTGAAGCGTAAAGACTTTAACCGATACAGGAACATAGTTCATAAACTGGGCTTGAGAGGTTAAGCGAACATGGAATCTGCAAGTTGTTTTTGTTCATTATTGCATGATTGCATTAACTTTACAAAATAGGTATAACACTAAAATTTAAGTAATTATGGCTGTAATGATTGACCCACCGAAGCCATATACGGTAACTGTTGAGGTTGATGGGAAGGAGATAACTATTGAGACTGGGAAGTTAGCTCGTCAGGCAGATGGTTCGGCGTTGGTAAGATGTGGGAAGACTGTTTTATTAGCTACGGTTGTTTCAAGCAAGGAGTTGAGGGAAGGAGTAGATTTTTTCCCATTAACGGTTGATTATCAGGAGAAGTTTTCAGCTGCGGGGAGGTTTCCGGGAGGATTTTTCAAGCGAGAGGGGAAGTTGTCTGAGCATGAGATTTTGGTTAGTAGGCTTGTAGATAGGGCGTTGAGGCCACTATTTCCGGAAGATTATTATGCGGAGACGCAAGTAAAGATCACCCTTTTTTCTGCTGATGAGGATGTTTCGCCGGATGCGTTAGCTGGGTTGGCGGCTAGTGCTGCTATTTGGGTTTCTGATATACCCTTTAATGGTCCGATGGCTGAGGTGAGGGTAGCGCGAGTGGATGGAAAGCTTGTGATTAATCCATCTGAGGGGGAGATGGGTCGTGCGGATATAAGTATTGTTGTAGGGGGCACGCGGGACTATATAGTAATGGTTGAGGGGGAGATGCGGGAGGTATCTGAGCGAGAGATGGTAGAGGCGCTTAATTATGCTCATGAGGCGATAAAGAGGCTTGTTGAGGCACAGGAGCGCTTAGTTCAATTAAAGGGAGGTAGGAAGGTTCGTGAGTATCAATCCATAGGGGAAGATGAGGAGTTGAAGCGATTAGTGGAGGAGCGATTGACGGAGAAGATTTTTGAGGTATTTACGAATCCGACGACGAAGAAGGAGAGGCGGGAGCGACTTAAACGGATTAAGGAAGAATTTGTTGAGAGTCTTCCTGAGGAGAAGAGGGAGAGTTCTTTGCTTATAAATAAGTATATCCATGATCTTGAGAAGAGGTTAATGAGGGAACTGATTCTTGAGAGGGGAGTGAGAATTGATGGACGTAGGCTTGATGAGATAAGGCCTATATGGGCTGAGGTGGATGTTTTGCCTGCGACGCATGGTTCTTCGGTATTTACTCGTGGGGAGACACAGGCGTTGGCGACGGTTACGTTGGGTTCTCGGATGGATGTACAATTGATAGACACGCCTACTATTCAGGAGGAGACTAAGTTTATGGTTCATTATAATTTTCCGCCGTTTTCTACTGGGGAGATAAAGCCGTTGCGGGGTCCGTCGAGGCGGGAGATAGGACATGGTAATCTTGCATATAGGGCACTTAAGGGGGTTATGCCATCTGAGGATGAGTTGCCATATACGGTACGTGTTGTTTCGGACATTCTTGAATCCAATGGTTCGTCGTCGATGGCGACAGTTTGTGCTGGGTCATTGGCGTTGATGGATGCGGGAGTTCCTATCAAGGGACATGTAGCAGGGATAGCGATGGGGTTGATAATTGATTCTGACACTGGTCGGTATGCTATTTTGACTGACATTCTTGGGGATGAGGATCATATTGGGGACATGGATTTTAAGGTTGCGGGGACGCGAGAGGGCATTACGGCGTGTCAGATGGATATTAAGATTAGTGGGATCACGGAAGAGATACTGATGAATGCTTTAGAACAGGCGTTGAAAGCTCGTGGAGAGATACTGGATATTTTGGAGGGGGTTATATCGCAACCACGGAAGGATCTTAAGCCACATGTACCGAAGGCAAGAGTTGTTGTTATACCGAAGGAGTATATAGGTTTAGTTATAGGTCCTTCTGGGAGGACGATACAGGAGTTGCAGGAGCGGACAGGGACGACTATATATATTGAGCCTGAGTCTGGGACTGACTTAGGGAAGGTTTATATTACGGGTAAATCGCAGGATGCAGTGGATGCAGCTGCTGAACACATTGATCTTATGACTCGGCTGCCTGAAGAGGGTGAGGTATATGAAGGGGAAGTAAAGGAGATAAAGCCGTTTGGAGCGTTAGTTGAGTTTATGCCAGGGAAGGTTGGTTTATTGCACATTTCAGAGATAGATTGGAAGCACATTCCAGATGTTTCAGATGTGTTTAAAGTGGGCGATAAGGTCAAGGTTAAATTGATAGAGATAGAGGAAGGAACAGGCAGATATAAATTATCTCGTAAAGCCTTATTACCCAAACCAGAAGGACTAAATCAAGAACAATCACAAAGGGAAAAAACTTCGCCTCAAAGAGATAGTGGAGCATCAAGGCATCAAACCAGAACACATAATAGACCAAAACCACAAGGAAAACCCCAAGGGGGCAGAAAAGGTCCCCAGAGACCTAAGGGAGATGACGATATTTATTCGTTCTAATCTATTTATTATTTGGACGACCTTTTCACTTTCATTTCTTTTGACATATTGCGAGAAAGACACCACTATACAACCACTATCTGAGGAAACTGTTTTGATAATTGGGCATGGGGGGGGCGGAGACCATTGCCACGATAGATACGACATTTCCAGAACTTGCCATAATAGATATTCTGCGATAAAGGAAGGCTTATCCCTTTTTGAAGGTATAGAAGTTGACGTTCAGGTTTCTAAGGATTCTGTTATATACGTAGGGCATGATACAATTCTTGCAGATTCCTCTTATGGCCCAATAATTAATTTCCTTACTTCTCATCAGATTGATTCTCTTAACTCTAAATATGACTCTTCACATCACATACTCAGTTTGGAACAGGTCATTCAAATGTTTCTGAAGACACCAAAGGAAAATGCTAAACTAATTTCTCTTGACATCAAAAATTATTATCATCAGGGTTCTTATTGGCAGAGATTCTGCAAAGATTCTTGTGATAGAATGAAGAATAGTTATAGAAAAGTGTTTGCCCTATCCTTAAAGCGCTCATTGGACAAGCACCCGAAAATTAAAGATAGGCTTGCTGTAGAGGGATGGGACATACAACAACTTGAAGAGATACATCGCTTTACGCCAGAAGTTAGGTATAAATGCCTTGTTATCCGAACTTTTACGCCTGATATTCAGGCTCTATTGAGACAACGTGAATATGTTAATTGTATAAGCAAACCAATAGAAACCACTACCAAGAGGGAATTTGAGCAAATAAGAGATTTCTTTATAAAGCGCCAGAATAAAGACTTTTTAATTCAATTGTGGACGGCAACAGATTCATTAAACCTTCGGAAAGCAAAAAGCATTATAAAAGGTCCTGCTACAATACAAGCAGATAAATATGCCCTTTAACCTACATTTTACAAGTGCATCAACGTGCCTTGCATACCCCTAAGCCTGTTTTTATTGAGCTATGAATTTATATCAATCGGTAAGCAATATACAAACACTCTATTGTGTGTGTTTTTCGTAAAAAATTGTTTTCTATCTCAGAGGCAAAAAGCCCAAAGGCGTATAGGCGTATTATTCCTTATCTTCTTCTTTTTTATTATTTTCTTCTGTGTTGTCTTCAGATTGTTCTTCTTCGCCTCCTAATAACTGGTCCAGATCAATAAACTCATCTAACTTAGCACCACTTGGTCTTGGTTGTTGCTTCTTGGGTTTAACAGATGTTGTTTTCTTGGTAGTTTTAGCTGCTTTTGTCGTTTTCTTACCTTTCTTCTTGATGAGCTTGCGTGCCTCTTCCCGTGCCTTCTCTTCTTCCTTGGCTTGTCTCCATACTTTGGTGTGTGAAACTTTGATTAGTTGTTTCTTCTTGTTGAAGTCAATTACCATAAAGTCAAGGGTCTCATCAACATTTGCAATGGTCCCATCTTCCTTTTTGAGGTCTCTAACCTGTGCCTTCGCTTCAACACCATAAGGCAATTCAACTATGGCTTCACTGCCAGATATTGACTTGATGGTTCCTTTGTGTATGGAGCCGGGAGTGAACACAGTTTCAAACGTGTGCCACGGGTTCTCTTCAACTTGTTTGTGCCCAAGCTTAAGCAATCTCTTCTCGTGGTCATATCCCAGAACAACAACATCTATTTCGTCGCCTTCTTTAACCACTTCGGAAGGGTGCATTACCCGCTTGGTCCAAGAAAGGTCTTCATTCCGAACAATTCCATATACGCCTTCTTCCAATTCAACAAGTGCCCCATAGGGTCTGAGTTCAACAACTTTGCCTTTATATTTGTTACCGGTAACATATTTTGATTCAATGTTTTCCCACGGATCGGGCTTGAGCCTTTTGATGCTTAGGCTCATCCTTCTGTTTTCTGGATCTATGTCCGTAACAACAGCTTCAACCTCCTGCCCTTCCTTGAAGTATTCAAAAGGATTGGGCTTTTTATATCCCCACGAGATTTCGGAGACGTGGACTAAGCCCTCCACACCGGGAAGAACCTCAATAAATGCACCATAAGGTTGGATGTGCACAACTTTCCCTTTGACCTTGTCGCCAACCTTGATCTTTTCTGTAATATTTTCCCAGGGGTCAGGTTCAAGTTGTTTCATCCCAAGGCTAATCTTGGTCTTGTCTTCGTCAAAGCCAAGGACGACAACCCGAACCTTGTCCCCAACTTTTAAGCCAAGGTCAGAGGGATGCTTGATCCTTCTCCACGTTAGGTCTGAAATATATACTAAACCATCAATGCTTCCAAGGTCAACAAATACACCCCAGTCTACAATGTTCTTAACAACACCCTCCAGAACCAATCCAGCTTCAAGCTTCTCAATAATTTCTTTCCTACGTCTTTCTCTCTCTTCTTCCTGCACTGCCTTATGGGACACAACTGCGTTCATTATAGCCTCGTTAATCTTAACCACCTTAACAGGCAGTGTCTTGCCAACATAGGCATCATAATCTTCCACTGGTTCAATACTAATTTGAGACCCGGGTAAGAAACATTCATATATACCAAAGCATTCTGCAACGAGCCCTCCTCTGGTCTTAGCAATAATCTTTGCTTCCAGAACTTCGCCCGTATGATAGGCTTCCACAAGCTTGTCCCAAGCTCTGAGGATCCTTGCTTTGCGACGGGAAAGCTTCACCTGCCCCTTCTTATCTTCGCTTTTCTCAACATAAACTTCTATTTCGTCGCCGGGCTTGGGCTCCGGCTCCCCCTTGAACTCCGCAAGTGGAATAATGCTATTGAACTTGTAGTCTAACTCAACAACAACGTCCTCATCTTCAACTTTCAAAACTTTCCCTTTTACTATGTCTGCCCTTTCAAGAGGTTTAATGTCCGGACGCTGTTTGAGATACTCTTTTAGAGCGGAAACGATCTCTTCATTCTCTTGGGTTTTTTCCGCCCTTGCTAAATCTTCCCATCCAAATCCTTCTTCCGTTTTCTCTATTAAAGGCTTAATCTCTTCTGTCCCTGTTGTGGATACTCTATTTCCCACGGCACGTGTTTTTCAAATCACAAAGTTACATAAGTATAACTAAACAGAGTGGGTGTTTAGTTCTCTTTCAAGAAAATCTTTCACCCGTTGCATTAGCCAACTTGGCGTTGAAGTGGCTCCGCATATGCCCACTGATTCAGCTTTCTCCAACCACCTTAAATCAATTTCATCAACCGAAGAAATGAAATATGTGTTGGGATTAACAGATTTTGCCGTCTCAAACAATACCTTTCCATTTGAACTTTTCTTCCCTGCCACAAATAAGACAATATCAAACCGACGGGCAAACTCTTTTATTTTAACATCTCTATTAGAAACTTGTCTGCATATAGTGTCGTTAAAATAAACATTAGTATTGCCATGCTTAACAGCTTCTTCCTTAATAAGCTCACCAAGCTCATAATAGGTTTTAATGCTTTTCGTCGTTTGGGAAAATAAATATATTGGTCGGGAAAAATCAATTTTCTGTAATGCATCGTCTTTCCCTGTTACTAACACCTTGTTAACACCGGAATCATCAGGGATTTGTCCCATTAGACCTATTACTTCCGGATGTCCAGGCTTTCCATAAATCACTATTTGGGCACCGGAGGGGGCTTGCCTAACAACTTCCCTGATTCTGTTTTGAAGTTTTAAAACAATAGGGCAGGAGGCATCAATGAGAGTTATATCATTTTCCCTAGCTACTTGATATGTTTCAGGAGGTTCGCCATGTGCCCTGATGAGGACAATAGCGTCTTTTAACTGATTAAGCTTGTTGTGATCAATGATTTCTAAACCTTTAGATTTGAGGCGTTCAACCTCTTTATCATTATGAACTATATCTCCCAAGCAATAAACCTTTATTCCTTGATCAAGAAAAAATTCTGCTTGAGCAATAGCATAAACCACACCAAAACAAAATCCTGAATTTGGGTCCACTTCAATGCGCACTGCCGAAGGATTACCTCTGATGATAAATTCTTTGTTTGATAGAAATTATTAATTGCTGAGCCTTATCGTGGAAGAGCTCTTGTTGTTTTTGATTTAAGGCTCTTTGTAATAATTTCCTGAACATTATTTCGCCCCGTAGTTTTCTGTGACAAGCGGGACAAAATGTTGCGTGTTTAATGAAAGATTTGTACTCTTCAGGAGAGAGATTTCCATCTAAGGCGTCCTCCAGCAGGCGTCTGAATTTTAAACATGCATTGTTCACCGTTTCCATTTACCTGCCGTTTAGTCTTTTGAGGATTTGTCCTCAATTCTATATAACTTCTTAGCATATTCTTTCAGTTCCTTTTTTAGCATTCGGCGAGCCCTATGCAATCGGGAACGCACTGTTCCAATAGGTATCCCAAGGATTTTGGCTATTTCTTCATATTTCAGTTCGTCAACGTCAGCAAGTAATACAATTATCCGGAATTCTTCAGGTAATTTATTGAGAGCCCGAACAACTTCTTCAGAAAGATAGGAAGATTCAACTTCTTTTCGCATGTCTCCAGCCGGGGTCATCTGTGGCGGTGGACCCTCATCGTCGTCGTCAGATTTAAAGGTAGAGTATTCTTCGTAGGTTACAGTTTGGGGAGCCGCCTTCCGTTTTCTATATTCGTTTATGTATAGGTTTCTCATTATGGTATATAGCCATGCTTTAATCTTAGTGCCTTCCTTATAAGTGTCCAATGATTCAAATGCTCTTAAAAGTGTTTCTTGAACTAAATCGTAGGCGTCGTCAATATTTCCCTGAGTCAGAAAGGTTGTAGCGAAGCGAAGCAGGTCATTAATAAGTGGCTCAATCTCTTTCTCAAATATCCTAAGGCGACGTTGTCTCTCCTCCTCACTTATCCTCAGTTCCTTTCTCTTCCTTCTTCTTCCCATTGCAGTGCTTTCTTCTACCTGTTGTTCTTTGTGAGGGTTGATATTGCCTTCTTCATTGGCATGTCCCTCTTCCTTGTTTACTGGAACTTCCATCTCTCCCATTTTGTTTGTTTTTCTGTAAATAGTTCTTTTAGTAGGTTGTTTTCTCTACCTGAACGCAAAATTAGTTAAACTTATTTAATCCGCGAAGAGTTCCTTCAATTTATTCAGAATTAACTCAAGTTTGTTTTCACGAGACCCTTTAATGAAGATAAATTTCCTGCTGTTCATTTGGTTGACCACTGTCTCTAAAAAAAAATCATCATTTGCCGAACTAAATAGTTTTATCTGTTTATTGGCAAGTGGTTCTTCTAATTTTTTCCATTCATCCCCTACGCATACTATTTCGTCATTTGAGGTGCTAATACTAAGTACAAAATCAAGGATTTTTTTATGCAATTGGGTGCTTTGGTCACCCAACTCCTTCATGCTGCCAATTATAAATAATCTGTTTCCTTTAGCAAAATCTACGAAACTTTTAAGGCTTGCAAGCATGCTGTCTGGATTGGCGTTATATGCATCAAACCATATCCAGCTTTCTCCCATTTTAATAAGGTTTGACCTCATTTCAACAGGTAGGAAAGTAGCTATTCGCTTTGCCACAATTCGCAGTGGAACACCATGTCTAAGTCCGACGGCAGCAGCAGCAAGGATGTTATACAAGTTATATTTTCCTGCCAAGTTTGTAAGAAGATCTATTTCAGAGGGTTTTAGGAATTTGAATCTTAGATAAGGATTGACACCTATTATCTTGCCTATTACTTTTCCCTTTTGGGTACCATAATAAATTTTATTTGCCTTGACGACATCACTTTGGGCAACCAACAAAGGATCATCACAATTAACATAAAGGATTGAGCCATGTTCATTAATCCATTTGTATAGTTCTGTTTTAGCTCTTATTACCCCTTCAAATGAGCCAAAGCCTTCAAGGTGAGCCCTGCCAATGTTTGTAATTAAACCTTCCGTGGGACGAGCAATCTGGCATAGAAATTCAATTTCTCCAATGTGATTAGCACCAAGTTCAAGAACTAAGAAATCAATGTTTTCGGGAGTGTTCAGAATGGTTATGGGCACTCCAATATGATTATTATAATTCTTTTCTGGTTGTGAAACCCTATATAGACCCGATAATACATGGGCGGTTAATGCGCGGGTAGTGGTCTTCCCGGAACTGCCTGTTATCCCTATTACTGCTTTTGTCTGCAGTTTGGACCGATACCAAGAGGCGTATTCTTGCAAAGCCCTTAATGTATCCTCAACCACTATGACATTATCCTGTTTTAAGGATTCATCTGAGCAAATGGCACCTATGGCACCTTTAGACAAGGCATCTTGAACAAACTGATCACCATGGGTCTTAGACCCGGGAAGTGCCCAAAATAATTCGCCACCTTCTATCTCCCGCGTGTCAAATACTACCTTTTTGCTTCGTGAATGCAGTCTGTAAATCTTTTTCACCACGTTATCGTTCAATATCTCAAGCTGAATCATATATGAGACTTCACGGTATTTTTTACACTGCTGCTTTTATATTTTAGATTAGATTTGTTTTCTAAACAAATGTCAATAGTGGGTTTTTACCTGAGAGCCTTTACGATTATTTACTTTCTGCCTTTGGGTCTTACTCTAAACCATTTACCCGCTTCAAACTGATTACCTTGAGGTGAGCCAACACGAGTCATAGCGCATCTGAATCCTATGAATGCAGTGGATTTATTTTGGTCAAGGGCACGACGAGTGCCGGGAACAAGCCAAAACGGTCCATCTGCCCAATGCCCTCCTTTGTAAACCCTAATCTCATTGTTGATAAGGGTTGTCTTACCATAATCGTAAGAAATCTCAGACATTTCATCGCCGTCTAAGTAATCCCGATAGTCAGCCCACTTATAGTTCAATCTGTTGGCATTTTCCTCTTCTGTAACAGGAACATATCTTAATCTGCCCAAGCTATCCTTTTCCAGTGGAACGCCTTCTTCGTCCACGGCAAGCTTCATAAACACATTACCACGAAAGGCATTTAAATCATCTGCATCCATGGGAGTAAACGGTCTGTATACATCTGCTACCCACTCGGCAACGTTGCCCGCCATATTGTAAAGCCCGAAATCATTGGGCATAAACGAGTTGACTGGCGCAGTGGGGCATGCAGCATCATTTAATGCACCCGCGATGCCCATATAGTCACCTTCCCCTCTCTTGAAGTTTGCAAGGAAAGCACCCCACCAACCTCCGTGAACAGGATATCTTAGACCATATCCATTCCAAGGGAATACCTTGGTCTCAATCCACATTTCTTCTCCAGGGGCAAAGAGGTTGCCAATCATTGCCCATGCTGCATATTCCCATTCCGCCTCTGTAGGAAGCCTATAGTCAGGAAGCAAAATACCATCTTCCATCCTTACCCGTCGTTCGCCAGTCCCTGTGGGGTTTAGGTCGGGTAAATATCTCCTAACCATTCCTTCATACTGTCCCGCCAGATATGCTTCTGTGTTGAAGTTGTCTTCGTTAGTCTGGTTAGGATTAGGTTCTAATATGCCTTCTCTGATGAGAATCATTTCATTAACTCTGTCGGTTCTCCACTTAGCAAATTCGGTAGCCTGAACCCAGCTAACCCCAACTACGGGATAGTAATTATAAGCAGGATGTCGGAAGTAGTATTTTACAAAAGGTTCATTATACGCCAATGGGGAACGCCAAACAAATGTGTCGGGTAGAGCATTCCAAACAACTTCTGGGAAGTCAGTTCCAAAAACCCTCCGGAGCCAATAGATATATTCACGATAGTGGACATTGGCTATTTCCGTTTCGTCCATATAGAATGATGTCACTGTAACTCTCCTTGGATAGGCGTTCCAATCATAAGCAATGTCTTCTTCCGGATTACCCATTCTGAACGTACCGCCTTCAATGAGGACAAGTCCGGGACCTGTTTCCTGACCGGGATAGTCCCTGACCTCAAATCCCCCCCAATCCGGGTTATTATATTCCCAACCTGTTACCTGAGAGGTTTCCCTACGACAACCAGTCAGTGCCAGAACTAAAACGCTTCCTAAAAGCACAAATTTTTTCATCATGGCTCCCTTTGGTTTGGTTACACTTTCTTCTACGCAAAGATAACGCATTCTGTTCTATTGGTTGTATGCAAAGTTAATAAAGATGGAACTAATGGAAGGTGGTCAAAGCGTTTATGTTAATAACCGTCCTTAAATTAAATTAAACGAAGATGATAATCACCAAGATGGTTTTGTCGTTGGCGATTACTGGTGTGGCTGTTTATCTCGTTTATAGAGCCTTGCGCTGGTTTTATAAAAAGGCTGATTTGAAGTGGTACGGAGACTGATTATGTAGTCCTTTGCATCTGCTAGGGATTTAAAAGCTGGAGTGTCAGGTAGTGGGCTATGATCCCCGATAAATACGGGTCTGCTCCCCATCCTGATTGCTAATAAAATGTCCTTTACGTCGTCCCCTACAAGAACTGATTGGCGGGGATTGACGTCTGTGAAGATGTGTGCTAAACGGGAGACCATTCCATAAGCGGGTTTCCGACAGTAGCACGTGCCTTCAAGGTGCGGACAAAAAAATATACCATGGATGAAGACTCCCGCTAGTTTTAGTTCATTATGCAAGAAATCGTGAATATCTAAAAGGCTTTTTGTGGTCATAATTCCTTTCCCAATGCCTTGTTGATTGGTAATGATGAAGATTCGGTAAAAAAAAGGTGCTAATTCTTTTAGTGTTTCAACAACTCCAGGAAGGAACTCAAATTCATCAATAGTTGAAACATAACCGTCAATCTTTCGTTTGTTAATAACTCCGTCCCTGTCCAGAAAAAGGGTCCATTTTTCAACCTTGTTCATCATTTAAGAACATTTCTTCTATTAGCTGGCAAATTATATGTCCGATCACTTTATGCATTTCCTGAATTATTGGCGTGTTTGAGGAAGGGATTACTATTGCGTGACTAGTCAATTGAGCCATTAAGGTTCCATTTTGTCCTGTGAAAGCAATTGTCGTTATTCCGATTCGGTTGGCTTCTTCAATAGCATTAAGCACATTAGAAGATTTACCGGAAGTGGAGAATGCCCAAAGGACATCCCCTGGCTTGCCCAGAGCTTTTACTTGACGGGCAAAAACTTGTTCATAGCCATAGTCATTGGCTATAGCAGTGAGGGCAGCGGTGCTTTGATGAAGAACGATTGCGGGAAAGGGGTTTCTGTCGGTCCTAAAACGTCCTATCAATTCCCCCGCTATGTGGTCGGCATCCGTGGCACTACCCCCATTCCCACAAAGGAGAATTTTCTTACTGGATTTGATAGCAGAAAAAGTTATTTGAGCTGCTTCGGATATGGTCGTGATGACCTCTGGTTCGGAAGCAATGCGCTCCATAATCAAACGACGTTCTAACAAAAGCCTCTTAATAGCATCTTCCATCATGCTCACGATTTGTGCTTATTTTAGACCTAAAATAGGTCATCGGAAGTGATGAGAATAGATGTAGTGGCTGTGATACCTCAAATAGTTAATTGCTTCATTGATTATTCTATCATAAAACGGGCACGGGATAAAGGAATAGTGTCAATTTTTGTTCATGATTTAAGAGATTATGGCATTGGGAAATATAGGCAAATAGACGATTTGCCGTATGGTGGCGGGGCAGGAATGGTTCTCAGACCGGAGCCTTACGCTAAAATAATAGATCAACTAACCGCAGAAAGAAAATATGACGAAATAATCATGCTTTCGCCAGCCGGACAACTATTTGACCAAAAGTTAGCCAACCAATTATCAATGAAAAAAAATATAATCATTTTATGTGGTCATTACAAAGGAGTTGATGAACGTGTTACTCAATTGTTCGCCACTAAGGAAATATCCATTGGGGACTATGTGCTTACGGCAGGAGAGTTAGCTGCTGCCGTGGTGATAGATGCCGTGGTAAGACTCCTGCCCGGGGTGTTGGGAGATGAACTTTCGGCATTAACCGATAGCTTTCAAGATGGACTCCTTGCACCCTCAGTCTACACAAGACCCCCTGAGTTCAGGGGATTGAAAGTGCCGGATGTCCTGAGAAGTGGCAATCATGCCAAAATAGCTGAGTGGCAATGGGAACAAGCTCTTGAACGAACTAAACAAAGACGACCAGACCTATATCAAAAATTTCTTGAGAAAGCACGAGGCAAAAAAGAAGATTCACAATGAAAATAGGCATTGTTTGTTACCCCACATTCGGAGGCAGTGGAATTGTGGCTACTGAACTGGCTCACGAATTAGCCCTTCGCGGGAACGAAGTCCATTTGATAAGCTATTCCCGACCAGTCAGGATGTATCGTGGTGATGGACTTTATTTCTTCCATCAGATTCCCGTGATGATTTATCCACTTTTTGAATACCCCCCTTATGAGTCCGCACTGGTAAGCAGATTAGTTGAAATTGCACTTACTCAAGACCTTGACTTATTGCACGTGCACTACGCCGTTCCGTTCGCCGGAGCAGCCTATATGACAAAGCAAATTCTGCTTCAACAACACAATAAACATTTGCCATATATAGTCACTTCTCACGGAACAGATATTACACTTGTTGGACGAGATAAGTCCTTTGCACCAGTTGTTCAATTCGGTCTATATAATGCAGATGCCATTACGGCAGTGAGCAAGTTCCTTAAATCTGAAATGGTGAAAAACTTTAAAATCCCCCAACAACGAATACAAGTAATTTACAATTTCATTAACACTACACAACACAACAAAGAATACTGCCAAAAGGCTCAGTATTTAGACCAGTGGCGTAGATTCCTTGCTCCAAGAAACGAATTTCTTATATGCCACATTTCAAATTTTAGGCCTTTGAAACGAATTGATATTCTTTTGAAAGCATTTAAACAGGTTATAGATAATGGCTTAAATGCGAGGCTGGTCCTTGTGGGAGACGGTCCAGAAAGACAAAACATGGAGTTGCTGGCACGAGAACTTAAACTGGAAGATAAAGCCCTATTCCTCGGAGTTCAGGAAGACATCAGAGATATTTTATGTATTAGCGACCTGTTTGTGTTGACCTCTGAATCAGAAAGCTTCGGGCTTGTCCTGTTGGAGGCTATGGCAATGGGTTGCCCGGTAGTGGCTTCGAACACCGGCGGAATCCCGGAGGTGGTAAGGGACGGCATTGAGGGACTATTGTGCCCTGTGAACGACACGAAAGCATTCGCTGACGCCATAATGAAAATCTTAACTAACCCTGAATTGCATCAAAAATTGGTTGATAACGCAATTAAAAGGGCTCGGGACTTTGATACATCCAAGATAGTCCCTCAATATGAACAATTATATAGGAAAGTTATCAATGCATCCCAAAGGGAACTATTTAGTCCATCAAATTAGTTTTGAAAGTTCGGAAGGGCAGTTAGCTCAGTGGTTTAGAGCGCCGTCTTGACAGGACGGAGGTCGCAGGTTCGACTCCTGCAC
>JAADEI010000008.1 GCA_013153515.1 Chlorobiota bacterium | reverse complement strand
CTTGCCGCACCAATTGGGACAAACCTTGGGATGGAGATGCGTGCCATGCTTGAAATAATTATTTCTGAAAGCACTGTTCCTGTTATTGTTGACGCTGGAATAGGAGCGCCATCACACGCCGTAGAAGCAATGGAATTAGGCGCCGACGCCGTACTTGTGAACACGGCAATAGCCACCGCCCAAGACCCCATCCAGATGGCAAAAGCATTCAAGTTAGCCGTTGAGGCAGGACGCCTTGCATACGAAGCAGGACTGCCCCCCGTCGGTAAACCCAAACCAACAAGCCCAACAGACACATTCAACCTGCTGAATGAGATTGAAGGAATTGCATAAGTTTATGAAGGAATAATTCAATGGATAATGTCTCAGAACTTAATAATTTTCGGAGATGCAAGGAATATGGAGGAATTAGAAGACGGCAGTGTTCATCTGGTTGTAACTTCACCGCCATACTTTAATGCCCCTTTTGATTATCCTGATTTGTTTGAGAGCTATGATGAGTTTTTGTCGTTGATTGATACGGTCGCCAAACAGTTAAAGAGAGTTCTTGCGAAGGGTCGCATCGCCGCATTAGTTGTGGACGATATTCTGATCAATGGGAGGAAGTATCCTGTCGTTGCCGATGTAACGAAAATTTTTATTGACAATGGATTTCGCTATAGGGAACGGATTGTATGGGTCAAGCCAGAGGGATATATCAGGATAAGTAGGCGTAGTGGAGTACTATTGCAACATCCCTACCCTATGTACTATTATCACGACAATTTGCAAGAATCAATTTTAATTTTTCAAAATGGAGAGTTTAACTATAAAGATATTCCGCAAGAACTAAAGGAAGAATCAAAAATAGACTTGGAGGAATATCAAAAAGAGAAATGGTATTTGAATGTTTGGCAAATCACGAATGTTTTGCCCACCCATAATAGGCTTGAGAAAGGAATTGCTGCATTTCCCGAGGAAATTCCTTATCGCTTAATAAAACTATTTTCTTACAAGGGAGAGACGGTATTAGACCCATTTATGGGTTCGGGCACAACGCTGAAAGTGGCTATGGAATTGGAAAGATTCGGCGTCGGGTATGAAATAGATAAGGAATTAATTGATGTAATTAAGGAGAAGCTGCAAATTGGACGTAAAAGCCTATTCAATGATTCACGTGAAATTAAAATTATTGTCAGAGAAGATGCGAAATGCCTGAGGTCAAGACTACAACAGGAAGTGGAAAAGCGAGTCAAGAATGTGCAGTAAACAAAAAGTCTAAATACACATTTAAAATCATTCTTGCATGCCTTTTAAAGAAGTTTTTGCTGGTTATGATTGGGATGGGGTAAAAAAAAGAATCTATACTGCAAGGAGTATAGACGTAGAGAGGGCTTTGGCGAAGGCAGGCTATCTAACCCCAGAGGAATTTTTGCCTTTGTTATCCCCCGCTGCTGATGCATATTTGCCGCAAATGATTGAACTGAGCCGTGAACTTGCTTTTAAGAGATTTGGGAAGACGATACATTTGTACATCCCTCTTTATTTGTCTAATAAATGTAATAATGTGTGCACATATTGTGGGTTTAGTTTTACAAACAAGAGTTTAAAACGCATAACCCTGATACCCGAACAGATTGAACTGGAAGCAAAAGCTATCAAGCGATATGGCTTTGACCATGTGGTTATAGTTACCGGAGAAGATGCCAGAGATATAAATGTTGAATATCTCACTGCTGCTTTGAGAATCTTGAAAAAATACTTTTCGCAGGTTTCGGTTGAAGTGCAACCGCTGAAAACAGAAGAATATGCCATTTTAAGAAAGGAAGGTATGCATGCAGTGATCGTCTATCAGGAAACGTATAATCAAAAATCCTATGCGGAGTATCATCTCAAAGGGAGAAAACGCAATTTCTTTTGGAGGCTTGAGACCCCTGAGAGGGCTGCACAGGCAGGAGTTAGGAAGATAGGGATGGGCGTCTTGTTAGGTTTAGAGGATTGGCGCACGGACGCATTCTTCCTTGCTTTGCACCTTGATTATATGCGTCGCCATTATTGGCAAACCATGTATTCAGTATCATTCCCAAGACTTAGGCCTGCCGAGGGATTTGCGGGTCCCAAGGTTGAAGTTAGCAATAAAGCACTTGTCCAATTAATAACTGCATTCAGGCTATTCGATGCAGACCTTGACCTTGTCCTTTCAACCCGTGAGCCTGCCAGATTAAGAGACTTACTGATGACAGTGGGCATAACTACTATGAGCGCCGGTTCCAGAACAGAACCCGGGGCATACGCCATCCATTCCCACACACTCAAACAATTTGAAATAAGCGACAACAGAAGTCCACAACAAGTGGCACAGGCAATCAAACAAGCCGGATTCACACCCGTGTGGAAAGACTGGGAGGCTGAGCTGGTGTGAATACAGAACAAGGATAACTATCTATTGTGTCGTTTCCTTCTTTTAGTTTTTATTGAGCTATTATAGTATTCTTTTCTAAGGTTCTTTAGGAAATCCTGGAGGGTATCCTCGCTTAATTTCTCTAGTTCTTTCTTGAGGAAATCAATTGTGTGTTTTGAATATTTATGAATAATACTTTTCCCAGATTGTATTTTAATATGATATTTTTTATTTCCCTTTAGTTCGTGTTTCCATATAAGAGCCTGAGCTTCATATTGTGTTATGTTTAATTCATCTGCAATATTTTTCACTAGATAAGGATAGTATTGATTGGGATCAAGGATCACATTGGCTGTTTCGACTTTTCCAATAATTTTTAAAGTCGGTTCACCTTCTTTCTCTGAGAATCTCCCTTCTTCAACAAACTTGATTTTATCACGAACATCTTCTAATAACTTTTCATCAATTACTAAGCGAGCGTTGTGGAGTCTTGTAGTATTTATTTCTCCTGTAAATAGGTCCACTAATGCGACATTAGTAGGTCCGATTTTAGCTATATTTTCAATATGTTTTATCCACATTTGACGTTCTCGTTCTCTATATTCTTCTATTATTTTTTTTAATTCTGGATATTCAA
>JAADEI010000062.1 GCA_013153515.1 Chlorobiota bacterium | reverse complement strand
TGTGCCCGGGGCGGGAGTCGAACCCGCACGCCCGGAAGGGCACTGGTACCTGAAACCAGCGCGTCTGCCAATTCCGCCACCCGGGCTTGGGTACATTGGAAAGTGGGCGCTCCAGGATTCGAACCTGGGACCTCTGCCTTGTAAGGGCAGCGCTCTAAACCACCTGAGCTAAGCGCCCTTTAACAGGGTTTTTGATAGGAAAGAACAATATTTTACATATAAGTAGTTCCTTGTGGGCACTGCAGGATTCGAACCTGCGACCTCTGCCCTGTGAAGGCAGCGCTCTAAACCACCTGAGCTAAGTGCCCACTCCCACCATGTAAAAACAATGCAAAGTAGGAAATCGGTTCCTAACCCTTAGGGGCTCTTTTTGCTACTCTTCCTTCACTTCTGATTCAAGTTGTAGCTAATGCTGATTGATAGTGTTCTACCCGGCTCATATATAGGCATTCCGGCACTGAAGGGATTCCTCCAATAGGACAGGTGAGCATAATAGAGTTGATTTGTAATGTTTCTGATTTCTAAAGCAGAGACCCATTTACCCTTTTCGAACTGAATACCGGCATCCAATCTATACCATGCGGGCGTAGCCCACTCCCCTAAGGTCGGATCAATCCTATCTTGTGTGGCATTATACACGGTTTTAACATATGCCCTGAAGCCTTTCCATTCAGGGGAGTTAGCCTGAAGGAAGACTCTCCATGGAGCAATCTCCGCTAATGGAGAGCCATCTTTGGCTTTAAAACCAAGTGTATACCTCGTAGTTAATATCAAATAATCCTTATAATTAGCAGAGGCATACACCCCGGAGATAACGGCATCAATGTTAGTATAGGTCATGACCATCATCATGCCCCATCTTTCTTTAGCTAGATAGACATAATCTTTTACATAATGTCCATATGCCCCCACTGAAAAGGCTAAACCAGAAGAAAAATTTGATGAATATGCCATATTGATGGTTGCACGCTTGGGTGATTTTAAATATGGATTTCCAAACCAAGATGGTTTGCCCATTCGTTTTAAAGTTATATATAGATACTCATCAGGCACCGCCTCTTGCCCCAATGATACCGAGGCAAAGAATCCTTTTTCCTTATACTGTAAGGTTGCATTAATCGGGATAAAAATTCGTTGAGGGGATGGGTCCTCATCACCTCTCTTCAATAAGTTAAGCCTTGATTGGTCACCGAGTAATACAGTCGTTAAACCACCCCTAACCCTTAGGCTCAAAGAACTATTGAAATTCTTACCATAGCTTGCTTGAGCGGAAATAGTATGAATGTTTGGTATCATATTTTGTTTCATTGTTCTGCCCATCATTTCCATTGTGTTAATAGCTTGCCATAGTTTCCAATACACATCATATTTGATCTTTTTTGTTACAGGTCCAGTTACGCCGGCAGTGAATGTTTGGGCATCTGTTTCCATAAACATCATTCTGCTTGACATCCTCAAACCATTGTCCATCACATGTTTAATCACGTGGGCATACACATGATGTTCCTTTATCTCACCATATGCTTGAACATCAATGTTAAATCGCTCATCCATCATTAAATATGGATATAGCACATCTTTAAATACTCTAATGTTAGTTCCAACCTTGTAATTGTTTGTAGCTCTTCTGAAAGAGAGGTCTCCGACTTGATGCATCCACTTAACGGTGGGAAGATATTTATATCTTGTAATTATAGATGTTCCTGAGGCATCATAATAAGGTGTTTCAGCAGCAACCCTTAAGTAAACACCATTGTTTTTCCATTCATGACGAATGCCTAAATCGGCACCATAACTGCTAAGAAAATTGCCTGTTAAATAGAACGCGGTGTTGGGCTCATAGGAAGGTGTTCTTCGTTCCGCCGCCATATATCCCCCAAGTCCACCTTGTAAATAAGCAGGATCAGTGGAGATCTTGATTTTTTCCACTTCCAGTGGATTAATTTTAATGATTGGGGCGTCCATCCTGTTGGGACAGGAGTTGTGGACACGTTCCCCTTCAATAAGCACTGGGAAGTCGTAAGCCTTAAACCCTTCAAAGTAAAGGTCTGAAGCGAAAGAGGAGCCTTTCCGTATGGTCGGTAAAGCTTGCATCTCCATGCTATGAATCACCCCGTGTCTGTAGTAGGGTAATGGTGTTTGAGTGGCGTCTTGCCCTCCCGCAATAATGAGAACAGGTGCAAGGTGAATGATTGTATCTAGAACCGAGTCTGTGAGTAAAGATATTAGCATGGCTAATCATTTGTTCAATAATATACACGTTCATAGGGCACATTTATGACGAAGGTCATATTCGGTGCTCACTTGTGTTAATGCATATAACTTCCTTTACCACTTTACTTTTTTGTGAGACCTCCTTTTTGTTCCGCAGGCGGTGGGCATGGCACAAGAATAAGCCACCATGCCAAAAATAAGTGCCAAAACAATGATTTTGAGATATTTTCTCATGGGCACTATTTATAACGTCCTTTACCGTTTGTTTATTCTGGTTGTGAAGTTATATAAAGTTTTTTTATTAGTCTCAGTGGACCCGGGCACCATGTGTTATGGCACGATTCACAAACGCTGATAAGATTATTATATTGTGTTATTGAGGGGTTCCGATATAATTCTACGTATTCCTTATGAAATAAGGAATCCATAACAAAGAAAGAGGGGGTTATGAAGTCTGAATCTGATGGAATGCCTGAAGAGAAATGGAATAGTGTTGGGGTGAAAGGTAGTGTGGAATCAGAGTGATTGATAATCCATTGACGAATTTTTTTCATTTCTTTGGCTCGCCATTGCATCATATGCCTAATACTATCAAGATGCCCGTCAACTATATTTTGAGGAGCATTTATAAGAGAGGTTGATTGAAAAGCGAACACAAACACGAGCAGGCTGAGTATGACACTAATTCTTACCATATCCAATGATGATTACCCCACGTGCTTCAATCATAGGAATTTTCAGTGGCTCGGTTATTTTATCTATTTCTTCTTGGGAAGCACCGGCGTCCTGAGCATAATGTTTCCTTTGCTCAACACTAATTATTTCGTAAAAGAGGGGTCCTTCCACAATAACTTCATATCCATCTATGTCCTTTGGGACAAAAAATGAATAGTCCTTGAAGACAACTTTAATTTCTTTATTTCCATCTGTGATTATCATCCAACAACCCTTTTTCTGACAGACTGCCGAAACCTTCCCTTTAACCTTAATGTTGGCTACCTTGCCTTCTTTTTCAAGCTTTTCAATTGCTTGACTAACCGTTACTGCTCCCTCCGGGGTGATGGTGTCTCCTCTGTATGCATTTTGAGCATTAATTGACATTGCTATTGCAAAAAACAGAACAACCAACTTAGCAACTAATTTCATAACTGCTTTTTTAGCAAAGATAAGAACAACAATTTTTGAGACAAAAAGACTTAAATTTTAATTGCCAAGTTTAGAGATGTGAATTCGGCAGCCATCAAATGTGCTTTTACCATGACACTAAGCCCAACTTTTTCAGTAAGCCAATAAGTAAGATAGAGCCTATTAAACAGAGAAGCTGGGGCTGGAAGTTTGTTGTGTAGGTACCACCCTGCCGTTCCACTTAGCACAACTCTTCCCATCGTAGCAGAAAGAATGAATTCAGGACCTGTCCTTAAACCAAGAAGAAGCCTATCAGACTGAGATAGGGACCCTTCCCACTGCTGCCATTTAAAAAGGTGGTAAAACATTATTGCCCGAAAGTTCAACTCCACATATAAGGAGGGGGCAATAGATATTGTTTTACCCATCGGGAAATGCTTATTAAAAGACGATACTATAACGGGAGCTGAGGGTGCCCCAGGAGGCATATTTGCCGAAACCCCAACGCCAAACTCATAAATGAACCGGTTTGATATATTCGCTCTCCTCACAATGTCTCTGTGCTTCATTTCATGGTTAGTTCTTTCCTGAACCTGATATATAACCATTGCAAATGGATAGTTGAGTCCCAGATTGGGCATTGATAGGGCACCAGCTGAATAGTGAAGCACCCCAACGCCAATTGTTATTCTGGAAAACTTGTATCCCGAGAAAAAATAGGTAACATTATTGAGATGGCTGCCGATAGAGACGTTCTCTCGGTTTGAATAGAAGTTGTATTTCTTCGTGAGGAGAGCCAGTCCAGTGCCCATTTTGAATTGGAATCTATTGTTTTTTGTGGTAAAGTTCCATGAGACGGAAAGTCCATAAGATTTGCCGAGGATTTGTGCATTTCCGTTGTCGTGAAAATGCACTGTTAAGGAAGCGAAACCATCGTGCCACATTGAGTCTGTCCATGGAAGATGCAAAAATACCATGAATAAAGGGGCTGGTCGGGATTTGATATGAAACATTTTCGTTGTATGTGGAGCCAATTGGGATACTGCTCCCGCTATTTCAATGCCGTTAAATGCAACGGTGGGTAGAGTTGTAAGTAGGAAAGGTGCCAAGAATACGAAGAGTTGCTTCACTCTCGCTCCTTCTTCTTTGCTTTTAACCATTGAAAGAATTTAGCCCATGCCCACAAGTTCACGAAAGAAGAAGGCAATTGTCTATAATAGTAGAATTGATTAACATGTTGCGAGAATGTTTGAGCCTGAGCCAATTCAGGGGGCGTCTCTGTTGTTTCATAAGCAAGCCTATTCAAGACCTCCGGGGAGAGGGTTTGGACATAGGAAGGCTCTTCCAGTTGAAGGGTTAAAAATGCTTGTTTGAATTGTTCGGGAGAGGGCCAGGGATAGACAACGACTTCTTGAAGGGTCAAGGTGTCCGGTTCCAGTCTGACCACAAGAAAAATCCTGTCTGTATCCGGAACAACGGTTGTCCAAGTTTGATAGCCCACATATTCAATCTGAATGGTATCTCCTGGCATTGCAGGAAGGGAAAAGTATCCATCTAATCGTGAGATGGTTCCTTCATGCCTGGTCTTGTTGATGATGTGGGCGAATGGTAAAGGGATAGTTGAATCTCCTTCTTCTGTAATAACGATTCCACTTATCTGAACAACATTTTGTGCGAGAAGGGAAGAGATTGAAATCAGGCTTAAAAGAAAAAACTTAAATCTTAATAATGATTTTACCAAACTGCTTAGCATTATCCATCCATTCAAAAGCTTCATTGATTTCCTCTAATGAATACAAACGGTCAATGACTGGTTTTAGTTTATGCTCATTCCACAGTTCAAGCATTTCTTCAAAGTCAGAAGGGCTTCCCATCGTACTGCCAAGAATGTTGAGATGTCGCCAGAATAATTTAGCTGTGGACAATTGCGGTATTTCCCCCGCCGTTTGACCATAGATCACTAATCTACCTGCAGGATTCAATATGTCAATTATTTTAGGGATGTTTGGTCCCGACGCCCCATCAACAACCACATCAACACCACCCCATTTCTTGACCAATCTCTTGTGCCAGTCGTCATCAGTGTAGAGATAGCCTTCCGACGCCCCAAGCTCTAATGCTTTATTGATTTTTTCTCGGGAAGATGACGTTACAATAATGTTTCCTGCTATGGTTGTTGCCATTTTAAGAGTCATTAGAGCCACCCCACCCCCAATCCCAGTTATTAATACCATTTCTCCGTTCCCGATTTTTCCCCTGTAAAACAATGCTCTATATGCAGTAACTCCCGCTAAGGGCAAGGCAGCCGACTCCTCATCACTTAGATGCATCGGCGGTTGATAAACATTTTCCGCCGGAACAACAACATATTCAGCGAAGGTGCCATCAGTCGGATTGCCCAATATGTGGAAAGAAGAAGACTGAACTTCCCTATGCGGTCCCCATTCCAAGCCAGGATTGACAATAACTTTCTTACCTATCCAGGATGAGTCAACCTCAGAACCAACCTTCTCAACTATCCCCGCACAATCAGAACCAAGTATTACACCGGGTCTAATACCCGGATATAGTCCTTTTTGAATCCATACATCCCGATGGTTCACACTAGCATATAAAACTTTTATAAGCATTTGAGTTGGGGCTGGTTCAGGGACCGGCACTTCTTTTACAACGAGTGGTTTACCGGGTTCAGGAAGCACCGCTGCTCTCATCGTCTGAGCCATCTGAGACGGAGGCTGTTTATAAGTTCTTTTCTATGAGTTTCTGAATTTTAGAGTAGTCTCCCCCAACAAACCGTTCCCCATTTATGGTTAGTGTAGGGGTTCCCCGAACTCCCTTATTAAGGGCATCTTGGAAGGTCTTGTCAAGGAAACTGTCCAATACAGAGGGGTCTGAGAAGCATTGCCTAAAGTCATCGTCCGTTAAGCCGACTTCATAGGCAGCTTGAAGCAACACCTCATCGTCACCCAAATTGGTAAAGTTTTTATAGAATTTATCATGGATGTGCCAGAACTTTCCCTTAGTATTAGCACACATAGCTACATAAGCAGCGCGGCGGGCGTTGGGATGAGATGGAAGTGGAAAATACTTATAGACTATCTTAGCTTTCCCCGGAATAACATAATCTGCTATGAGGCGAGGCATGATGTTATTAGCAAACTGTGCACAAAAAGGACACTCAAAGTCGCTATACACCTCAATTGTTACAGGGGCATTGGGATCTCCTAACACGGGAAAATCAGTTAGTTGCCCGGGTCGGCTGTATTTGTCATAAACCTGTTCAATGTTTTCCATTAATTTCTTCACTTCATTAGTTTCTTCAAAGAAGTAATGCAAAGCAACCCCTAAAACCACGGGCAAGACACCCATTATGAGCCCATACTTAACTAACTTTGACATTCCTACACTATTTTACATTGCTAAGATAAACTAAATTCCCCATTAAATCTAATGACTTCGACAGTGTGCGGAGGAACTGAGAAGTGTTTTATTCTCCGTGAAGACGCCTTTTCTTAGCCAAAAGTTGCTCCTCCGTTTCTGGATAGCGTGGGTCGGGAACACAGCAATCCACTGGACATACCGCCGCACATTGCGGCTCATCATAAAAACCCTTACATTCAGTGCATTTGTCAGGAACAATGTAGTAGTGTTCATCGCTAAGTGGGGGTTGTGGTTCCTCGGCATCTATTACGCGACCATCAAGCAATTGGAACGGTCCTCTGACGCTTGTACCATCAGCGATACGCCACGGAACACCCCCTTCGTAGATGGCATTATTAGGGCATTCGGGCTCGCAAGCCCCACAATTGATGCATTCATCAGTTATCATTAGTGCCATAGCCAATCGTTTTTTGCAAATATACGGCTAAATGAGGTTAATTGTTTTGCTCATTGTGGTATGAATTTTGTCTTATGAGTAAATGCGTGTAACTTCGTCAATCAAAAACCAAACAAGAGGCCTATGATGAGAGACAGAATGAGTTTTATTATGGCAGTTTTTCTCGCCATCTTGGGAACTTTGGTTTCAGGGGGAAGCGGAATGCCATTTGCATCATATAAACAAACTCCCCTTCAGCAAGAGATGTGTGTTTTCATTACCGACACACTCTTCGTCAAATTCTATTCAGATGAGATTGTAACGGACATTGATGCATACACTACTAAGGGAGTTGGGGCATATAATCGGTGCACAGACACAATCTTCTTCAAAATACCTTCTGCCTCTTTCAAGTTTGCTAATGGATTGATGGGTGAGCATTATCGGGAACAATATATGGAAGTGCATAAGTATCCATATATAACTTTCAAAGGGGTATTGCAAGTTAAGGACCCTCGCGATGCCCCGGGAACCTACCAAGCCATTGCAAAGGGGAAAATGACTATTCACGGTGTAACAAGAGAGATAGTTGTTCCGGGGACAGTAATTGTTTACCCAAACGGTTCCTTTGAAGGTAAGGCTGTGTTTTGGGTCAAACCGACCGACTATGGTATCAAGCAGCCATCTATGGCGGGGGTCACCGCCGCCGATTCAGTTCAAGTAACTTTGTGGTTCAGGATGGTTCCATATCAAAAGAAACGTTCTAAAAAATAATTTCAAAACGTGTAGAAATATGAAGAAATTGAGTGTAGTGATTTCAATCCTTGCAGTTGCCTACATAAGTAGTATTATCACCGGTTGTGAAGAGGCAGAGTGGAATGAGCCGAAGGTTAGCTATCATGATGATGATGAGAGTCATAACTGGGGAATGAATTGTATGGACTGCCATCGGAGAGGTGGTCCGGGGGAAGGCTGGTTCACAGTAGCTGGCTCGGTAGCCAAATTAGGCACCAACGAGCCTTATCCCAACGCAACTATTGAGATGTGGGAGGAGATTGGTGTTGGGAGCCCGGTTGCTATAATAGAAGTTGATGCATTGGGTAATTTTTACACCACAGAACCTATTAACTGGGGAGACGGGTTATATCCCGCTATAATTAGCCAAAATGGCGAAAGGATTTTTATGCCATATAAAACAATGATCGGGGCATGCAACTCTTGTCATTTTAACGGCGAGGGAGTTAGTGCACCGCCAATCTGGGCAAAATAAAAAATGCAAGCCATGAAAAAAAAGAATTTGTTAGTTCTCTTAGGAATCTCAATTGGGTTGGCAACAGGAATGGGGACTGTGTATAGTCAGGACCTGGACTTGGAAAGCATTGTGGAAGAGGAGGTTGAGAAGATGGAGACAGAACCCACTATGCCGAAACCTTTCTATACTATATGGGGACATGTCTTGCCCACCGTTAGAACACTACCCGCTCATATATTGGATTTTAGGGTATCTCACCACTTCGGCAAGTTGGCTGGGGGGGTCGCCACGTTCTGGGGCTTGGGCTACGCAACAGATGTCCAGATTAGCTTTAATTATGGCTTTACAGACAGATTAACTGCTGGATTTGGTTATTACAGAGGCGGTTGGATAGCATCTAAGAACTTAGACCTAAGAGTAAAGTATTGGCTCTTGAATCAAGTTGAAGGGGCTCCTTTCCACCTTTCTGTCCTTCTGGTTTCTGCATGGTCCACGGGCTCAGTCAATCCATTTGATTTTTATGGTCCCCCAACTGTGGCAACACGCCTGTCCTTCCTTGCCATGCCTATCTTCGCCTATCAACTCAATAAGTTCACCTTTCAATTAGCTCCTTATTACATTTTTAGTCAGCGTGTTCCCATAGGGCATCCCGGCTCCTTCTTCGGTTCAGGTATAACAGTTAGATACCTGATAACTCCAATTTTAGCATTTTTAGTGGAAGGAGCTTACACATTTAATCCTCCTTATGAGGCTTACGTCCCAATGATGGCAGTGGGCATTACACTCCTCACAGGCGGACACGTGTTCTCCATTAGATTCGTGAACTCCCGATACCTACTGGAAAACTATGTTCTCCCCTATTCCACATCAAGCCTCAAGGACATTAGGTTCGCCTTCTCGTTTTCCAGAGCCTTCTCTATAGGAAAGAAAAAAAACGACCAGTGGTAGGAATCTCTTCTTGTATTTTTCAGACTTTAGACTTGTGCTCTTTTCTTCTCTGATATGGGTTTGACTGTTATCTCTAATCCTTTCAGCCATCGTGTAATAACGTTATATATAGCAACTACAATTATGGTGAGCATAAAGCCCAAAACAGCTAATAATGGGGGAGAGATTATTGTAAACACTGGAAATACTATCCAGAAGAATGGCGGGTCACCCACTGCCACGTCGGCAGGCAAATTGCTGAATTTACGTACTACTAAAATGAAATTAAGCAAAAACATTATATATAAAACAAATAGTGAAGCCAATCCAATTGCTATAGCTATCTGCACTGCGTTGACGCGTTTTATTGTTATTCTAACTATTCTCTTTGTTGGGTCGGAAGACGCCATTGGCTTATGTCTATTTGCACAGTTAAATTAGCAAGTTTCACAGCTTTTGCTTGTCAAATCAGACATGCTTAATCAGTTTTTTGCTCTTTATGGTTTCAAGAATTGATTTCACTACATCGTAAGCGGGAGAGATAGCGCTTTGTGGGTTATCTGGCTTTTGGGGAATTCTTATGCCTGTGAGTTTGAGCTCGTCTTTCACGTTTTCCAAATCCTTTATGTTTACTGTTATTGCGTCACCAGTCCTCTTAACTGGTATGTTCATGTAAGGGTCTGCATAGTAAATCCCTTTGCCTGCAATCAAAAATATTGTTGGTTCTGACCAAGTAGTCCCTTCTGAACTGCCCATAACATTAATGAGTCTGATGGTTCCACTCCCTGTGAAATTGCTTTTTATTGAAAACATTCCGCCTGGTCCGTTTGGAATTTGAATATACAAGTCTGTTCGTTCTTGGTTAGAAATTTCGCATTTCAATCCCACTGCTTTTATTAAGGCACACAGCAGAATTTCAACTACATCTCCAACTATGAACCTGTTGGCATATATAGTGGTATTGTAATCAGTTATAAGTTTAAATAAGGCATTTTCAAACTCCTCAACTGCTTTAGAGTTTTTCGGGTTCTCAAGCTGTTTCTTAAAGTCCAAGAAAACCTTTCTGACACTACTTATTTGAGTAGGTATTCTCGGCATGCAATAGTGATTTAGAAGCCATTTTAATTCTATTTAAGGCAAATTCGTAATATTCAGGGACTATTTCAAAACCTATATATTGCCTGTTAAGTTTTTTAGCAACAACAACAGTGGTTCCAGAGCCTAAGAATGGGTCAAGGACAACATCGCCAGCATCACTACTGTATAAGATCATTTTTTCAACAAGTTTCTCAGGCAATTTAGTTGGTGTTTTTATCTTTCCTGTCCAGTACTCTCGTTTGATTATCCATACGTCTTCCGGATAATGCTCAATTTTATTAAACTTATATTTCTTTAAGTTTTTCACTCCCAGCAATATGTGATAGTGGCTTGTAACAAATTTTCGCTTGGTGTAAACGCCAAATTGATACTTCCAAATTATGTGATTTAAAAGATGGAAACCTGCTTCTTCAAAAGCATTGAGAATGTCTTTCAAATTAGTCCATCCGGACACAACATATATACTTCCTGTTTCTTTCAAGATTCTAAAAGATTCTTTAAGCCATTTAAGCGAAAACTCGTAGTATTCCTCCTTAGGTATTTCGTTATATCCTTCTAATACGTTTGTTCCTTTGCGATTATAATTAGAACGTTGAGCTTTAAAATCAATAGCAAAGGGTGGGTCAGTAACGATTAGGTCAATGCTTTCATCGGCAATCTTAGGCATTAGTTCAAGGCAGTCGCCTAAGTAAATGTTGTTGGGCTTTATTTCCATTAAGTGCAGGTTTATATACTAATTTACGCAACTTTTGTTTATTTGTTGTCATTTTGATTGCCCTTTATTTTAAATCCGATTCTGCGTCTTTCCTCCTCTTGCTCTTTAAGTATTGAGAATTGCTTAGCGAATCGTTCCACTACATCCGGGTTAATGCCCATTTTCATAGCCAGAAACTTGCATAATCCCATTTCTTCTGATGATATGGTTCCATCAACAGCCATAATTACCATCAGTTCTTTAATATGTTCTTCTTTTTCTTCTTGGCTTTCTGGGATGTAGGGTTGCATTTTGGTGGGAAGGTTAGTTAATATCTGCAGGTCTTGGTCTGAGAATCCGGCTTTTCTCGCTTTGTTAATGATGTATTGAATTTCTTCGTTGGTTACTTTTCCGTCTGCGAAGGCTAAAGCCAACAGGTTTTGAAGTCTTTTGAGTTGTTCTCTTTTATCCTCCTTATTTCCGTTTGGTGTGGGGTTCTTGTCAGTCATGGGCGTGGGGATTAATATCTATACCAATCTGGTTTGAATGGTCCATCTGGCGAGATGCCGAGGTATTCAGCCTGTTCGGGACGCAGTCTTTCAAGGCTTGCTCCTAATGCGGGCAGGTGCAATCGTGCCACTTCCTCATCAAGGATTCTTGGCAATCTGTGTACGCCGGGCGGGTATTGGTCGCCTTTAAGCCACAACTCCATTTGTGCCAAAACCTGATTTGAAAATGAGCAAGACATTACGAATGGGGGGTGTCCGGTGGCAAGGGCAAGGTTTAAAAGCCTTCCTTCGGCAAGGACAAAAATTGGTTTCCCATCAACTATGTATTTATGCACATAAGGGCGAATTTCCTCTTTTGTGTCGCCATAGTTTTTGTCAAGCCATTCCACGTCTATCTCAACATTGAAGTGTCCGATGTTTCCGAGGATGGCGTTTGGTTTGAGCATCTTGAAGTGCTCTTCTGTAATGACTTTGTAGCAACCAGTTGCCGTAATGACGAGGTCTGCCCTTGGCAGTGCTTCGGCAAGGGTCTTAACTTCCAAGCCTTCCATAGCTGCTTGTAAGGCAAGGATAGGGTCCACTTCAACGACTATGACGTGGGCACCAAGGGATTTCAAGCCTTGCACACAGCCCTTCCCAACGTCTCCATAACCTACCACAACGGCTGTCTTGCCTCCAATCATTATGTCTGTTCCTCTCTTTAAGCCATCAAGCAATGATTCACGAATGCCATAAATGTTATCAAACTTTGATTTGGTGACCGAATCGTTAACTGCTATTGCCGGGAAGGGCAGCTTGCCCTCTTCCGCCAACTGACGAAGCCTCATCACTCCTGTCGTCGTCTCTTCGGAAACTCCTTTTATTTGCTTTGCTATTTCGGGGAATTCTTCAAGGACGAGGATTGTGAGGTCTCCGCCGTCGTCAAGCAATAGGTTTGCCGGTCGGTCAAAGCTACCGAAGAAAAGGGTTTGAGCAACAGCCCACCAGTACTCCTCCTCTGTCTCCCCTTTCCATGCAAAGACAGGGATTCCCCTTTTGGCGATTGCAGCCGCCGCATAATCATTTGTTGTCAATGGGTTGCATGAGGACCACCTCACTTCAGCACCCAACTCCACAAGGGTTTCAATAAGCACTGCAGTCTCAACAGTCATGTGTACTGACCCTGCTATTCGTGCCCCCTTTAATGGTTTCTCCTCTCCATATTTCTTTTGCAGTTCAAGTAATCCTGGCATTTCAATCTTGGCGAATTCTATCATTTTCTCTCCCTGCTCGGCAAGGCTTATGTCCTTGACCTTATAGGGCAATGTCGGGTCTAACTCTATACTGAAATACTTGGTTGTTTTCTTCATCTTGCTCAACTTATTTGCATTCAAAGATATGTACAATTGAGGAATATAGTTTCTAACTACAAAATAGCGTTAAGCGGAATAGAAAGAAAAAAAGTCTGCGATAAAAAACCTCACAACACTAAAAGAACAAGTATCCCAAGGGAGCCATAAATCGCAGTCCGCTTGATAACACTTAAAAAATACTCAGGTTTCGATTTGGCATATTTAAACAGCACGAGGAGAGTAGAGAGAGCAGTGCCAATAATTCCCATCTGCAATTGGACAGTTGCCTGAGGCCAATTCATTATCTTGAAAAGAACGCCCAAAATAGTTAGAGCGATGGAGATCCCTGCTATCAAGCTGACTAATTTCTGGAATTTATCAACATTCTCCGAGCCATTAGAACTAAAAACACTTTTTAATTTCCAAACACCTGCAGGATAGTAAACACCAGAATAAAAATATAACATCGCCAGAGTGGTTAAAGAAAAAAGAGCTAACATAAACGCCCACTCAACAGAATACACCTTCAACACCACAGAAACAATCGCTACAATCGCCAAGATTAGTTCAACTTTCTTCATGTTTGTACTAAATTTAGCACTTCCAAATATAGAGTAAATAAGTTATTTCCTTTGGTCAGATTTGCTATGATTCCCCCTCTCTTAGATGTTCTGGTTCTATGACTTTGTTAAGGTTTTTGACATAGTCTGCAAGCTCCGAAAGAAGTGTCCTGTTTAAGCTATAACAAAACTCCCAATCTCCCACGATATAAAGAGCTCCACGGGCTCTGGTAATAGCTACGTTAATAAGATTTCGTGCCCTTTCATTAATAAACCTATATAAAGATGGCTTGCATCCGTAAGTTACCACTAAACTACAAATTATGATGTCTTTTTCATCTCCTTGATATTTATGAACTGTATCAACTTGTATAGCCGACCTGAGAGAATCATCCATTTCTTGAAAAATTAGTTCATTTTGATGTTTAAATGGAGTAACAATTCCTATTGAAGCGTCTGGATATTTTTCATGTAGATATTTGGCTAAGCGAATTGCCATCAAAGCTTCTGTTTTATTTTCATTTCTTTGTTCGTGCACACTTCCCTTTACATTAATCCAAAATATCCCTGTTTTATCAAATTGAAATCTCTTGTTATCTGTCTTAATTTTTAATGCTTGTCCGTATCTTTTTATATAAAAGTGCTCATTAGAAAATCTAATTGAACCTTTTGCACAAATCTCTTTTTGTCTATTAAACAAAACTTACGTAAATTTGTATTAAAACAACTACCATGGGCTACAAGAGGAAAAATTTATTGGCAAGGGCAAACAATTTTGATAAGCTGTGGGACACGCCAGCAGGACGGACGTTGAAGTTGAT
>JAADEI010000144.1 GCA_013153515.1 Chlorobiota bacterium | reverse complement strand
TCAATAAGCGTCTTTCCAAGGGCATAGGCTAAATATATAGCCAGAACAGTTAGCACGATATTAACAATCCGCAGAACCCACTTCTTCGTATCCATTAACTACTCCATTTTCCTACAAAGATACGACCCACGGTTGATTTGCACCGAATGTACAAAATTCCCTCTATTAGAAAGCTTTTTAGTTTTTGCCTCTCACACCCTGTACCTTGCGATAAACACCCAACCAAATGACTCTGTATAATGTAATATCTAAATTAATTGGTGAAATACCTAAATTCTTGTTTGAGAGGACTTGACTCTAAGATTAACTCATTATGTTGATATGTTTTGTAAAATTTATTATAGTCTGTTTCGGGGATCTTAACCTCTCCGCTAATAATCTTTTCCGCAGGCACTACCCAATATCGCTTTTTGCCATTTGATTTTTCAATATATACCCAAGTGTGGATATATTTAGCCCTATATAGTTTCCAATGCTCACCAACTTTTTTAATATCAACTCTTAGTAGTATTCCGCCGTCTGTGAATTTAAACCTTTGGTTGGAAATAAGATTTCCCAGAGAATATGCGACGAGTAGTGTTTTATTATGTCCTTGCCACTCAATTGGAATTGTATCTATTTTCTGGACTACGTGAGGGTGGGCACCAACTATCAAATCAACGCCATATCTCTTTCCGACTTCCACAACCATTTTTTGATGCCTGCTTAATTCCTGGACATATTCCTTTCCCGCATGCATGAAGATGATGATAAATTCGGCTCCTGACTGTCGTGCTTTCTTTATGTCCTTAGCGATTTGTGTCGTGTCTATCAAATTAACCACTGTTGGTTTAGGGATAGGTAATCCATTTGTGCCATAGGTGTAGTTTAACAATGCGATCTTGGCTCCTTTCACTTCAAGAATTAGGGGGAATTCATTAAGATGTTCATTTGAATCCCTGTAAGTTCCCACGTGTGTGAGTCCAAACCTTTCCAATTGCTCAATTGTTCTAACAATCCCTTTCTTTCCCCTGTCGCAACTATGGTTATTGGCGGTAGCGATGACGTCAAACCCAGCTTGTCTGAGTTCGTAAGCCACTGTGTCGGGACCTGAAAACCGAGGGTATCCAGAATAGGGCTTTCCAGCAAGGGTGGTTTCAAGATTCACTATTGCCACATCAACTTCTGAAACAATGTCTTTTATATGATGGAACCAAGTTGAATAGTCAAAAGTATTTGTCTTGGAGTCATAGGTAGAGAAGATTTGTGTTTCGTGGGTCATAACATCTCCACCGAAAAGGAAACTAATAACTATTGAATCCTGAGCATTAGATTGGAAAGAGGCAGTAAATAGGCATAAAATGGGAAGAAAAACTCTATTCATATATGAGGTTTTAATGAGTCAAATGTGCTTAGTGCCCCCGCCAGGACTCGAACCTGGATCTTCGGCTTAGGAGGCCAACGCTCTATCCTGTTGAGCTACGGGGGCGTCCTCGTAGACTTTTAACAAATTTAGGGCTGTTTCAATTCCCGGATATTAATTCCTGCCCTCTACAACCTATCAAACAAAAAAGAAGCAATTCCAGTAGTTGCTTTTTCATGTGGCGATAAATAGGGATTTTCCGAAAGAATTCAATCTACAACATCAAATGTCATCTCCACCTATTGAATATAGACATTAGGGAATGTTTTTTTCCTTGTTGTTAACTGATAAACCCAAATCGCCTTTGGATTCCAATTTCATATTTTGCAACAGCATAGAAATAGGTTACATCGGGTTCCTGCACTAGCATCTTGGGACGCAAGCATTTCCTAAAAAAGGCCTTAAGAACATAATCCAAGAGTGGCTTAAGTCTCAAAGTTAACTCCACCTTTTTTCAGGGCACCTAAGCGCTTTCAGAAGAGTTCTTATACTGTTCCCAAGGAATATGATCTATCATCAAGTTCTGTAAGCCATCTTACCATTTGCAATCAAACAACTTGCCTAACATTTCTACCAATACTTTATTTTGGTCGTACGAAGATTTTCATCATATAGCAGGCTAAAAAGCGAGGTATAATACAAAAACGGCTTAGGAGTTTGTGGCAAACCCCACGTACACTCTAAACGAAGATGCATCGCAATCATATATGTAATGAGCCGAAAATGTTAGTAAGTCTGTAGAATATCCCTGTATAATAAGGTTTACCAATTCCAAAGCATCCTGTAGATATATAACAATTCTAAACCTTCTTGATTATTCCCAATGCAACAGCCCCAGGAATTCTAAGATTGCGGGACTCACGCTATGCAGTGGCTCAAATGCTCGTAACATTTTTGTTAATGTGTCTTATAATAGAATTCTGACTCTCAATTTGCTTTAATTTCTTTCCATAGTATCAATAGAGACAACTTCGTGTTCTAATATCATTTGCCCAACTATATACTCCCCCTGCACCAATAACTACAATCAGTGTCATCAGTAGATGTGGATGACTGCGTTACAGGGCTTCATAGACGGCGGCGACACCCTGGCCACCCCCTACACATGCCGTCACTATACCATACTTCTTGTTGAGTCTGTGCAGGTCATAGATGAGTTGTGTTGTTAGTTTGGCGCCTGTAGCACCAAGGGGGTGTCCTAATGCAATTGCTCCCCCATTGATATTCACTTTTTCTATATTTAAGCCGAGTTCTTTAATTACGGCAACTGCCTGTGCGGCGAAGGCTTCGTTTAGCTCAATAAGGTCAATATCTTCAAGGGACAAGCCGGCTAGTTTCAAGGCTTTGGGAACGGCATATACAGGACCAATGCCCATATATCTGGGTTCCACACCTGTGTAAGCATAACTAACCATTCTGGCTATTGGCTTCAAGTTGAGTTCTTTCACTATTCGTTCTGAGACAACCAGTACAAAAGATGCACCATCGGAACGTTGAGAACTATTTCCTGCAGTTACAGTTCCGTCTTTTCTAAACACGGGCTTTAACTTAGCTAGTTTCTCAAGGGAGGTGTCTTTCCTTGGTCCTTCGTCGGTGTCAAATATATATTTGCGTGTTTTCTTTTTGCCGTCTTCATAATAAACCTGTTCCACTTCCAGGGGAACGATTTGATCCTTAAAAACACCCTCTTCAATAGCCTTGATTGCCCTCATGTGGGATCTGTAGGCAAATTCATCTTGTTCTTCCCGCGTAATGCCATATTTCTTTGCCACTTCCTCGGCAGTGAGTCCCATGTTCATGAAATAATCTGGATGGGTGTCAATAAGATAAGGATTGGGGGCTACTTTCCATCCAGTCATTGGAACGAGGGACATGCTTTCTGCCCCTCCCGCGATTATAATATCAGCCCAACCACTACGGATCTTATTAACTGCTAAGGAAATTGCTTCCACGCCAGAACCACAATATCTATTTATTACAAATCCAGGGACGTTAATAGGCAGGGATAAAAGGCTTATATAGCGTCCTATTTGTAAGTTTTGCTCTGCCTCTGGTACGGCACATCCGACTATGACATCTTCCACGCGAGCAGGATCTAGCTCAGGGGTTGTTTCCAAAATGTGCTTGATGACCCGAGCAGCCATATCATCAGGGCGAACGAACCTGAGTGAGCCGCGTGGAGCCTTCCCTACAGCCGTTCTGAATGCTTTGACTATGTATGCTTCTTGCATGATGGTTTAATTTCTTAGAGGTTTGCCTGTTTTGAGAACTGCTTCTATTCGTTCAAGTGTTTTGCGTTGTCCAAGCAGGTGCAGGAACACTTCCCTTTCTAAATCAAGTAAGTATTGTTCGTCTACATAGGTGGGTTCAGAGAGGTCTCCACCTGTGTATACATACGCTAATTTCTCTGCCAGATATTTATCATATTCAGTAATGTAGTGTCCTTCCCACATTATGTATGCCCCTAGTTTGAGTGTAGCAAGGGCTCCTCTACCCAGTACCTTTATTTTCTCTGGTTGTGGGGGCACGAACCCTTCCTGAGCCAACTGAAGGGCTCGTCTCTTGGCTATAGTGACCAATCGTCTGCGTCCAAAAATTCCTTCGTCCTTTCCGGGGATGAAAATTCCGAGGTCAAAAGCTTCATCTGCACTAGTTGCTACTTGGGCTGTTGCCACAGGAAGGAACCATTCTTGGAGATGAGGGAATTCTGGGTCTCCTTTGTAATAGCTATTGCTTGCTCTCCTAACCATTTCCGTTGTTCCGCCCCCTGCGGGAATAAGTCCAACACCCAATTCCACAAGACCTATGTATGTTTCCTTATCTGCGACAACCCTGTTTCCATACATTGTCATTTCACAACCTCCACCGAGCGTTAACCCAAATGGGGCAACCACCACTGGAACATGCGAATATCTAATTCTATTGGTGGTTCTCTGAAACATTCTAACGGCGAGGTCTAGCTCGTCCCATTCCCCATCCACTGCCAATTGCAGTATCAAAGCGAGGTTTGCACCGGCAGAGAAGTTGTCCCCGATTGAAGTGATTACAACTCCTTCATATTGTTTTTCTGCAAGGTCAATGGCATCATTGACACCTCGGAGGACCTCTTCACCTATAGCATTCATTTTGGTATGAATAGCCAAGGCTATGATTCCATCGCCTATGTCAAAAAGTGTAACGCCTTTCCTTGACCAGATCACTTTATCCTTGGGCAGATTGTTCAATAGGATTAAGCCTTTAGCACTGGCAACCGGTTTATATTCACCGCTCAAATCATAGTAGTGTAATTCATCATTAATTGTTTTATAAAAAGTTTCATAGCCGTTGTTCAACATGTCATATACCCATTGGGCTGGTTTAATGCCTGCTTCCTCCATTTTCTTTACTGTCTCCGCCACACCTAATTTATCCCATATTCTAAATGGACCGGCTTGCCAACCGAATCCAGCTTCCATGGCATCATCTATTCGGTATAGTTCATCTGCTATTTCCGGAATTCTGTGTGAAACATAGGAAAACAAATTATAGAAGAACTTTCTTAAGAATTCCCCTGCCTTATCTTGAGCGCTCAATAAGAATTTAATTCTTTCACCTAAGTCATCAATGTTTTGAGCCATTGTTAATGATGGGAAATTTCCTTTCTTTCTCGGAACATATTCAAATGTTTTCAAGTCAAGCATATAAGTGACCTTCTTGCCATTCTCTTCCCGTCTAGTATAGAATCCTTTACCCACTTTCTGTCCAAGCAACCCTTTTTCTACCATTTTGCGGAGCCATTCAGGGGGGGTAAATAACTCTTTTTCTTCCGGCAGGGCACTAGCAAGGAAATCCATTACCCTAACGAGGGTGTCCACACCAACCAAGTCAACTGTTCTGAATGTGGCTGATTTGGGGCGTCCAACGATTGGTCCGGTGAGTTGGTCAACCTCTGCGACGGTGAGTCCAAGCTCTTCCATTAATTTAAATACAATAGCTATTCCATAGATACCGATTCTATTAGCGATAAATGCAGGGGTGTCTTTACATTTAATAGATATTCTGCCTATATATCTATTACCGAAGTCTTCCATGAAGTCAATTATCTCTGGGTCGGTATAGGGTCCTGGGATGACTTCAAAGAGGGGCAGATATCTGGGCGGGTTAAAGAAGTGTGTTCCAAGGAATTGTTTTTTTACATTTTCTGGTAAGCCTTCCGCAAGGATTTTGATAGGGATGCTTGATGTGTTGGAAGACAAGATAGCATCGGGACGGAGATATTGAGCCACTTTGGCGAAAAGCTCCTGTTTAATCTTGGGATCTTCTATAATGGCTTCAATTATCCAGTCGTAATCTTTCAATCTTGGGATGTCGTCTTCAAAGTTGCCCACCTCTATTCGTTCGGCGTATTCTTTTTTTAGGATAGGGGAAGGCTTCATCTTAAGGGTCTTCTCAAGATTTTTCCTTGCTATTGCGTTCCTGTCTTCCCCTTCACTGGGCAGGTCCAGCAGTAACACTTTGTAACCGGCACTTGCTAGCAGACATGCTATTTGTGAGCCCATGACGCCGGACCCTAAAACCGCCATTTGTCTGATTCTTCTCTTCATATCATTGGCAAAATTAGGACAGAATTTTTTATTGTCCTGTGAATTGAATCGGCTTTTAATTCAGGAAGATTAAGAACAAACCAGAGTTTGAATAACGCTTATTAGCGATTTTCATATAAGTGAACCAGTAGTAGGAACACTAGAACCATAGTAAAGGAGAGCATAGCCACCCCAAATTGTTCAAAAGCATTATGGACGGTAATCAAAATTTCATCTGCATGGAGAACCCCCATTCCACCAGCAACCCCTATGAAGTAGCTGACAATTGTACCATAGGTTAAAACCTCTCTATCCACGCATTCATGCTTTAGTAGGAACAATCCTTTGGCGATCATCATCAAGCCCACTAACAAGAAAAATTCCATATACATAAGAAACACTATAAAGAGCCGTTCATAATTACCTATTACTGCCCCGGTGAATTCACGAGGTCCTTCTTCTTGACAATCACGTTTTCTCTTGAAGAAATCCTCTATTAATAATCTAATTAGCACTGATGATGGAAAGATGGCAGCCATAATTAGGATAAATCTTAACACGAGTTTATTATTGATTTCAATGGCGGGTGTAATAGCTGTGTATTGCCCCAGTAAGTAGGATATTAGATAAATACTAAAAAGATGCAACCACTGATCCACCATAAAAGAGCTATATCTCAACCCCCGAGGTTTTAAGTAATAGCGATGAAACATATCAATTAAAGCGTGAATTACGCCAAGCCCCAAGCCAAATAGTAATAGTATATCAATACGTGAAGTGATTAGAAGTAAAACAAGTATGTAAACCATGCCATGGACCAACCCATGGAATAGCTCTCCCTTAATGCCTCTGCCCCCAATACGGCTATTAAAAAAGAAATCGGTCAAGACATGAGCCAATAGAAGTAATAGGAATGCTTCCACCATTTCTTTCTGTTTTTTAATGCAATTATGAAAGCAAATATACAAAATCAAAATCAATTGGGGCTGCTTGGTAGTTTTAATGGAATGATTTATCTTTGTAGGTGGATAAAATAAAGCAAGTTATGGGAAAAGTAACCCTTTCATTGATCAAAGCAGATGTTGGTAGTGTGGCTGGACACACCAGACCCCATCCGAAGATGATGGAGGTAGCAAAGGAAGTGTTAAAAGACGGTGTTAAAGCAGGGACGATAAATGATTTTATGGTTGCCCGATGTGGCGACGATATTTCTTTAATAATGACGCATGAGAAAGGAGAGAATAACGAACAGGTTCATAAGTTGGCATGGGACGCTTTCAGTGCTGCCGCCGAAGTAGCTAAAAAATTTGGTTTGTATGGTGCCGGTCAGGATTTGCTTAGCGATGCCTTCTCAGGTAACATCCGGGGTTTGGGACCCGGTGCTGCTGAAATGACTTTTGAGGAAAGACCTTCTGAGCCAATCATTGCATTGCTTGCAGACAAGACAGAACCTTCCGCATTCAATTTGCCTTTGGCAAGGATTTATGCTGATCCGTTCACCACAACAGGCTTAGTGATAGATTCCCGGATGCACGAAGGATTTATTTTTGAGGTTGTTGACGTGAAGGAGAACAAGAGGATTTTGCTCAAAACACCTGAGGAGCTGCATGACCTCTTAGCATTCATCGGCGACATCACCCGCTATGCAATAAAAAGGATCTATTCCAAACAAGAAAACATAGGGATTGCTGCGGTTGTCTCTACTGAGAAATTATCATTGCTTGCCGGGAAGTATGTCGGTAAAGATGATCCTGTTGCTTTGATAAGGTTGCAGTCCGGCTTGCCGGCAGCTGGGGAGGTTACTCAGCCATTTGCTTTCCCTGCTCTTGTCTCCGGATGGATGCGGGGGTCTCACTGGGGACCATGGCTCCCTTCGGCAATGGACTATTCCAATACTACATTCTATGATGGTCCACCTCGCATCGTTGCCCTCGGCTTCCAGGTGAAAGATGGCAAGCTTATCGGCATTGAAGAGGAACCTAAGGTTGGCGAGCACAAGCCTGTAGACTTCTTTGCTGACCCGGCATGGGATAAGGTCAGGCATATGGCTATGGAACAAGCAATCTATATCAGAAGACATGGACCATTCATGCCGGCTATCCTCCCACCTGAGGAACTAGAATACACCACCTTGCCTCAGGTCAGATCACGACTGGCGGACAGATGGGAGGACTACGAGGCAGCACAACTCCATAGCCTTAAAGAAGAATACAAAGGCGAACACATCGTTCATGAATAAAGTTTTCTTTCAAACTCACCTTGCATAGTGGGGGAAGGGCTCAAACTCAAGTGGTTCTTCCCCATTTTCTTTCTAGTCTGAGTTGCTAAAAATTCAAACAGAGCCGAACAAAGCTTTTCTGTGCATTTTATCACTTCTCTACTCTGTGTCCATTGTGCCCAATCAGACATTTTCAGTGTGTCTTTTAAGAAGCCCTCTTGGTTCTTACCTTTTATTACTTTTAAGAGTGTTGTCAATTGTGAGGTTAATTTTTTCGGTTAATTCTGTGTCTAAGAAGGGCACATGGAACAATTGTCGCGCATTACGTTCCACTCTCCTGAGAAAGTCGTCATTGCTTGGTAACTCAATTCCCCCCTTTTGCCGAAGCCATCTTCGGAGTGGACAGAACTCTTCAATAGACACAAGGAAAGGTTCGGCTATGTATATTTCTTCCAATTCATTCAGTGCATTTTCCCAGGTTTGCCTGTTTGCAAATGGGTGCAATTTAATAGAATATCTTTTAAGCCACAGCGTAATGTTAGTGTAGTATTGTTTATTGCGTCTGTCCCATTGGTATGCCGCATTTGCCGTGCCTATTAAGGCATCAAAATTTTCCATTTCATATTCTAAGATGAATTTCCAGAGGTAATAAATGATTCTTATTGGTTTGTGTCGTCGGCTAATTTGCTCTATTGTTGACAAATAGCGTTTATATGCATGTGGCACCTCGGTTTTATTCCTTAGGGAAGCTATGAGTGCAACATTAAATTGTAAATGATAGAATGGGTTGAACCGACTCAACTTGCTTAATAGTATGTATTGAGAGAGTGACATAGAAACTCCCTCCCCAAAAGCAAGGTCTCTCAGGGAGAAAAATGCTGAGTTTACAATAGCCGTTTGATTATTAAGCACCTTCATTCCACTGGAAATTCTCAATTTAGTAATCAATTTGTGGAACAGGTCGTTAAGCCGTATGTGTCGTAAAGCAGTATCTATCCAGAGTTCCGGATAGGGCAATATAAATCCGAGGAGATAGAGTATGCGAGCCACCCGCATGGGATTAGTGGCATCCTCTTGTTCAACACGAGCCAGGGAATGTTCCACGTACCGAATGATTTGTTTCGCTATAGAGAACCGTTTGGTAATCACAGCCCACTTCCCAATGTGGAACACCGTCACTTCAGGCAAATGCAAGTTTGCCACATCAACGCGCGTCCCACTGAAAAGGCGTTGCATCTCTTCGCCAATGCTCACCGATTCTTCATACGCCAATGGCGTCAGAAACTTGAAAGAGGTCATAGTGTGATAGATATCGTGGAGGAGCAGGGTGTCCATGCCCACTAACACAATATCATTTAATAGTGATATGACCAGGTCGGTCTTTTCTTTCTTATCAATATCTCCAAGCAAGAGTGTTATGATTGCTCGTTCAATCCGTATGGGGACGTAGGTCTCAATCCATAGTCTGTCGTCATGCTACTTGTCCATGTGCAAAATCGGTTTGAGAACTCTTTCCACCTGAGAATTCCGCCATTTGAGAATGGACATCACCTTCCAACGACCCAGTAATTTATATCTCAAACTGTTTCCAAACGTTGCCAATTCATCAACAATCCATTCTAACATATATCTAAGGAATCGTTTCTGTAGATACTCACTTGGGATGAAGACATCCTGGTTGCTTAACAACGCCTTAGCGGGAACTTTGAATTCATCGGGGAGCAGGCAGGTGCGACGAAGCAGAAACTCTCGCTCCACAGGAGTCAAAACAGAAACCAACTGATTCAAGGATGAAAATACCTTTTTGCCCATAAACTTCCAGAAATTTTCGCAACACATAAAAGTATATAGGGTTAGTTCATCTTAGATAAAATTTTCCTTATTGCGAAATTTGTTAACAAGCTTAACTAACTGGTAGTTAGTTGATTAAGTCCATATTGGGTGGTTATAAGTTTGCCTAAATCGGCTCCTAAAATGAAATTTTGTGCTTGTTTATAATGTTTCGCCCATATAATTTGGCTTTCAAAAAAATCAGAGAGCGATGACTAGGAAAGCTGCCTTTATAATCTCATTAACATGTGTTTTGTTTAATTTGCAGGGACAAAACGTGGGTGTGGGAACAACCTCTCCCCAAGCTCAACTGCACATTCAAATAGGGTCTTCCTATTACCAACCTGCTTTTATTGTAGATAAGAAAGGTGCCCCTTTACCTTATATGATTATTACTCCTGATGGTAAAGTAGGTATAGGCTTAGTTAATCCCTCCCAAATCCTTGATGTTTCTGGAAATATCCAATTTTCAGGAGCCCTTATGCCCGCTGGAAACGCCGGGACTACTGGGCAGGTCCTTGTCTCCCAGGGTCCCGGCACCCCCCCTCAATGGACAAACACCTCATCTTTGGGCGATGATTGGGGCAACCAAGTGGCTCAAACACAAAACCCCATCGTCGGTGATGGAACATCCACCAACCCAATAACTATTCAATCAGGGACATCATCTGGAGATATTCTTATCTGGGACGGGTCGCAGTGGGTCATTCAACAACCAGGGGCATCCAGTGGGGTGACACCACTGTGCTCATCACCATCATTAAACTTCTTGCAGAAATGGACCGGCACTGAGTTGTGCAATTCAATTATTTATGACAATGGCACGAACGTGGGCATTGGAACAACAGCCCCATCACAGAAGTTGGACGTAGCGGGGAATATCCAATTTTCAGGGGCGTTGATGCCTGGTGGAAATGCTGGCACTACCGGGCAGGTTCTTGTCTCGCAGGGACCAGGCAGTGCTCCTCAGTGGCAGAACGCTTCTGCTATAGGCGACAACTGGGGCAGTCAGGTGGCGGTGACACAGAATCCTGTGGTTGGTGATGGCACATCATCAAATCCGATAACATTTGCCAGTGGGTCCGCTGTTGGGGACGTGTGGCAATGGGACGGCACAACTTGGCAATTGGTTCAGTTGAAATCTGCCGTGTCTTCCGTGGGGTTTGACAGTGTTTGTAGTGGTGTGCTAAATAATTATGTTCAGAAGTGGACGGGTTCAGAGTTGTGCAATTCAATTATTTATGACAATGGCACGAACGTTGGCATTGGAACAACTACCCCATTTAAAAAATTGGATGTTGCAGGGGAGATAGCTGGACGAACTGGATATGGAGACACTATAATTCTTGGTGGGGACGCAGGAGGCTCAGACGCGGAAATCCGACTCTATGCACCATCCGCCAGAAACCAAGTTGCCTTGTGGAACTCACGTCTTGGTAAACGTGCATCCCTTAAAACAGATTCCATCCACGCTAATGGGGTCATTAGAGTGGCAGGTTCAGGCGGCACTGGAAATAGCTACATCCTCGGAAACTTAGGTGTCGGAACAGCAAGCATAAATCCATCGGCCGCTTTTGAAGTTTTCACTACTAAGAAAGGTATGCTTGTCCCAAGATTAACAGTGGCTCAAAGGAACAGCATCTCAAACCCCGCTCACGGATTGTTGATATTAAATATTGACAGTTTTTGTTATGAAACTTATGACTCTTCAACCAATCAGTGGCAGGTGATCTCTTGTCCCAGATATATGACCTACGGAGGCGGTGGAACAGGAGGCGGAACAGGAACAGGTCCAGGAAATGGCGGAACAAACCCGACATTCACAGGGAAAGGACGCTGCCTAACATATCTAGTCGGTTCACTCAATTCTAATTCTTTAAGGGGCTTTGATTTGGTAATTGGTGCAAGCAGCGGAGATACAATTGCTTTTCTGGAAGCCCAAAATAAGTATTTGTGTTTGCAAAATTTAAAGTATTTCTCTTCTGCCCTGGGGACTACAGGGAATTATTATTATAATAATCTTAGCGTAAGAGTGTTTGTGGGAAGTGATTTATTTGTTTTGGACCCAATTAGGAATGATTCTTCTTTTATATTATACAAAATTTCCAACCCTTGTTTAAACCCAACTGTCATATGGAGTAAAAGGTTTTACATTTCCAACGCCCCTCTTTCTACTAGTAGAATTGATTACCACAATATAGGAATAGTTGCGATTCGAGATACTATATATATAATAGCAAGATCCAGGTTTGCTACTGATACTAGTTATTACGTATTTATAGTTAAAATTGATACATCAGGAAATTTAGTTTGGGCAAAACAGATTAAGATGCCGAGTGTAAGTGGGTATAATCCTACTGCTTCCATTAGTGCTGGAATTATGAGGAGCGTTAGTAGGGAAGATCTACTTATTAACTCTATGGTTTCCAGCTATCCTTATGGCGATATAATATTACGTTTGAACACATGGAGTGGAAGTGTCAAATACGCCAAACAAGGATATTATAGAAACATCATACATTATTGCACTTATTATTATTGTCTGTTTGGTGCTGGATCTAGCATCTCAGTTACAGATACAAATTTTAATTTCCTTGTTAGTAGAAACTTTTCTTCTAATTTCAAGTCCTTTTTTTATTATGATACTTTAGGTAATTTTCTTGTTATTTATCATCCACGTACAGGACCAGACACTCCTAAGTACCGCCTTGCAAAACTCAATTTTGATAAATCTCTGAATGATATTAACGTGATATGGGACGTTGCCTTAAAGTCAATATCCAGCTATAAATCGGGATATATAAATCCACTGAGAGTAATAAAGGGGAGTGGTAGCTCATATTTTGTATATTCTACTGATGAAGGCTTTTCGGATATTTATAGGACGGCAATAGACAAGCAAGGTGGGAATGTGCTTAGTTGCGCTAGTGCTTGTGGCGGATGTATATCTGAATTAAGCACTCGAAGTTTGGGTAGTAGATCGGTACCATCTTCATCTGCCCTCTCACTTACTACACAAAGTTTATCTGTAACTGTCTCAAACATATCACCGCCCACTATTCAGTATCTTGGGCAAGTGTCAGTGATTAATAATTGTAAATGAAAGCAATGAACGGTAAATTTAAAATGAAGCGAGCGTTTAGCCTGCTTAAAGGTGTTGTTTTAGTCGCGTTACTATTGGCTGGGGTTGTTAGTAAGGGGCAGAACGTCGGAGTAGGCACGCTCAATCCACACCCTTCTGCCCAATTGGAGATGCGTTCCACTAATCAAGGTTTGCTTATTCCCCGGCTCACCACTGTTCAAAGGGATGGCATTTCCAATCCTGCTCACTCGTTGCTGATTTTCAACATTGACAATTTTTGCCTTGAAGCCTATGATTCTTTGCAGGGCAAGTGGTTTGCTGTTAGTTGCCCGTCAACGTGCAATCCCTGTGACACCTGTCCATTGCCTGTTATAGACAGCATTGTTGGGTTGGGGTCCATCTGTCCAAACGATACATTAACGTACATTATTTATGGTAGTGGTGGTTTGCCTGTGTGGGTCACCCCTTCCAGTTGGGTCCTATTGACGCCCAGCGACACAGCACGGTTCATTAGTGGCAATCCAGGGGTTTTATATGGTTCCCTTTGCAACGAGTGCGGATGCGTGTATGATAGCATTGTGTTAAATATGGGTTCTGCTCCGGCTTCCGTGTCAATCGTCGGTCCACAAACAAGTTGTGTGTTAGACACCCTTGTTTTAAGTGCTTCCAGCTCTGGATTCGCATCTTATTACTCGTGGCAATTGCCTGCTGGTTGGACACCCTTAAGCCCCACTAACAGTGCATCTCTTATCACTATACCCCCCTCCCTCGGCACTTTCTCCGTTTCTGTCCAAGCGTGCAATGGATGTGGCTGCTCACCTCCAACAACTCACACAGTCAACATAATAAACAATCCCCTTAATCCTTCGGTAGCTATTTCAGGTCCCTCCTTCGTCTGCCTGCTCGACACCATAGTGCTCAAGGCACCGCACCCCACAGCTAACTCATGGACATGGTTCTACCCTCCCTCTTGGCAACTGATTTCCCAAGGGGGAGACAGCATAGTCTTTGCCCCAGACTCCATGAATGGAAACGTCATCGTGAAAGTCTGTGACACCACATCATTCTGCACATGCGACATAGACACATTGCTCGTCAACACAGACACTTGCAGAATCTCATCGTTCTGTTTAGCAATACAAAGCGGAAGGGGTTATTCAATAGTTCAAACTTCAGATGGTGGATTCGCAATAGCCGGAGGTACAGTGTATTTTGGACATTCAATTGACGTCTATGTAGTCAAGTTAGATGCCAATGTCAATTTGCAATGGACTAAGATAATAGATGGAGCAAGCAATGAAAATGGTTACTCAATAGTTCAAACTTCGGATGGTGGCTATGCAATAGCGGGATATACTACCTCTGTCGGTGCTGGAAATAACGACGTCTATGTAGTCAAGTTAGATGCCAATGGTAACTTGCAATGGACTAAGACAATAGGTGGAACAAGTAGTGATATTGGTTACTCAATAGTTCAAACTTCGGATGGTGGCTATGCAATAGTCGGAAGCACTAACTCTTTCGGTGCTGGAGCTAGCGACGTCTATGTAGTCAAGTTAGATGCCAATGGTAACTTGCAATGGATTAAGACAATA
>JAADEI010000136.1 GCA_013153515.1 Chlorobiota bacterium | reverse complement strand
ACCCCCGTTGCCCCACGCCCCCCTTGCACATACTCTTGAGTAGCTGCCTGCAACACCCTCTCCTTTCATGCCGTTTGCGTGCGTGCTGTTGCAGTCAATCAGGTATGTGCTATCGTTGATTGTTTCTGGACCCAGAAAGGTTTTGCCTCCTCTGAAGCCTGAGCCCCTCGCCGAAATAGTATCGTTTAGGATGAGTGTGTCTGCCACAAGGGCAAGAATTCCGCCTGTGAAGCCATCCCAAGGTTTAGCTTCTACTGTTTCCTGTGTTTGGACAGTGTTGTATTCTGGAACAGTGATTAGTTGGGAGTGTAATGCTGCATAAGTGTTTTGTAATGGTCTGGCGAGGAAAACGGTGTCATTGTTTTGAAACATGACTCTGTTAAATTCCCATTTTCCGACATTGTTGAGGGATATGATTTGTCCTGAGGAGGGCGAGTTGGACGAATCAACGACGGAACCCTGAACCTGATGAATCAGTATGAGCTGATGGGGGTTTAATTGAGCAGTGGAATCAATGATAATGAATTGTTGGCATTCTGTGGCTGTTTCAGTAATGCGATAGTATTGATTAATGACACCTGATATAGCCTGTTGGGCTGAGGATTTTTCGGGAATTAGGGAGAATGATAACAGTAGGACCATTAAAATACATCGTGGGGGCATTTGTAGTGATTTGGGGGGTTACTTGTTTTCCAGATAGGGTGAAAGCTTTTGGGAAGGGGCATGGCGTATCCTTCGGGGGAATGGGTATGTTGGTTACTTCGGAAGCCACTGTGAAGATGAGTGGTTGGAAAGAAATTGAGTCTGAGTGTGTTATCTGCGATAGCGGGATCCAAGAGTTATTTTGTAAGAAATGGAGGGGAGGGGGATTTATTGGGGCGGGATGTGAGATTATTGAGAAGGCACTATCTGACTGGGTTGTCCACCGAACAGCTATCCACACTGTTGTGGGGGTAGTGAATGCGGGGGTGGGCAACCATAATAGGTACCACATTGGGGTGTCTGAGGGAATGAGGGGGGTTTTAAATGGGCTAATGTAGTTGGGTGTTGTGCTGAGGGAGTCAACGTATAGTTCTGCCCATAGGCTATCCGACTCTGAAACGTGATATGGTAAAATTTTGACGATGATATAGCTAATAAAATAGTCATAGAATATGGAGCAGGAGTCTGGGGTTGGTATTCCTGCTTGTTGCATATAGGCTATTCCGGAGATTGAATCTTTGTTGGGTCCAAAGAGAAAACCTAATGAGTCAATGTAAATAATGGTATCAAGGGAGTCGGCATAGGGATTCATATCGCAGAATATGGTGTCTGCGTGATGTCTGATGTGCCCATCTGATTGCCCAAAAGTCGGTGTTGCAATAGTGAGAGTTGCCGCCAGAATTATGAATCTTATGAACACATCAATGCTCCTTTTTCACTACTTCAAAGTAAGTCGTCAAAGTCAAAGTCCATGTCCAAGCGGGGAGGGGGATTATTGTTATTATCGTCGCCGTCTTTCTTTTCTGGCTTTTCCTGTTTAGTTTGTTTTCTTTGTTTTGTTGGTCCGGGTTGTTTTTTCCCACGGGCAGATTTTATTTTTACCACTTCAAGGGTGTCGGCATCCTTCTTTTTGTCTAAGACGAGGGTGGCGTTTGGGGGAACTTGATTGTTAAGTAGGTAGTCGGCTAAGACGTCTTCCACATATTTTTGAATAGCTCTTCTTAATGGGCGAGCGCCGAATTTGGGGTCATAACCCTTTTCAACGAGGAAGTCCTTTGCTTCGGGCGTGAGTTCAATATCATAGCCCAGTTCATGTATTCGCTTGAGTAAGTCTTTCATCATTATGTCAAGAATCTTCCTGATGGCTTCTTTGTCTAGGGGCTTGAACAAGATTATATCGTCAATTCTGTTAAGGAATTCAGGGGCGAAGGTTCTTTTGAGGGCTTGTTGGATGATGGCTTTAGCCCGTGCGTCCATAGCCTGTTGCTTGGCTTTGGTAGCGAATCCTATGCCTTCACCGAACTCATCCAGTTGCCGGGCACCTATGTTAGAAGTCATTATTATGATAGTGTTTCTGAAATTGATTCTTCTACCCAAGCTATCTGTGATGAATCCTTCGTCAAGAATTTGCAATAATATATTGAACACGTCTGGATGTGCCTTTTCTATCTCATCTAGCAATACTACTGCGTAAGGCTTCCTGCGGACTTTTTCTGTTAGCTGTCCTCCTTCTTCATAACCCACATATCCTGGAGGGGCGCCAATCAATCGGGAAACAGAGAATCTTTCCATATATTCGCTCATGTCTATTCTGATCAGGGCATCTTCGCTGTCGAACAGGGAGCGAGCTAGTGCTTTGGCTAGTTCTGTCTTGCCCACGCCGGTGGGTCCGAGGAATATGAATGAAGCGATTGGTCGGCGAGGGTCCTTCAATCCAACTCTGTTCCTTAGGATGGCTTTCACCACTTTCTCCACTGCTTCCTCTTGACCGATGACTTGTTCCAATAACTCCTGTTTGAGGTTTCTGAGTCGTTCTGTTTCTGTTTGGGATATTCTCTGCACGGGGATTCCTGACATAAGGGAGACCACTTCTGCTACATCTTGATAAGTGACAGGGAAATACTTGCTTTCCATCTCTTTCTCCCATTTCCTCTGTTCAATCTTGAGGCGTGCTCTCAACTCTTGTTCTTTATCTCTGTATCGGGCAGCAAGTTCATATTGTTGAGCTTGGATTGCTTTTCTCTTTTCTTGAACGATTTTATCTATTTCCTTTTCCAGTTCTTTGATGTGTTCGGGTGCTTCAACGTGTTTAAGGTGGACGCGAGCCCCTGCCTCATCCATCGCGTCAATTGCTTTATCAGGGAAATACCTATCTGTTATGTATCTTTCGGTTAGCTTAACGCACCCTTCTATTGCTTCATCCGTATATCTGACTTTATGGTATTCTTCGTATTGGGGTTTGAGCTTTTTGAGAATTTCAAGTGTTTCTTCTGCTGATGGGGGTTCCACAATCACTTTCTGGAATCTTCTTTCAAGAGCTCCGTCCTTCTCTATATATTTCCTGTATTCGTCAAGTGTTGAGGCACCGATCACTTGGATTTCGCCTCTTGCTAATGCGGGCTTGAAAATGTTTGAAGCGTCTAAGGACCCAGTAGCACTTCCGGCTCCAACGATAGTGTGGATTTCGTCAATAAACAAGATAATGTCGGGATTTCTTTCAAGTTCAGTCAAAACTGCTTTCATCCTTTCTTCGAACTGTCCACGATATTTGGTTCCTGCCACCAGAGACATCATGTCAAGCTGTACGATACGTTTGTTGAGCAATACTCTGGGGACCTTCCTCTCAACTATTCTCAGGGCAAGTCCTTCTACTATAGCTGTTTTGCCGACGCCGGGCTCTCCGATCAATACGGGATTGTTCTTTTTTCGTCTGCTGAGGATTTGGCAAACACGTTCTATTTCCTGTTCGCGTCCCACCACAGGGTCCAGCTTGCCTTCTGCCGCAAGTCTTGTTATGTCTCTGCCGAAGGTGTCCAGAACAGGAGTTCTAGAAGTGGGTTCCCCCCTGCGAGAACTTCTTTTGCGAGGGAATTCTTCTTCATCATCGTCATCGTCGTCGTCTTCATCATAGGCACGGGCGGAGAACATGTCTTGCTTCATCATTTCTTCAATTTGTTCAATCTGTTCAATTTCTGTCTTTAAAACTTCATAGTCCACATCAAACATACTCTGCAATATCTGAGTAACTATATTGTCTTTGTGTCGCAGAATAGCTAACAGTAAATGCTTCGTATCAATTACTGTACTGCCCATTTCATAGGCTTCGGATAAAGTTCTTTGAAGGATCTTTTCCACTTGTCGTGTGTAATATGGAGATGTAGGGGTTCCACTTAGCTGCCCCTCCTTTATGTTATTCTCAATCAAATGTTTGAGCTGTTCCACATCAACATCCAGTTGAGCGAGGATTTGCACCGCTGGATCGTCCTCATCTGCTAATAATGCCAGAACAATATGTTCCACACTTATTTTGTTATGGCGAAGCCTTTTTGCCTCTTCTTCACTTCTATCAAGAACTTGTCTTACCCGTTTGGAAAATTGAGTTTGCATTTCCTGTGTCAATTTTTTGTTTGTGTTCCAATGGTATTAAACGCTATTTCAATAAATAAAGTTTTACACGTCTTGCCTACTTTGTTTAATAATTTGCTTGTAAAGATACTTTTTTGTGTCTATGGGGACAAGGTTTGATGTGTCGGGGAGTGTATCGTTAGCAATGAGATGATAGATAAGTTCGGGGACCCTGTGCATATCAACAACTGGAAGGCTGATAGACTTCCCTTTATAAATAACAAGAATTGGCACGTGGTAAGTGGAGGGGGCGTCGTATTTCCATTTAGGTTCGTGGGTGAAGATAAAAGGAGGGTTGTGGTCGGAAAAGGCTACGATTAAGGCATTTGAATCCATTTTCAAGATAGTGTCAATGAGCCAAGATAACAATTTTTGCTTTCTGAACATCACATTTGCCAGAGCTGGAAGGGGATCTTTGCGAGGAGACACACTAATTGTATCTGAATCAGTGGGCATATACCAAGGCCAATGACCATACATGGTGACAATATATACGAAATGTGGCTTAGGGATAATATCAAAATTTTTAATAAAGTAGGAATAAACTGCTTCGTCAGGAATATATGAGTTCTCATATTTTTCTTGAAATGTAGTGAGTGCTCCTAGAAATATGGCTGAATCAAAGCCCAGATTTTTGTAAGCAGTAGGCGTATTGTAATATATTTTTGAAGTTGCGGTAAAAGCCCAGGTGCTATAGCCTTGTTCCTTAAACCTTCTAAGAAGGGAATAAGTTGGGTGATTTCCGAAAACCAAGAATTCCACGGGGGCGAACTCGCGTAAACCAGGGGTTCCAGTAATCATTTCAAAAGTTGCTTGGGAAGTGAATCCGCCAATAACAGGGCTCTTGGTTAATGAAAATGTAGAATCTGGCAAGAACTTTAATAAGCGTGGATGGATGGGGTAGGGGGATGTAGTTACGTCTTTCATACGAGACAGGTCAAGGAAGCTCTCTAACAGGATAAAATAGATGTTTGGGCGGTGTTGCAACGTGTCTGGAAATAGGACTCTATGCGGTGGTTCAGAAAGGGTGTATTCAAATTTTTCAAGATCTTGCGTGGCTTTTATCTCGCGGAGGGAATTTGTATAAGATGCTATTAAGCGACCATTTGTCCAAACCTCTTCTTTTTCATACCACCAGATGTTTTGGTAATGCTCTTTTAGTAGCGAAGGGAAATAGACGATTCCTGCTATCGCTAATACTTTAAGAGCAAGGATTGTAAAAAATTCCCTTTTAGTGAGACTGTCATGAGAGAAAAAAAAGCCTTTTATTGCTTTATAGAAGCTGGCAAGCACAAAGTAGATTGCAATTGCAATGATTCCTATAATTAACAGACCACCTGCTATAGCCTTAATCCCTAAGAAGTCTTTGAAAGTGAGTAGGATTTTGAGGGTTCGGACAGTAGGAATCCTTAAATGTGTATTAATTTCTATATCGTAGGCAATGAAAACTAAAATTAGGAATATGCTTGGAAAAAGGCTTTTTATGTAAGCAGAGGGGGAAGAAGAGGTTGTTGGAACAGTAAGGAGAATGAGCAAACTAACTACAATAAGAACTTCTGCAAGATGTGATAAATTTAAAAAGTGTATCTCGCCACTTTGATATTTAGAGAAGAAGGAGGCTAATGGCGGATGGTTATATTGCCATAAGTATTTATAGGTTAGCAGGTCGTAAAGAATTAATATGAATAAATTGACCAAAACAGTGAGAACAAATCGCAGAAGGACATTATCACGCATTAAATTAAGTGTGCGTTTCAGGTCCATTTTCTTTGTCAGATATTACAGGAAATTTGACTTGGGAGGGCTTGCACCCATTTAGGCATTTTCATTCCGAATGACTAACACTGGGCATGGGGATTGCCTCACGACCTTTTCTGTAGTGCTTCCAATAATTAGTTTTTCAAGTCCAGACCGTTTGTGTGAACCCATACAAACCATTGAAATATTGTGTTCCTTAACATAGGAAATAATTGCCTCTGGGGGGTAGCCAAAAACTAATGATGTTTGAACGGGCAACCCAGTGTTCCGAACTCTGTTTGCCAATTCATTAAGGGCTTTTCTGGCATTGCCGGCTATAACATCTTCAAGGGCTTCCACACCCGAAAACCCTTCTAACCATTCAACGGGATAGGCAATTGGTTCCAAAACGTGGATTATGTGAATCTCTGCCTTTCGGGGAGTGGCTATTTCAATAGCCCATTCAAGGGCTTTATCGCTCGTCTCTGAAAAGTCGCTTGGAACAAGGATGCTCTTTATCTCAACGCCCATATCTTTACTATTTTAACCGATTAAGATGATTTTGCTTTCAGTAAAGATAGAAAGTTTCCTAAAACCTGTTACTGTTCCATAATGGTAGTTAATGTTATCGGTCCAAACATCTGTGATTTGGTTAGTATATCTTTGCTAACAAATAAAGCGAAATGGCAGAAGAAGTTTACATTCTTGGCGTTGCCCGAACACCTTTCGGTAGCTTCGGGGGCTCCCTCGCTTCCCTGAAAGCCACTAAGCTGGGGGCAGTGGCTATTAAGGAGGCATTGAACAGGGCAAATGTTCAACCAAATGAGCCCAATGAAGTGTTTATGGGAAATGTGTTAACTGCTGGGGTTGGGCAGGCACCGGCTCGGCAAGCAGCCCTCTTCGCTGGAATTGACAAGTCTGTTCCCGCAACCACTGTAAATAAGGTTTGTGCTTCTGGAATGAAATCAGTTATTATTGGGGCTCAATCAATCAAGGCGGGAGATAACAGGATTGTTGTAGCGGGGGGAATGGAGTCAATGTCCAATGTCCCATATTATAACAAAGCAGTTAGATGGGGCAGTAAAATGGGTAATGTGGAACTGATTGATGGGTTGATCTATGACGGTTTGTGGGATGTGTATTCAGACCAACACATGGGCAGTTGTGCGGAGGTATGTGCCCTTGAAATGAACATTCCACGTGAGGAACAGGATGAATATGCCCGTCTGTCTTATGAAAGGGCAGCAAAAGCTTGGCAGGAAGGATACATGAAGTGGGAAGTAACGCCCGTGGAGATAGAAACACGAAAGGGAACAATCGTTGTGGAGGAAGATGAGGAATATAAGCGTGTTGACTTTGAGAAAATGAAGAAGTTGCGACCTGTGTTCAAGAAAGAGGGGACTATCACTGCGGCGAACGCTAGCACTATAAACGATGGGGCTGCCGCATTGGTCGTCGCAGGCAAATCCTATGTTGAAGAGAAAGGATTGAAGCCCATAGCACGAATTGTGTCCTGGGCAGATGCCGCAGAAGACCCAGTATGGTTCACCATCGCACCAACCGATGCCGCAACAAAAGCATTAAAAAAAGCGGGATTGTCAAAAGAAGATATAGACTATTGGGAAATAAATGAGGCATTCTCGGTTGTTGTGCTTGCCAACGTTAAGAAATTGGGCCTTGACCTTAATAAAGTCAATGTTTTTGGAGGGGCGGTCTCAATAGGGCATCCTATCGGGGCTTCCGGAGCACGTATCATTATTACCCTTTTGAACGTTTTACGAATAAAAGGAGGACGATTCGGTCTGGCATCAATATGCAATGGAGGAGGAGGAGCATCAGCCATCATAGTGGAGTGGCTGGGCAATTAAAACGTTCAGTGCCTTGGCTTGCTTCGTGGGGAGTAATCATAGCAGTCTTTATGTCCCTGCTGTCTTGCAAACCAACTTATCTTGCTGATTTCATTACTATCTCTGTGGACACCGCCTATGTATATGACACAGATTCTCAGTATTATCTCTCAAACACATCTTTTATAACAAGCCTGTTTGCCTCGTCGGGTAGTGAAAATTGGGGGGTGTTCCCTGTCCCGGGCAAAATGATTATTCCATGCAAAGAAGCAGATAGTGTTAGATTGTTTGTGCGGGCGGGAGTTCGTCGTAACGGGCAAAGTGGAGACCAAATACCATATTTTGCCTATGAGCCAATAGACACAAAAATCATCTGTTCAACTTATTCATTCCAATGGACCCCAGTGTTCAGATATGTTGATACAACCAAAATCAGAATGCTGTTCAGGGAAGGTTTTGAACTAACACAGAGGATGTATCCGATGGCTGGAACAATAGGGTATAGACAACAGGAAGAGGTTAGGTCGGGAAACTGGGCATATCTGTTCAGGGCAACTAAGGGTCAACTGGTCAGAACAGACACTTTCCATGTGGAGGGGGCAAGCACAACAGAAACTTTTATAGAGATTGACTATAAATCTGACGCAAACTTCCTCATTCAAGCATATTTGTATGGTTCTCATTTCCCATATAGGGACATTATGGTGGTCTTTGCCACTGAAAAATGGAAAAAACTCTATGTTGATCTGTCACCATTGATGGCGGAAGGCGCCAAAAGAATGCATGTATCTTTCATCTTTACTGAAGACAGTAGCGGACTGAGAACCCTCTATCTGGACAATGTCAAAGTGTTAACCCGACGATAATGAAACAATTAATCAAATTAATATGGGTAGCGGGGAACTTATTTATAGATGTGTCGTGGGTTTGGCTGCTTTTGAATAGGATAGACCTGTTTACTTGGAAGCATTTTACTATCCTATCCCTTTGGCATGTTATCCTTCACTTTGTTAGTGGGGTTCATTATGAGATCTTCCGGAAATCACGGTTCAAAGAAGTGGGATATTGGTTCGTGGTATGGTTAATTGGTGTTGTTGGTTCATATGTTTTCTTGCGGTATCACCAGTGGCTGGACCCATTTATGTTTATTGAACTTGCATTTCTTTATCTGATAGTTGGGCTTGTCTGGAAAATAGGATTTTTAACTTTAATAAGACAGTTAGAAAAAAGAGGCATTGTTAGGCACACCACATTGCTAGTGGGGAATGGTGGTTCGGCTCGGTCAATGCTGAACGCTTTAAAAAACTGGGGGTTATGGAAAAGTTACAAGCCCATTGGATGGATTTCTGTTAACGGCGACGTTCGCAAGGATAATGGCGATTTGCCTTGGCTCGGAACACTGAATGATCTACCCAAATTGATTCAAAAACACCATGTTGAAGAAATATATATAAGTACTGAGCCTAACGATTACAGAACAGTTAGCCGGGTTATACAGGCGGCAGCCCCCTACAAAGTCATCATTAGAGCCCGTCCCGATGAATTTGATATTCTCAAAGGGGCGGTTAGGGTCTTCCACCCATTCCAAGAACCATTGATTTTCCTGTTCCCTATTCAAATGCCTTATTGGCAACAGGTTATTAAAAGACTTATTGACATAATTGCTTCAATGGTTGGACTCATTGCCTTGTCGCCACTGATGGCTTTCATAGCATTCATGGTTAAATTGTCTTCGCCAGGTCCCGTCATTTATAAACAGGTCAGGCTCGGAAAGTTCGGCAAACCTTTTAATTTATATAAATTCAGGAGCATGTATGTAGATGCAGAAAAGGACGGTCCTCAACTGGCAAAGGAGGAGGACCCAAGGATAACGCCGTGGGGCAAAGTGATGCGTAAGTGGAGGATTGACGAACTGCCTCAACTATGGAATGTTTTGAAAGGGGATATGAGCCTTGTGGGACCAAGACCGGAACGCCCGTACTTTGTAGAAAAAATTCTAAAGAAAGCACCACACTACATATTGCTATTTAGCGTGAAACCAGGCATCACCTCAATGGGAGTCCTTAGGTTCGGATATGCTTCTACACTTGAAGAATTAGTAAAAAGGCTCAGATATGACCTTATCTATCTGGAAAACATGTCGCTATGGCTGGACTTAAAACTGCTTCTCTATACGCTATACGTCGTCTTTAAAGGCAAAGGAAAATGATCACACCACAACAATCAGGGAAATTTAGGGACCTTTTGCCACGAATTGCATATGCCATTGCAGGAATAACTATCGTCATTGCTTCTTTCTTGCATCCAATCAGTGCACATCTATTGTTTCTAATCATAGCCATTGGCATTTGGTTCGAAACCCTCTCGTTGTTGATTCCAGATTCAAAACGAAGGTATAGCCTATTCCTCATTGGCTCCATACCCTTACTACTTACCACGGCAGACGCAATAGGTACACTAACAGTTGATGTGAAGTCAATAGTAGGACTCATTACGATTACTTTTATTGCTATGTGGCTGCTTTCGGCACAGCACAGGGAAAAGACGTTGATAGCCCTGCTGGTCTTCGTGGTTCTTAACTCAGCACTGCTCAACTGGTTTGCTATCTCAATTAGTCAGTGGAGCCCTAAACCGTGGATTTTCTGGCTTGTCTTGGTCTGGATAAATGACACATTCGCTTATTTCACAGGCAGGTTGTTCGGCAAACATAAGATCGCACCAGAAATTTCGCCGGGCAAAACAATTGAAGGACTTATTGGCGGGTTTTTCTTTACCATGCTTGCCGCCGCTATCTATGCCCTTGTCTCTCCAATACCTCACATGAGCAATCCAACCGACTATATCATTTCCGCAACCATCGTATCTGTAGCCGGACCGGCCGGAGACCTCTTTGAATCCGCCATAAAAAGATATGTCGGTGTTAAGGATTCAGGCAAACTACTTGGTCCACACGGAGGCTTATTTGACCGAATGGATGCTTGGCTATTCGTCGCTGCCTGTGTTAATTTATTCTAAGCCTATTCCACGTTCTTTGAGATTCAATACCCATAAACCTTAATGGTCACCTTGGTGAAAATTCCCAGAACCGAAGAGACCTCTTTGTCCACATAGGAGATTGTTTTGATTCCCGCGTCCCTAGCAGCTTCGTGGATTGAACAGTCTCCCGAGGAAATTAATCCCAAGATGTTTGTACATTCGGCAGTGCCCACTTTCATGTTAGAGCCCGCCTTCCCAGTTCCCACTGCCACAGGCTCAGTGGTCATCCCAAAAGCTGCCGGACCAACCACTGAGGGATACATGGCTATGCACCCACTGAGGAAAAATGTGCCTGCGAGAACCAATGCCCCTAAAAGTTGCGTTTTCCTTCGCATGGTTCCTTGATTTTTGAGGTCATTAGACCCGTTAATTTCCAACACGTAACCCAATGCCACATAGCATTTCTAATATATATAAAAATAGTGCGAATAAAGTTGATTTGAATCATAGAAAACGCCAGTTCAGACTTTGTGCCCTAATCATAAGAGAGCAGAAAAGGAGGCATAATTACACCAATCCATTATATCTTTGCGATTGCTATGAAGACATTACAAAAGCTCATTCTGGGTTGCTTGGGACTAATTGTGGGCATTATTATTGGATTCTTTCTACTTGTGCTCCTGATAGGCTACATATTGGTTTCAATGGGAGATCTGAGCAAAGAGACCGAATTAAAGACTCTATCCAAACCAAAGGTGCTCTACCTTAATTTTAGGATACCTATCGCCGAAGTCGCAGAAGAGGATGTTGACTTCACTGGACAAAAGTTTTCTCTTATCAAAAAGCCAGGATTGTATGAACTAACAGAGAAAATAATTAGAGCTGCTAACGACCCCAATGTAAAAGCAGTTTATCTTGACCTGCGTGATGTAACAATTAAAGCGCCTCATGCAGACGCAATAAGAGAAGCATTAACCCGCTTTAAAAAGCAATCCGATAAACCAATTTATGCTTTTGCAGACATCTATACTACTAATACTTATTATATAGCGTCGGTGGCTGATTCAATTTTTATGACGCAATCCGGAAATATAATCCTGCCGGGATTCAAAATGGGGTCAATATTTATTGGGAAACTTCTTGAAAAGCTAGGCGTTTCAGTGGAAGTCTTCAGAATAGGTAAATATAAGACCGCTGCAGAAAGTCTTTATAGCGATGAGTTGAGCCCTGAGAGTAGAGAAATGCTGTCTGAAGTGATTCAAAAATGGGATTCAATCTGGCTTAAAAGCATTACGCCTGAAATAGTCACTACCAAATACGTAGATAGGCTGCTTGATTCAACACCTGTGATTTATCCAGAACAAGCAAAAAAGTTAGGGTTTGCCATACTAATCTCAGATGAAGACACACTTAAAAGATTGATAGCTAACAAATTTAATTTAAATTACAAGTCCGGATTCATATCCATATCTAAATATGTTCCCTCAGACAAGGACAGAGAAAACCTACCCAAAATAGCGGTAGTTTATGCCGTCGGTTCAATTGTCCGTTCAGGAAATAATTCAGAAAAAGCAATCACTTGGAACCGCTTCAGAAAACATTTTAATAAAGCTGTTGAGGATGACGACGTAGCCGCAATAGTTCTGCGAATTAACAGTCCCGGGGGTGACGCATTTGTTGCCGATGAAATCTGGCATCTTATTAAGCGAAGCCCCAAGCCGGTAGTGGTTTCAATGGGTGCCCTCGCCGCCTCCGGTGGATATTACATTGCAGCACCGGCAAAAATTATTTTTGCCGAACCATTCACTATAACTGGCTCGATAGGTGTAATAGCAATCTATCCCAATGCCACTGAACTCCTTAGAAACAAACTAGGTGTTAACTTTGATTATGTTAAATCACGACCTTGGGCAGACGTCGGCAATCCAGTAAGAGAATTCACGGAAGAGGAAAAACAGATTATATGGCACTCCGTTCACAAAATATATAACCAATTCATCTCACGAGTGGCGGAAAGCAGAAACTTGCCAGTGGATAGCGTGGACAAATTGGGCAGAGGTAGAATTTATAGTTCTTTCAGGGCGCAACAAGTCGGACTAATTGATTCTATTGGCTATCTCCAAAATGCTATACAGACAGCCGCCAGGATAGCAGAAGTGACCGAATATAACGTGGTCTTGATTCCAGAAAAGAAATCCATCTTGCAACAACTAATGCAAAAAGCATTAGAAGAAGATCTGCCCATTTCCACATTTTTACATCTCGCAGGTGTAAAATTGGAACCAAATGAATTGCAATCTTGGTTTAATAGCAACGGTTTACTTTACAGACTGCCATATTACCTGTGGCAGAATGAAAAGTGAGAGGCAGGCCTAAGCCCCTGAATGAAAAAATTAGGGTGTTAGGTCTGTCTTATTTAACTTTGTAAATCCAAAGAGGAGGGAAATATGCCAACAATACAGCAGTTAGTTAGGAAAGGACGGAAGCCAAAGAAGAAAAAGAGCCGGTCGCCGGCATTAGGCGGAAACCCACAGAAACGCGGCGTCTGTATTCATGTTTATACTACAACACCTAAAAAGCCTAATTCCGCGTTGCGTAAAGTGGCAAAAGTTAGGCTGACAAACGGTAAAGAAGTTATTGCATACATTCCCGGAGAAGGTCATAACCTCCAAGAACACTCTATTGTCCTTGTGAGAGGAGGTCGTGTCAAGGACCTCCCGGGAGTTAAATATCACATTATTCGCGGTGTTCTGGACGCTGCCGGGGTTGAAGGACGCCGGAAATCCAGATCAAAATACGGAACCAAACGACCCAAAGATCAAAAATAAAGTAACCTATGCCCCGTAAGAAAAAAGGAATAGAAAAAAGAATTCCCGCTCCAGATCCTAAATATGGCGACCCAAGAGTTTCTAAGTTCATTAATGTAATGATGAGGGATGGAAAAAAGAGCAAGGCAATGAAGATATTCTATAGCGCTATGGAAATAATAGAAAAGCAGACAGGAGAGGATGGATATGAAGTGTGGAAGAAGGCAATGGAAAATGTTAAACCAATTTTGGAAGTGAGACCGAGACGAGTGGGTGGAGCCACATATCAAGTGCCCTATGAAGTGCCCCCTCACAGACAAGAATCTCTTGCTATGCGATGGATAGTCCGAGCCGCCAGAGAACGAAAGGGCAAATCCATGGAAGAAAAGCTAGCAGCTGAACTCATTGATGCATCAAAGAATCAAGGTGGTGCAATCAAGATTAAAGAAAACGTCCACAGAATGGCTGAAGGCAATAAGGCATTTGCTCATCTAAGATTCTAATCTAAAAATAGAAGAACTATGGCAACAGCACAAAAAAATAAGGAATCATTAGAAAAGAAATTACAAAAAATCAGAATTACACGAAACATCGGAATTGCCGCACATATAGACGCAGGCAAAACAACCACTACAGAACGAATCCTCTACTACACAGGACTCATTCACAGAATGGGTGAGGTCCACGAAGGTGCAGCTACAATGGACTGGATGCCTCAGGAAAAGGAAAGGGGCATTACCATCACAGCAGCTACAACACGCGTGTTTTGGGACTATAAAGGACAGAGATATAGAATCAACATTATTGACACACCTGGACACGTGGACTTCACCATTGAGGTTGAACGCTCAATGCGTGTTCTGGATGGTGCAGTAGTGGTCCTCTGTGCCGTCGGTGGAGTGGAACCACAAACAGAGACCGTATGGCGACAAGCAAACAGGTATAACGTTCCAAGAATAGTGTTCATAAACAAAATGGACCGCGTAGGTGCCGACTTTTTCAAAGTAGTCAACGAAATAAAAGAAAAACTGGGTGCTAACCCTGTACCTATTCAATTGCCGATTGGTTCTGAGGATTCTTTCGTCGGAGTTATTGACCTCATCAGAATGAGAGCCCTTTATTGGGACACTGATGAGCTGGGCAAGGAATATAGAGTCGCCGAGATTCCAGAAGATATGAAGGAATTGGCAGAAGAGTGGAGGACCAAACTTTTGGAATCTATCGCTGAATTGGATGACTCCCTAATGGAAAAGTATTTTGAGGATCCAGAAAGTATAACGGAAGAAGAAATAGAAAAAGCCCTTAGGCAAGGAACCATTGATTTCAAAATAGTTCCCGTTTTAGCAGGATCAGCACTTAGAAATAGGGGTATTCAACCATTGATGGATGCAGTAGTTGCATATCTCCCATCGCCTCTTGACCTTCCCCCAATCAAAGGTGTCAACCCTAAAACTGGAGAAACAGAAGAAAGACACCCTGATCCTGAAGCACCCTTCGCAGGACTGGCATTCAAGATTATGACAGACCCATATGTCGGTAGATTGGTCTATTTCCGAGTTTATTCCGGACGCTTAGACGCCGGTTCAGCAGTGCTTAACACAAGAACAAACAAGAAAGAGCGTGTGTCTCGACTCTATCAAATGCACGCTAACAAACAACAAATGATTGATTTTGTGGAGGCGGGGGATATCGCCGCAGGCGTCGGGTTTAAAGACGTTAGAACAGGAGACACGTTATGTGATGAAAAACATCCCATTATCCTTGAAAGTATCAATATCCCTGAACCGGTCATTAGCATGGCTCTGGAACCGTCTTCCCAGGCAGAATTTGATAAGCTATCTATGGCTCTGTCCAAACTGGCAGAGGAAGACCCCACGTTTAGAGTCCATGTAGACCAAGAAACAGGGCAGACCATCGTTAGTGGAATGGGTGAGCTGCACTTGGAGATTATATTGGATAGACTACGTCGGGAATTTAAGGTAAACGCCAAGTCAGGGAAACCTCAGGTTGCCTACCGAGAAGCAATTACTCAAACAGTAACACATAGAGAACTACTCAAAAAACAAACTGGTGGACGTGGTAAATATGCTGAAATAGTAGCTGAATTCGGACCACCAGAAGAAGGAAAGAAAGGACTTCAATTCATTGATGATATATATGGCGGAGCAATTCCTAAGGAATTTATTCCTGCAATCCAAAAGGGTATTGAGCAAGCCATGCAAAATGGCGTACTAGCAGGATACCCAATGGTAGGCTTGAAAGTTAGGGTGTTTGATGGCTCATATCACGAGGTGGATTCAGATTCCCAAGCGTTTGAGATGTGTGCCCGCGCAGCTTTCAGAAATGCTTGTAAACAAGCCGGACCGATAATCCTTGAGCCTATAATGAAAGTGGAAGTTGTTACACCAGAAGAGTATGTCGGTGAGGTCATAGGTGACCTTAATAGGAGGAGAGGACGTGTCTTGGGCATGGAAACTAAGGGTAATGCCAAATCAGTAAGGGCTTATGTCCCTCTGGCGGAACTATTTGGATACGTTACCCAATTGAGAAGCTTGACCTCTGGACGTGCATTCGCTATAATGGAGTTCTCTCACTATGAACCAGTGCCGCAAAACATTCAAGAAGAGATAGTCGCACAGGCAAGAGGTAAAGTTAAAATGGAAGAGTGATGCCACCAAGAATAAGTAGCATTCGGATAAAGTTGCAGTCATACGATCATTCCTTGGTAGATAGGACCGCAGAAAGAATCGTGAAGACTGTAAAAAATGTGGGAGCCACAGTGAAAGGACCTATTCCGCTCCCAACTAGAATTAGAAGGTTTACTGTCTTGAGGTCCCCACACGTCAATAAGGATTCCCGTGAACAGTTTGAAATTAGAGTACATAAGCGGATAATAGATATCTATCCTAAGAGTGCACAAGAGACGGTGGAGGCACTCAGAAAACTGGAGATCCCAAGTAGTGTAGATATTGTGGTAAAGGTAAAATAAATAAGCTATGAAAGGTTTGATCGGTAAGAAAGTGGGAATGACGAGAATTTTTAAGGAGGATGGTACCAATATAGGAGTTACAATTATTGAGGTGGAGCCTAATGTAGTGGTTCAAATAAGAATACCAGAAAAAGATGGATATAGTGCTGTCCAGTTGGGGGGCGGTGAAAGAAAAGTAAAAAATACCCCCAAACCATTGCTTAAACATTTTGAAAAAGCAGGAACAACCCCCAAGAGGAAACTGGTTGAGTTCAGAGATTTTCCTATTGAGGTTGAAGTTGGACAGACTTTAGCTATTCAAGATGTCTTCTCGGAAGGTGAAATTATTGACATTACTGGAAGGTCCAAGGGGAAGGGATTTCAAGGTGTTGTTAAAAGACATGGGTTTAGTGGTGTGGGTGGACAAACCCACGGGCAAAAAGACCAAGAACGGCACGGTGGCTCAATAGGTGCCGCAACATTCCCCGCTCGCGTAGTGAAGGGCAAGAGAATGGCAGGTAGAATGGGCAATGAAAAAGTAACAATTAAAAATCTTGAAATAATAAAGATTATTCCTGAAAAGAATTGGGTTCTTGTTAAAGGGAGTGTGCCAGGACCCAAGGGAGAATTTGTAATACTTAGAAAAAAAATAGTGTAAAAAATGAAGTTTCCAGTCTATTCTATTACGGGTCAAGAAACAGGACGGGAAGTGGAAGTTCCAGATAATGTTTTTTCCATTGAGCCCAACGAACATGTTATGTATTTAGACATTAAGCGCTATCTGGCTTCCCTACACAGAGGAACACACAAGACTAAAACCCGTGGAGAGGTCCAGGGCTCCACAAGAAAAATAAGACCCCAAAAACACACTGGACAGGCACGAGCCGGTCAACGCACTAGCCCCATATTCAGAGGTGGAGGCAGGGTCTTTGGACCACAACCAAGAGACTATAGCATCAAACTCAATAAGAAAATGCAGAATCTGGCACGTAGAAGTGCCTTGAGTGCACAAGCAGCCAACAATGCAATTAAAGTCGTTGAAGATTTCTCAATTGAAATCCCTAAAACAAAGGAAATTATTAAGATACTTGAAGCTTTGAATGCATCTAAAAGATTCACTCTGCTCGTCCTCCCAGAACCAAATAGGAATATCTATCTATCTGCTCGTAATTTGCCCTATGTTGAAGTGTTACCTTACTACTCGCTCAATACATACATAATAGTCAGACCATATACCCTCCTTTTTACTGAAAAAGCAATTTTAAAGACCGCAGATTGGCTCTCCCCCTCAAAATCCGTAAGTCATGAAACCGCATGAAATAATCAAAAGACCTATTCTAACCGAAAAATCTACTCAACTACAAGAGAAATTCAACCGCTACGTATTTGAAGTGGATATGCGTGCAAACAAATTGCAAATAAAAGACGCAATTGAGAAACTTTTTGGCGTCAAAGTCGTTAAAGTAAACACTATGATAGTTCCCGGGAAGGTAAGGGTTAGATACACAAGAAGAGGGGTTATAAAAGGGAAAAAGCGTCCCTACAAAAAGGCTATTGTAACCTTAGCCCCGGGAGAATCAATAGACCTGCTAAATCTTAATGTGTAAAGAAAGAAGCCATGCCAGTCAAAAAATTTAAACCCATCACGCCCGGACGCCGATTCATGACGGTTAACACATTTGAAGAGTTAACCACTGATGAGCCACAAAAAAGTTTATTAGCTAAGTATAAAAACAAAGCGGGCAGGAATAATCAAGGACGCCGCACAATGAGATATAGAGGCGGTGGGCACAAAAGACGCTACCGAATCATTGATTTTAAGCGAGACAAAGATGGAATTCCCGCAGTAGTGAAAACAATAGAGTATGATCCCAATAGGTCAGCGTATATCAGCTTGGTTGTCTATGTTGACGGGGAAAAGAGATACATAATTGCTCCTGACGGTATTAAAGTGGGAGATACAATTATCTCAGGACCAGACGCCCCAATTAAGGTCGGAAACGCTCTGCCCCTCGAAAAAATCCCAGTTGGTACAGTCGTTCACAATATAGAATTATGGCCCGGACATGGCGGTCAACTGGTTAGAGCAGCTGGAACAGGTGCTCAACTAGTAGGCAGGGAAGGCAAGTTCGCTATACTAAAAATGCCTTCCGGGGAAATTAGGAAGGTGTTGCAAACATGCAAGGCAACCATAGGTAGAGTCTCTAACGTTGACCATAACCTCATCGTTATAGGCAAGGCTGGAAGACATCGCTGGATGAATAGGCGTCCACGAACCAGAGGGGTGGCGATGAACCCGGTGGACCACCCAATGGGCGGTGGTGAAGGAAAACACTCCGGAGGACATCCAAGGTCTAGGTCCGGGCTGTATGCCAAGGGTAAAAAGACGAGGAAGAAAAGAAACCCAACCTCTGTCTTTATCATTCGTCGCCGTAAAGAAACTGAAAGATCTAAATAATGTGAAGTATGCCACGGTCGCTTAAAAAAGGACCCTACGTAGCACCTAAACTAATGAAAAAGATAACTAAGCTCAACGAGGAGGGCAAAAAGGAGGTAATAAAGACGTGGTCCCGCCGCTCCACAATTGTTCCAGAAATGGTTGGGCACACAATAGCAGTACACAACGGCAAAGGTTTCGTCCCTGTCTATATAACCGAGCAAATGGTGGGACACAAATTAGGTGAATTCGCCCCAACAAGAACATTTAGAGGACACAGCTCCAAAAAAATAAAGTAAGGTATGGCAGAGGCAAGAGCTCTACTCAGGAACCTTAGAATATCACCACGGAAGGTGATGCCCGTCGCTGATGTGATCCGAAACAAAGATGTTAATACCGCAATGGAACTCTTAAAAATGGTTAGAAAGAGAGCTTCTTACCCCATTCTGAAACTATTACGTTCAGCAGTGGCAAACTGGCAATATAAACATCCTGACATACCAATAGAAGAAGCCGAACTATACATCAAAACCATTATCGTTAATCAAGGACCTGCTTACAAACGGTGGAGACCAGTGAGCAGAGGAAGGGCTCATCCCTATAAAAGAAGAACCAGCCATGTATTAATAATTGTTGATTCTAAAAATGAAAAGTTGTTGCAGGAACTAAATGAAACACAAGACACAACTAAATAAGCGCAATGGGACAGAAGACAAATCCGATTGGTAATAGGTTAGGCATCATCAGAGGATGGGACAGCATGTGGCTCGGGGATAAAAAGCAATTTGCAGATAAAGTGCACGGTGATTGGCAGATCAGACAATACATCCAGAAAAGATTTCCCCGGGCTGGAATATCAAGGATTATTATTGAACGATTCCCCAAAAGAATAGTTGTTACAATCTTTACTTCCCGTCCAGGAGTCATTGTCGGCAAAGGAGGTAAGGAAATCAATATGTTGACCGAGGAATTGAAAGCTCTGACTGGGGAAGAAGTTGATGTCAAAGTTGGGGAGATTAACCGCCCTGAATTAGAGGCACCATTGGTAGCAGAAACAATAGCCAGGCAGATAGAGGCACGAGTGAATCATAGAAGAGCAGTGAAAGCAGCTATTAATACTACAATGAGGATGGGGGCAGAAGGAATAAAAGTTCATGTTTCAGGAAGATTGGGAGGAGCAGAAATAGCAAGAACAGAGAAATATATGGATGGACGAGTCCCCCTCAGTACACTTCGCGCTGATATTGATTATGCCATCAAAGAAGCATTTACTAAATGGGGGGTTATTGGTGTTAAAGTTTGGATTTGTAGAGGAGAAGTATATGGAAAACGAGACTTGTCAATTCCAGCCCCCGCAGCAGTTCAACATAAAGCACTCAAACGCCGAACTTATAATCGTCCCATAAAAAAATAGTGTGAGCCATGATGCAACCAAGGAGATATAAATGGAGGAAACAGCAACGGGGTAGGATGAGAGGTGTTTCCACAAGAGGACACACATTAGCCTTTGGCTCATTCGGTCTCAAAGCGCTCGGACACGCATGGATATCTGATAGACAGATAGAAGCAGCACGGGTCGCTATAAGCAGGTTCCTACGCCGTGAAGGTAAGCTATGGATTAGGATATTTCCAGATAAACCCATAACTAAAAAGCCCCTTGAAGTTAGGATGGGTAAAGGTAAAGGCGACCTTGACCACTGGGCGGCAGTTGTCAAACCCGGAAGGATTCTTTTTGAGATTGATGGAGTTAGCATGGCAGAAGCACAAGAAGCGTTTAGACTGGCTTCCCATAAATTGCCTATTCCAACAAAATTTGTAGTTAGACCAGATTATCAAGAAGGAAAATAATTGAGCTATGCTTAAGATGAGTGAAATAAGGCAATTAAGTGATGAAGAACTAAAAGAAAGAATTGAGGAAGAGCAAAGAAGATATGTGAGAATGAAATGGGCTCATAAAATCACACCTTTGGAAAATCCAATGAGATTGAGATTTCAAAGGAAATTTATTGCCAGATTGCTTACTGAGTGGAACCGTAGACAGCGAGAGAAAAAGCAAGGTCAAAACAGTAAATAAGTTTGGGTATGACAGAAAAAAATGAAATTCAACAGGAAAATCAGACGGTTCAAGAAACCAATAAGACAGCCAGCCCTAAAAAGAGGGGGCGAAGGAAAGAGCTGGTGGGAGTTGTTGTGTCCAATAAAATGGATAAGACAGTAGTAGTTAAGGTCGAAAGACGATTTTTGCACCCCCGATATGGCAAGACAGTAGTACGCCACAAAAAATTTATGGCTCATGACGAGAATAATATATGCGAGGAAGGAGACGTAGTGAGAATTATGGAAACGCGCCCTCTAAGCAAGAGGAAAAGATGGAGAGTTGTTGAGATAGTCGCCAAAGTTCAAAAGTTGGACGTTGAACAGGAATCCACTAAGGAACCCGAAGACCTTGAAAAACCTTAAATGTTAATGGTAAAAAAAATGAGTTATGATTCAAAGAATGACAAAACTCAAGGTCGCAGACAATACAGGAGCGCGGGAGGTTATGTGCATTGGTATATTGGGCGAATCGGCTAAGAAGTTTGCCAGTGTTGGAGACCGCATAGTGGTTTCTGTTAAAAAAACAATTCCCGGATCCTCAATGGAAAAAGGGAAGGTAGTTAGAGCAGTGATAGTCAGAACAAAGAAAGAGGTTCGCCGGAAAGATGGGTCCTACGTCAGATTTGACGATAACGCAGTGGTGCTGCTCAACCAAGCCGATGAGCCAATCGGAACACGTGTTTTCGGACCAGTGGCTCGGGAATTAAGAGACAAAGGATTTACAAGAGTGGTTTCCTTAGCACCTGAAGTTGTTTAATTTTGCATAGCCATGGGGAAGAAAAAAGAAACTAAGCGGAAACGAATTAAACTTAAAATTAAGAAGGACGACATTGTTATGGTAATGAGAGGGAAGTTTAGAGGGCATAAAGGACGGGTTATAAAGGTATTCCCTGAGGAACAGCGTATTCTGGTTGAAGGAGTCGTCAATGTTAAACATGTCAAGCCCTCTGAACAATTCCCACAGGGCGGGATAATAAAAGTAGAACGCCCTATCCACATATCCAATGTTATGTTAATTGACCCTGAAACGGGAGAACCCACCCGTGTGGGCAGGAAACGTAACGAAGAAGGAAAACTGGTTCGCTACGCTAAAAAAAGTGGTAAAATAATTGACTGATGGCGGAGAAACAAGCACAACCAGAAACAACGGAAAAATATATACCTCGGCTCAAAGAGAAGTATTATAAGGAAGTGGTCCCTAAACTGATGGAACGGTTCGGGTATAAAAATATAATGGAAGTGCCCAGGCTTGTGAAAATAAACCTTAATAGAGGCATTGGTTATGCTCTAAATGACAAGCGGCTAGCCGAGGCTGCTTTGGAAGAATTAACTTTGATAGCCGGACAAAAAGCCGTGTTTACAAAGGCAAGGAAATCAGAAGCAGGATTTAAGATCCGCCAAGGCATGAACGTTGGCGTTCGGGTAACCCTGCGAGGGGATAGAATGTGGGAATTCCTTGACAGGCTCATAACAATCGCATTGCCCCGGGTTAGAGATTTTAGAGGAGTTAAAGACACTGGATTTGACGGAAAAGGTAATTTTTCCTTTGGTATCGCTGAACAAATCGTTTTCCCAGAGATAAATATCGACAAAGTTCCCAAGGTAACAGGATTGGATATAACAATAGTTACCACCGCGGACACAGATGAGGAAGCCAAAGCATTGCTTGAAGAACTTGGTTTTCCCTTTGTGCGAAGGGAGCAAAAAACAACTACACAGGAACAAGAACAGCAACAATAAATAGAGAAGCATTATGCCAAATAAAGCCACAATAGCCCGGAATGAAAAGCGAAAGAGACTAGTTGAAAAATACAGAGAGAAGAGGGCTCGGCTTAAAGCCGAGGGAAACTGGGAGGCATTAGACCGCCTTCCAAGAAACTCTTCCCCTGTTAGGGTCCGTAACAGATGCAGAATTTGTGGAAGGGGAAGAGGCTATATTAGACTTTATGGGCTTTGCAGAATTCATTTCCGCGAATTGGCAGCCTCAGGACAAATACCTGGAATTAGAAAAGCAAGCTGGTAAAATAAGAGAAATATGGCAGTAACAGACCCAGTTGGAGATTTTATCGCACGGGTTAAAAATGCCCAAATGGCTCGCCATAAAACAGTTGAGATACCTGCTTCCAAGCTGTTAAAAGCAATGACCGAACTGCTGTTAAGTCAAGGGTTTATTAGGGGATATAGGGTTGTGCCTACGCCTCAAGGTCAGGATAAGATAATCATAGCACTTAAATACGACCCTGTGACCGGCGAACCCGTAATTAAGGAGTTCAAGCGGGTTAGTAAGCCCGGACGTAGGATTTATGTTAAAGCAGTTGATGTGCCGAGAGTGAAGTCGGGTCTTGGAGTGGCGATTATTTCAACGTCCCAAGGGGTAATGACGGATAAGGAAGCAAGGCGTCGTAACATAGGAGGAGAGCTAATAGCAACCATATTCTAAAATTTTTACTAAGATGTCGCACATAGGAAGGAAACCAATACAGATTCCTGAGGGGGTTGAAGTCAAAGTGCTGGAAGACAATACCGTTGTGGCAAAAGGCCCCAAGGGAGAACTCAGTGTTAAGGTCCATCCAGAAATCATTGTTGAAATAGAAGATGGAACTGTAAAAGTTAAGAGACCTACCGACCAGAAGAGGCATAAAGCAATGCATGGCTTGTATAGAACACTTATTGCCAATATAGTTGAAGGGGTTAGCAAAGGATTTAAAAAATCTCTGGAGGTTATAGGTGTTGGTTACAGGGCAGAGATGAAGGGCGATGTACTCGAACTTGCCCTGGGATATTCCCATGGAATAGTTTTTATCCCGCCGCCAGAAGTTAAGATAAGTGTGGAGAGAACAAAGGAGAAAACGTTGATTCATGTGGAGGGGATAAACAAAGCCCTTGTCGGTGAAGTGGCTGCTAAAATCAGGTCGCTCAGGAAGCCTAACGTCTATACCGGCAAGGGAATTAGGTATGTTGGGGAATACGTGAGACGAAAACCCGGAAAAGCAGCAGCTAAAAAATAATTAAAGCATGGGAGCACTAAAAGAAAAGACCTATAAGGTTTTCAGAAGACAAAGAATCAAAAAGAGGATCAGAAAGAAGGTTTTTGGAACGCCGGACAGACCAAGGATGACAGTGTTTCGCAGTAACAAGCATATCTATGTCCAGATTATTGACGACACAAAGGGACACACATTAGTGTCAGCATCTTCCCTTGATAAAGAATTAAAAGGAGAGAAGTTGCCTATGACGGAGTTAGCCCAAAAAGTGGGCGAATTAGTTGCCAAAAGGGCATTAGAAAAAGGCATCACGAAAGTGGTTTTTGATAGAAATGGGTACAAATACCACGGAAGGATAAAGGCGTTAGCGGATGCTGCCAGAAACCAAGGTCTTAACTTCTAAAAATTTTTCTTATGGCAGAAAGAGTACAATTCAGGAAAAAGAAAAGACGCCCAATTCCCAAAATCTCTAACTTAACTCTTAAGGAACGAGTTGTTAATGTGCGTCGTGTTGTTAAAGTAACAAAAGGTGGTAGAACATTTAGATTTTCTGCGTTGGTCGTAGTGGGAGATCAGGACGGTGTGGTTGGATATGGTCATGGGAAGGCTCGGGAGGTAGCCGCTGCCGTTGAGAAAGCTACTGATCAGGCGAAAAAGAATTTGTATAGAGTGCCTATATTACAAGGAACTGTCCCTCATGACGTTGAGGCAAAGGAGATGGGAACAAGGGTTATAATTAAACGAGCGGCACCGGGTACAGGAGTTATTGCCGGTGGCGCTATGCGTGCCGTACTTGAAAGTGCCGGTTATACTGATGTTATTGCTAAGGTTATTGGTTCAACAACGCCACATAACGTCGTCAGGGCAACAATGAAAGCATTACTTTCCTTAAGGGACCCTGTTACAATAGCGAGACAAAGGGGAATAACCTTAAATAAACTCTTCAATGGCTGAGGAAAAGTATGTTAAGGTAACGCTGGTGCGTAGTCTGATAGGCGAACCGAAGAGGAACAAACGGACTGCCGAAGCACTTGGAATTAGACGTATTAATAGAAGCAGGATACATAGGTTGACGCCTCAAATAGAGGGAATGATAAAAAGGATTGCCCATCTTGTTAAAGTGGAGGAGGTGGACAAACCTGAGAAAATAAATGAGTCATGAGTTTGCTTAGTAACCTGAGACCATCAAGAGGTTCGGTAAAAAGAAGGAAAAGAGTTGGGAGAGGTAATGCATCTGGCAAAGGAACCACTGCAGGACGCGGTAATAAAGGTGCTCAGTCTCGTTCCGGATATAGCTTGAGACCTGGGTTTGCTGGTGGAAACCTTCCATTGCATCTTAAATACCCTAAAAGGGGGTTTAATCCGCCTAAGCGAAAGGAATATGTTTCTCTTAATCTGGCTCAATTGGTATATTTCGTTGAGAAGTATGGCTTGAACGAAGTGAGTCCGGAAATTCTTGCTGAAAAAGGGCTTATTAAAAAGAAAAAGCCCTTAAAGGTTCTGGGGGTAGGTGAGTGGACTGTTAAAGTCCCTGTCAAGGCTCACGCATTTAGCAAGTCAGCCATTGAGAAAATAAAAGCAGCAGGTATAGAACCACAGATTATTAAGGCGTAGGACAATGAAACTGATTCAAGTCATCAGGGATATCTGGAAAGTTGAAGAATTAAGGAGAAGGATACTTTACACATTAGGGTTAATTCTGGTTTATAGAATCGGTTCATATATCGCTCTTCCGGGGATAGATGTCCAGCAGTTAAGGGCTGTCCTACAGGGACAAGGGGGACTTCCCGGATTGATTGATATGTTTGCGGGTGGTGCCTTCGCTCGTGCCTCTATCTTCGCCCTTGGTATAATGCCATATATTACGGCATCTATTATAGTTCAGTTGCTTGGGGTGTCCTTCCCTTATTTCCAAAGGTTGCAACAGGAGGGGCAGAGCGGAAGACGTAAGTTAAACCAAATAACTAGATATTTGACAGTTATCGTAACCCTTGTTCAAGCAAGCGGGTATGTTACTTATCTCAATTTCATGGCTGGTGAGGCTATCGTGGTAAGCAAAGGATTGTTCTGGTTGACTACAACCCTTCTGTTGACCGCCGGCACTGTCTTCGTTATGTGGCTTGGTGAAAAAATCACGGATAGGGGCATTGGGAACGGCGTGTCCCTGCTCATCACTATTGGGATCTTAGCAGACTTGCCTTTTGCCTTTGCTGCGGAAGTAACCACACGCTTTGGGCAAACAGGAGGGCTTGTATTCTTGATTATTGAAATAGCCGCTTTGATTTTGGTTACGATGGCTGTTGTCGCACTAACCCTTGCAGTTAGAAGAATCCCTATTCAGTATGCACGACGGATGGTAGGTGGCAGAATGGTCCAAGTCCAAGGAGCCAGACAATACATTCCATTCAAGGTTAATGCTGCCGGCGTAATGCCTATCATCTTTGCCCAAGCTCTAATGTTCATCCCTTCAATGATTAGCCAATTCTTCCCGGAGTCTGAGTGGGCTATTTCACTTTCCCAAGCCTTTGGCGACTACACTTCCTTCTGGTATAATTTGGTTCTCTTTATCCTTATTGTTCTGTTTACTTACTTCTACACGGCAGTTATTTATAACCCAATCCAGATGGCGGACGATATGAAACGAAATGGTGCTTTCATCCCGGGTGTGAAGCCCGGTCGCAAAACAGCAGAGTATATTGACAATATTATTTCTCGTGTTACGCTTCCCGGAGCTATATTCCTTGGTATCGTTGCTATCCTGCCAGCTTTCGCCGCTTCATTCGGCATCAACGACCAGTTCGCTCAGTTCTTTGGCGGAACAACCCTTTTGATTATCGTCTCTGTTATGCTTGATACACTACAGCAAATAGAGAGTTATCTGCTTATGCGTCATTACGAAGGATTTATGAGAACTGGTAGGTTGGCAGCCAGAAGACCAATAGGCGTAACAATATAGCCAGACGGGGAAAAATGATAATTAAAAGCCCAGAGGAGGAACAGGGGATTAAGGAAGCGGCTAAATTAGTATCTAAGACACTTGCTCATCTCGCTCAGTTAATAAAACCCGGCATCACAGGAGACCAATTGGACAAAGCAGCATTTGAGTTCATAACCGATCACGGAGCAATCCCTGCATTTAAGGGATATAAAGGTTTTCCCGCTTCCATCTGCCTTTCCCTTGACCACGAAGTGGTGCACGGAATCCCTACACGTAATAAAGTGATAAAAGAAAATATGCTTGTATCTGTTGACGTAGGAGTTATTCTAAACGGTTTCGTAGGAGATTGTGCATATACATTTATTGTCGGAGAAAATGTTGACCCATTGAAGTTGGCAGTTGCCCAAACCACTTATGAAGCCCTGCAAAGGGGAATTTCAAACGCAGTGTCAGGAAACAGAATAGGCGACATTGGTTTCGCAATAGAAGATTTTGTGGAAAGAGAGAAGGGGTTTTATGTTGTGAGAGATTTAGTAGGGCATGGCGTTGGAAAATCTTTACACGAAGACCCGCAAGTGCCTAACTACGGCAGGCGTGGACACGGCAAAACACTTAAAGAAGGACTTGTCATAGCCATTGAACCAATGGTTAATGCAGGGACACGGGCAGTGAGGGTGTTGCCCGACAGGTGGACTATCATTTCCGCAGACAAAAGCCCTTCTGCTCATTATGAACACATGGTAATCGTTCGGAAAGGCAAGCCAGAGGTAATCACTTCTTTTGAAGAAATTGAAAAAAATTTCCCTGTCCCATTTTCAAAATCAAATTGACCGTTCATGCAGGAAATAAAAATAAAGACAGCCTTAGTTTCAGCATATCACAAAGATGACCAACTGGTGGAACTGGCTAAGGCATTGCAAAACAACGATATAACTATTTATGCCAGTGGCGGAACACACAAGTTCCTATCAAGTCAGGGAATAAACACGGTTCCCTTGGAGTCGCTCACTGACCTTAACCAGATGCTTGATGGCAGGGTTAAGACTCTGCATCCCAAAGTGTTCGGTGGAATCTTAGCACGGAGAGAGACGGATGAACAGGAAATTCAGGAATATGGACTTGTGCTATTTGACCTTGTAGTAGTGGACTTGTATCCCTTCGGGGAAAAGCCAGATTTGGACGAAGCAGTTGAATTAATTGACATTGGGGGCTCTGCGTTAATCAGGGCAGCGGCAAAGAATTTTAAATATGTCCTTGTTGTTCCAGATAGGAAGTATTGGGACTGGCTTGTTCAAGATGTGCTTGTCAAACGCAATGGAGTCGTTTCTTTTGAGGAACGGAAACGCATGGCAGCAAAAACGTTTTACTTTTCGTCCTTTTATGATATGCAAATTGCTAAATATCTATGGGAAGGGGACGAAATTCCAGAACCAGTAACTTTCGGTGCAAAACAAGTTAGGAAACTGAGATATGGTGAGAACCCGCATCAACAGGGATGGCTTGCAATAAATGAGTCATTGCCTATTACCCAATTGCAAGGGAAAGAACTATCTTATAATAACTTGCTTGATGTTAGGGCTGCCTTAACACTTATCAAAGATTTTCCTGAAAAGGTTACCTGTGCTATATTCAAGCACACTAATCCCTGTGGCGTCGCTATTGCCGACACGCCTGAACAAGCCCTTGAGATGGCTTGGGCATCAGACCCGGAATCAGCATTCGGAGGAATAATTATCCTTAATTCAGAGGCAACAGAAGGAGTTATAGAATTTTTGTCTGATAAGTTTTTTGAGATATTGCTTGTGCCAGATATTAATGAAGACTTGTTGTCCAAATTGAAGAAACAACGCATCGTTGTGAAATATAACATTGAAGAGTTTGACGAAGAGAACATTATTCTTTCTTGGGGAGATGGCTTGTTGATCCAACAAAATGATAATATCATAGTTGATGGCGAAATAGAATGGATAGGCGGAGAACCGTTACAGAGCCAGATTGAAGATGCTTTGTTTGCTTGGAGAGTTGTTAAACATTTGAAATCTAATGCTATAGCCATAGCCAAAAACAGACAATTAATAGGTGCGGGGGTGGGGCAACCTTCAAGGGTCAGAGCAGTTCAGCATGCCATAGCAAACGCAAAAAAATTCGGTTTTGGTTTGAGCGGGTCGGTGCTTGCTTCAGATGCCTTCTTCCCTTTCCCTGACAGCGTGGAAGAAGCCCATAAACACGGAATAACAGTTATTATTCAACCGGGAGGATCAAGAAACGATAAGCAAGTTTTTGAAAAAGCACAACAACTTAACATTAAAATGGGCATTACGGGAACCAGACATTTTAAACATTTGTAAAGTGTAATAAGGAATGGAGAAAGATGGGCATAGTAAAAAGAAAAATTGCAGTTGACTTAGGCACTGCTAACACAGTCATTATGGAAGATGATAAGGTTGTCGTTGAGCAACCTTCCATAGTGGCTATTGACAGACGGACAGAGGAGGTCATAGCAGTTGGGGACAAGGCACTTCTTATGCACGAGAAAACCCACGAAAACATTAAGACTATTAGGCCACTGAGGGATGGCGTCATCGCAGATTTCACAGCCGCCCAGGAAATGATTCGCAGGTTTATAAAAATGATTCCGCCTAATAATGTAGTCCAAAAAATAATGGGGAGTTCATGGCAAATGGTTATTTCTATCCCTTCAAACATAACAGAAGTTGAGAAGAGGGCGGTGCGTGAATCAGCCGAGCAGGCAGGAGCCAGAGAAGTATATCTCATCTATCAACCCATGGCAGCAGCGATAGGGATGGGCATTGACGTTACACAGCCAGAAGGACACATGATAATTGATATTGGAGGCGGAACAACAGACATCGCAATTATTTCCAATCAGGGCATCGTTGTTGACCAATCCATCAGGGTCGCAGGAGACGAATTCACCCAAGCAATCATTGACTATATGAAAAACAAACACAACTTGATTATTGGCGAACGAATCGCAGAAGAAATAAAGAAAAAAGTAGGGGCGGCAATTGAACAGTTGGAGAATCCGCCAGACCCAATGGAAGTGGTCGGCAGAGATTCAATCAAAGGAATCCCTAAAAAAGTTACTCTGCATCATCATGAAGTGGCAGAAGCCCTCAAAAATTCTTTAAGAGTTCTTGAAGAGGCTATCATCAAAGCCCTTTCCCAAGCACCACCAGCCATTTCAGCAGACCTGCACAAACATGGAATACATATCACAGGGGGAGGGTCGCTACTCAGAGGATTGGATAAGAAAATACATAGGCTAACAGGCTTGGAAGTCCATCGGGCAGAAAACCCATTATACGCAGTTGTCTACGGTGCCAACGAAGTCCTGAAAGACCTTAACAAGTATGAGTTCATGTTTGTATGAGGAGGTTACTCGCCTTTATCAAAAAGCATAACTACTTAATCACTTTCCTCATAATTGAATTGATTGCTTTCGCCTTTTCCACATCTCTAAATGCAGTCCATAAAAGTGCATGGTTTAACACACGCGTTCAATTAGTCGCATTTCTTAATCAATGGTCATCCTCTGTGCGGGAATATATCAATCTGACCCACACCCTTGACCAAATGCACTATATGACCGCATCGGCACTGAATAAGACCACCGAGTATATAGAGAGAAGACACATCAGCGGCGTGTTTATTCCCGCTCACGTCGTCTCTATGGAACTAATGGGAAGGCAAAAATATATCATAATAAATCGTGGGGAGGTTGATGGAGTAAAAAAGTTTGCCGGGGTAGTAGCACCAGTTGGTATAGTGGGCGTCGTCAGTGCAGTAAGTGAAAATTATTCCTTAGTGAAACCAATAATATCCCGAGACATTAGGGTTTCAGTGCTCATTAACAGAAACTATTGGGCTACTATGATATGGGAACCACCAGACCCACAAGTAGCATTCCTAATTGATGTTCCTGTTTATTTGCCTGTCAAAGAAGGGGATAGCGTGTTCACCTCTGGGGCAGCAGGCATCTTCCCACCCATGTGGACCGTGGGAGAAGTGATTGAACTAACTGAGGAAGAGGTTGGTTTCATTAAAGCGAAAGTCAAACTTTTCACGTCGTGGAGAAGACTAACACGGGTTTTTATCTTCAACTCACAAGATAAGGAGGAATGGGATTCCCTAAGACAAAAGTTGTTGATGTAGCCACCCTATTCAAAATCGCTTCGGTTGTCCTATTGATCGGATTCCTTGAATTAATAATCATTGCACCATTGCCGCTTCCATTTATGAGACCAACCCTTTTGTTAACTATACTTTTCCTTATTCCAGCCATTGGCAATAAAACCCTTGCCTTAATACTCTCTTTCGCTATTTCTTTAACAGTAGACCTTTTCACCTCTTTCAGTTTTACCACATCTACCGTCATTCCAATTGTGGCTTTCCTGTTCTTTCCCGTTGTGGAACGTTCAGATGTTTTTAGTGAAATGCCTTTCCCACTCTTAGCATTTTATGATAAGAGGCGTAGGACAATGGCGTGGCTATGGCTTCTTATCCTTTCCGCACTATATGTTCTGCTATATATGGTCATCTCAACCCTTTCCATTAGTGTTCTTTGGGTCATGCCCATCACAGCCCTTTCCTTCTTCGTCATCACCTTCGGAATAAATGCTATTGCAATAGCCATCCTAAAGCCAGTGTTCGTATGAAAAAACTGGAAGGATATTCTAAGTTTTTTGTTGGATTCACCGCCATTGTCTTCTTAATTCTATGGTTCAGGCTTGCATATATCCAACTTTATTCTTCCGCATTAAAAGAAAGGGCAGAACAATATATAGTTGAGAAAAAAATCGTTAAACCACCAAGAGGCTTGATTTATGATAGATATGGAAAGATTCTCGTGGCTAACGAGCCAGCATATGATATAATGGTTATTCCAGCACGACTGGAGATAGAAGACACACAATTCGTCGCTTCCCTATTGGGTCTGAGCCTTGAAGAGTTTAAAGAACGCCTTAAACAAGCAAGACAGTATTCCAAAATAGTCGCATCACCAATCCTCACAGCAGTCCATCCCGACCGTTTCCATAAAATACAGACCTATTTATCTATGATTCCGGGATTCACTTTCCGAAAAGGGTTCATCCGCAAGTATTACAATAACCATCTGGCTCATGTCGTGGGGTATATGACCGAAGTGTCTAAGGAAGACCTTGAAAAGGATTCATTCTATATGCCGGGAGATTTCATAGGCAGAACGGGGCTTGAACATTTTTATGAATTGGAACTGAGGGGACGGAAAGGAATTCGCTATGTGCTTGTTGACGCATTCGGCAGGGAACGTGGCTCATACGCAAATGGGAAATATGATGTCCCGCCTGAACCCGGAAAATCCCTACACTCAACAATTGACCCTGACTTGCAATCCTTCGCCTCTTCCCTTATGGAAGGAAAGCGAGGGGCGATAGTTGCTATTGAGCCAGCCACCGGTGAAGTTCTTGCGTTTGTGTCTTCGCCAGACTTCTCTCTTGATTCCTTTTGGCATAGTAATAGGTCTTCTTATTATCGTAAGTTGCTTAATGACCCTAATAAGCCTTTGTTTAACAGGGGAGTATCTGCCGCTTATCCTCCCGGCTCAACCATAAAACCACTTCAAACCTTGTTTGCATTGAAAATGGGGATTATAAACCACTACACCTCTTGGTTCTGTCCGGGAGCTTGGGTAAGAGGTTCCCTGACAGTCAAGTGCCACGGCAGTCATTTCTTGCCTACACCAAAAGAAGCAATCCAACACTCGTGTAATAGTTTTTATTGTGAAGTGTTTTATAGAGCGTTATCCAGATATTCAGACGGACACAGAAAGGCTCTTATGGAGTGGAAAAAATATCTTAATGAGTTTGGTTTTGGCAGAAAGACAGGTGTTGACATCAGAGGTGAAAAACCGGGGTTAGTGCCCGACACTTCCTATTACGACAGGATGTATGGCACCTGGTGGAAACCCACAACTATTATTTCCTTAGCTATTGGGCAGGGGGAATGGCTCGCTACACCTATCCAACTTGCTGCTTATGTGGCAACAATTGCCAACGGAGGATGGTTCGTTCAACCTCATTTCGTCCGAGAAATAGACACCTTCATATTAGAATGGGATAGAATAAAAATAGACATTCCTCAGGAAGATTTACAACATGTGAAAGAAGGCATGAATAAGGTCGTTGAGCGAGGCACGGCACGAATAGCAAGAATCCCTCACATCCAGTGGGCGGGAAAGACAGGCACTGCACAGAACCCACACGGGGAAGACCACTCATTATTTGTGGGCTTTGCTCCTCTGGACTCGCCACGCATAGCAGTCGCCGTTATGGTTGAAAATGGCGGATTCGGTTCCAGATGGGCAGCACCAATCGCTTCATTCGTGGTTGAATACTACCTCAAACGGAAGATTGATTCATCTCGCCTCTGGCTATTGAAAAGAGTTGAACAACCGATAAAATACGAACAATAGTGGTTGTGAGCAGACAGAAACTGGATTGGTGGGTTTTAGTTATATATCTGATTATCTCAATTTGGAGTGTCTTAACCCTATACTTCATAGATGTGTCCAGCGGGGAGTCCAGTGGGGTGTGGCAGAGACAGGCTATTTGGCTAATAGTATCCCTCCTAATAGGATTTGTTATCTTAATGATGGATAGTCAATTGATTTTATCTTTTTCGCCTTTGCTCTATGCTCTTGCTATATTGCTTATGATTGCCGCTATAGTTCAAGGGCAAGTCGTTAGAAACATCCACGCATGGGTAGTGATAGGGGGCTTTAGGTTCCAACCTGTTGAATTGGCTAAGGTTGCCACTGCCCTAATGGTTGCCCGTTGGGTCTCAAGGCGAAAGCCATCAGTGGGAACGGCTATTAAAGGGTCTTTGTGGGCGGCATTGCCTGCTGTCCTCGCTCTGGCTCAAAAGGATTGGGGTTCAGCGATGACTTTCTCCGCAGTTCCACTCGCCCTCACATACGTCGGATTCCCTTGGGTTCTCGTCATAGCGGGAATAGCACTATATCTTGTTTTGCTTGCAGTTATTGCAGGATACATAAAGTTTCTTTTAATCCTTTATGGTGTTGTTCTGTCAGTGTTGATCTTCGTATTCCGTAAACAAAAGGAATACATCAAATATATTATCGGTGTCTTCGCACTTGCAACACTAATAACCCTTTCTATGGAATGGGCTTTCACCAAAGTTTTGAAACCATACCAGCAACAACGATTAAAAGTTCTTGTGGGGCAGGAGAAAGACCCACGGGGGGCTGCATATAACGTTATTCAGGCGGAAAACGCCATTGCTTATGGGGGATTAACGGGCACTGGCTTGGGACAAGGATTTTTTACTTCGTTCAAATTTGTTCCTGAACAAACAACCGATTTTATCTTCTGTGCAGTTGCCGAAGAAACAGGATTTATTGGCGGAACATTGCTAATACTTCTCTATGCAGTCTTAATCCTGAGAATGATTACCTACGTGTCCAAACACAGATCATCAGTGGTTAAGATATATGCCCATATCACAGCAGCCTTCTTCCTGATTCACATTCTGATAAACTTGGGAATGGTTCTTGGACTTCTTCCAGTAATCGGCATTCCTTTGCCTTTGTTTAGTTATGGCGGTTCACAAATGCTATCCTTCTCTATGATGATCTTTATATATCTCAACTTTTCTCGGGAAAGATATACCCTATTGCGTTAGAATAAGAAGCCAATAGCTAGCCTCACTGAATTTATCCTAACAGCAGCATTATCCTTGTCTTCAAGAATTCTCTTATGTTTGGTGATGTCCGTGAAGCCTCCCACGTAGGATAACCTAACCAATAGCGATGTGTTCCCGGCAAGATTATATTCCAAACCAAGCCCAACTAATAGAGAGGCATTGAAAAAGTTCATGTCATAAATACGCTTGTATTCTTCAAATCCGGGGATATTATCTGTTCGGGCTTTTGCCCGCCAAAGAATGCCTGAGATGAATCCGAATTGTCCAAAATAAGTGAAATATCCAATCTCATTTGTTTTAAACTTAAGTGATAAGGGAATTTCCACATATTGAAGCGAATAACGAAGTCCTGTCCCAGGCAGGGCAATAACAGTATCCTCTTTCAAGCGAATGTAAAATCCATCGTTGTTATATGTAATAAATCCGCCCATGTGAGAAACTCTCAAACCACTAGTGAACCCATAGTTGCTAGCAAAAAAGTATTCCGCCCAGAGTCCATAAGAGAAGCCGGGAGCCATACCCTTGCTTTCCACTCCATCATCGTCTGAAACAAGCCATGATAGCAAAACATCTCCATTAATACCAAAACGGAAATTCTGCGCATTTGCAACAAAACCAACTAACACGCTTATTACCATAATCATCATCTTGGTGATCGTTCTGTTCATAACACAATGATTTTGCTTAACACAAAGATAAGCAATAACCACATTATGGATAGACCTATTGCTTCAATTCATCCCAATGGGGCAATGTGGCAATCTGTTGCCAATTCTTAGTTTCTTCGTCAAATCTGGCTATCCAGTTGTTGCGTCCATTAGTCAACCACAGGAATCGGGGTTTTAATTTCTCAACATATTCAAATATCTGGATCCACGTAGCGGGATTAATAGGTTTGTTGGGGGCTTTGCATTCCACTACCAATTTGGGTTTGAGGTCAATGCCAAAGACCACAACGTCCGCTCTTAATTCCTTAGTAATCTTCCATTCAGGGGCTATATATATAGAGGGCACTTTGAGGTCTTCCAACAGGGTGGCAATGACCTGTTGCCTTACGAACTCTTCTGGAAAGGCGGGAAACCATCCTTTCCTAATAGGGTCCCAGATAAATTTCTTGCCTTCCTCCTCTTTCAGTTTGAGGGAATGACGTCCAAAATTTCTCATTCAGATAATGCAATGTTTTGCTCCTTCAACTCCTGTTCAAACTGTTTTCTCAAACTGTCTGTTGCCCAAGCGACGAACGGCGGGGCTTTCAATTCATCACTACCAAAAGTTATCTCTTCTCCTGAAGGGAATTGAACCACTGACCCTCCCATCTTCTTAACAAACAGAACGCCAGCCGCTATGTCCCATTCATTTATGGGAGCTATGCGTGGATACACGTCTGCCTCTCCAGTGGCTATGGCAATGAATTTCAAGGCACTGCCCTTTTGCGTTAATTCCACTTCTCCGAAAACACGTTCCAGCAGATAGATGAATTGTTGGGTTTCCTCATTGAGATGGTGGGCACTGGCTATGACCCTCAGGGGCTCTTCCTCATCGGGAACATACTGCTTTAATTGTTCTCCGTGTTCTTTCCATTCTTCATAGGAAGTTATATAGTTCTTAACATATCCAGCACCTTGGACCTTGAAAGGTTTATCATCAATGCTTGCCACATACAGGATGTCTGTCGCAGGGGCATAAATAATTCCTATTGTGGGGTTCCCTTCCTCAATGAGTGCTATGCTCACACAGAATTGTCCATTTCTCTCCACGAACTCTCTTGTGCCATCTAAGGGGTCCACAAGCCAAAACCTCTTCTTGCCTTTCCGTTTGGAAGGTGGCGGAACATTCTCTTCTGAGATAACGGAAATTCTAGTTGCTTTAAGGGTTTCCCTGATCACTTTATCTGAATTGAGGTCTGCCTCTGTCAATGGTGAAAAGTCTTTCTTTTTGATGGCTTGAATGGGTCGTTCATATACTTTTCTGATTTCGTCTCCGGCTTTGAGAGCTGCTTCAATCCCTTTCAGAATCAGTTTTTCTCGTTCCATTTGTTCAGGATTTGGAAGTTGAATTTTGCGGATTTGTCAATCATTAAGGGTTTTGTTTAGTTGGCTATAGGTGTTTGAATCCATTCTTTAAGCACCTGTGCCACTTCGGGTCTTGTGAATTCTTCCGGAAGGTCTTTCCCTTCCCTTAGCATCTGGCGAACTTTTGTGCCACTGAGGAAAACGTGGTCTTCGGCGGGATGTGGGCAGGTCTTGGCAGTAGCCATCCCTTTGCATTTTTTGCAATAGAAAGCGTGTTCAAATTTCAAAGGTTGGATGCCCAATTCATCGGCGAATTGATCAGCCAGTTTTTGAGCATCATAAGTTCCGTAATAATTGCCCACTCCGGCATGGTCCCGCCCAATTATCATGTGAGAGCAACCATAGTTCTTCCTCATTATCATGTGATGGATCGCCTCTCGGGGACCAGCGTAAAACATGTTTGCCGGCAGGACACTCAACAAAACACGGTCTCTGTTGAAATAGTTATCAATTAGCACTTCATAGCACTTCATCCTGACGTCCGCAGGAATATCGTCCTTCTTTGTTTCTCCAACTAATGGATGGATGAGAGCACCGTCAGCCATCTCAAGAGCACTCTTAATTAAGTATTCATGTGCCCGATGGATTGGATTCCTTGTTTGGAACGCAACAATCGTTTTCCAACCTTTGGTCTCAAAGAATTTCCTTGTTTCCTGCGGGGTCATGTAATAAGATTCGTTGATGTTGGGTTTGTTGGGTCTAAAGGGGGCAGTAACAAAAGATTGAACAAGAGTTATATCGCCAGCAATAAAGAATTTGCCATACTTATAAACTGTCTGAACACCGGGATGGTTCTCATCATCCGTCAGGAAAACCTGTTTAGACAAATGCTTCAAGTCGTATTGGAATTTATCTTCCACCTTGATTATGGCTATTGGCTCTCCCATTACCGTTAGGGCATATTCCTCGCCCTCCTGAACATCATTCCATTGGTCCACGCTAACGGGTAACATAATTGGAATGCTCCATACCACTCCGTTGGGCAAGTGGAAAGAGTTGACCACTTCATCAACCTCTTCCTTCGTAAGAAACCCAGTTAAGGGACTAAACACACCTGTTGCTATCATTTCAGCGTCAATGGCGTGTCGCGGGGCTATTGTTATGGAAGGTAGGCTCTTAGCCTTTTCAAAGGTCTCCTCTGATTTATCAACCGACCAGATGAGTCTTCCACCATGTGGCTCAATCATAGCAATTGTGATTTGTGGGGTTTAGATTGTGTTTGGAAAAAACGACAAACAATGTTGGATGTGTTGATCTCATTGCTTGGATCAGTCTCTATTGAGATTTAATATAACCGTGATCAACAAGGTATTGGATGATTTTCTGTGCTGCCTCATCCACTGACAGCAAGTGTGTGTCAACGATGAGCTCCGGATTTTCCGGTTCTTCGTATGGGTCGTCAATTCCAGTGAAATTTTTGATAATTCCAACTCTGGCTTTTTTGTATAAGCCTTTGACATCCCTCTGCTCACACACCTCTAATGGGCATCTAACGTAAATCTCTATGAATTCTCCCTCTTCAACCAGATTACGTACCATATCCCTGTCTTTCTTATATGGGGATATAAAAGCAGTGAGGACAATCAAACCGGCATCAACAAATAGTTTAGCCACCTCTCCAATGCGACGAATGTTCTCCTGTCTGTCTTCGGCAGAGAATCCAAGGTCTTTGTTCAGTCCAGACCGAATATTATCTCCGTCAAGAATGTATGTCTTGGCATCATATTGATGAAAGAGTATTTCTTCCACTCTGCTTGCTAACGTGCTTTTCCCTGAGCCAGACAGTCCAGTGAACCAGATAATGGTTGGCTTCTGATTATATCTCTTTGCCCTATCCTGTTTAGTTATCTTATGTTTATGAGGAATGATAATTCTCACTTCTCCTCCCATAGAGTCCATTCTTTTCTTGTGTTAGCAGTTCCCAGTCATCATTTTTGTTTTCATTTGCTACAATTCCATTAATGCAAAGTTCGGTCATTTAGTTCATTTATTAAAGTGAATCATCCAGATTAGTGAGGGCACTATTAAGGCATATATAATTGCTAAAGGCAAGCCGACTCTGAAATAGTCTTTGAATCTATAGTTGCCGGGACCCATAACCATCAGGTTCACCTGATAGCCATAGGGGGTCAGGACACTTAGGGCAACGGCAAACATGGCAGTGAGGACAACAGGCGTAATGGGAACACCTAAGTGTGTGGCGAGGGACACAGCCAGTGGGGCAACTATCGCAGCCGCTCCTACATTGAACATTATCTCCGTTATTATGTTTGCCAACAAGTAGAAAGCAAATAGCATCAGCCATAAGGGGGCGTCTCCAATCATAGTCAAGTAGGATTCAATTATCTTATCTGCCAGTCCAACCTTCTTTACAGCAAAGCCAATGGGTATAGCCATAGCACAAATGAGCAGCAGGTTCCAATCAAGTCGCGAACTTAAATCTTGCAGTTTGATTATTCTGAACAACAGAAGTCCAGCCAGTAGGGTAACCAGTGCGTGGAACAATGGTACTATTTTAAGCATTGCAAGAAGCAAGGCGATAGCACTGCCACCAACTATCAATATATCCCGCCAACCCTTGTATTGGATTACTTCTCCCACCTTACCTACTACGTAGATATTGTTGTCTTCATTAACCCGATTCCAGAAATCCCCTCCCACCATCAAAAGCAGCATGTCTCCCGGTTGCAATACAATGTCTCCGATCTTTTTGCGCAAACGTTCTCCCTGCCTATGGACGGCTATTATAGCCGCATCGTACCTGCTCCTAAAATTGGTATCTTTTACCCTTTGTCTTACGAGGGTTGAGTTTATTGGCACGACAGCCTCCACTATTTCGTGCCTCGGAACACTCCTCAATTTGTTTTGTTGGGGCAATTCCAATCCCGGTCGGGACTGAATAAGGTCAATGATTGTTTCTGGGCGTCCTGTAAACAGCAATACATCATTTGCCTGAATCTCCTCAGACCTCTTGACTGGAACAATAAGTTCTCCGTCTCGTTCAATAGCTGCCAAAAAAAGCCCTTTCAATTGCCTTAAGTGGGCTTTCCCTACGGTCTGCCCAACCAGTGGGGAATCTTCCCTCACCTTAGCTTCCGCCATGTATTCCCGGCTTTGCTCTAACGTTTCTTCGCTTAGGTCTCTTCTGGACGGTAGAAGTCTCCATCCAATAGTCCAAAAATAAAGTCCAGTTATGACAAGCACGATTATCCCAATTGGCAGAAGGGCAGTAATGCTAATGTCCGGATAGCCCAGTTTAGTTATGTAACCGTTTATCACTAAGTGGGAAGATGTTCCAAGCAGTGTGAGGGTCCCACCGGCTATCGTTATATATGCAAGGGGAATTAGAACCCTTGAAGGCGGGATGCCACGACGCCTAGACCATTGGACCACATAGGGGATGACCATTGCCACAAGAGGCGTATTATTCATTATTCCAGACAGAGTTCCAAGATATCCCGTTATTCGTGCTATGTAACCTCCATATGATAAATTGTCAGGCAACAACTTTTTGAATAGACTATGCAGAGTGGCTGAATACCGAATTATGTTTGACCAGATGAGTAGTAAGGCAATTGAAATAACGCTAACATTCGCCAAGCCAAGCAATGCCTCATCATCATCAAGAATGCCACCTATAACAACTATGGAATAAGCGAACAAAAACACATGCATTGGCTTGAACTTGCCTGACCCAAGCCCGATGATTAGCACTATCAGTGCAACAAGGACAACTATTTGGTCACTTGTCATAAATAGGGATTCTCTCAATGTGTGCCCCTAATGCTTTTAATCGTTCATCAATCCGTTCATAACCCCTGTCAATTTGCTCAATATTGTAAATAACGCTTGTGCCTTCGGCAGATAAAGCCGCTATTAATAAGGCTATTCCAGCTCTTATGTCCGGCGAAGACATCCTTATTCCCCTTAGCGGAATTCTGCGTTCCATCCCAATGACGGTTGCCCTGTGTGGATCACACAGGATAATCTGGGCACCCATATCAATCAGATTGTCAATAAAAAACAATCTGCTCTCAAACATTTTTTGATGAATGAGGACAGACCCGCGGGCTTGGATGGCAGTAACCAGAACAACACTAAGTAGGTCGGGCGTAAACAGTGGCCATGGTCCATCACTGATAGTTAGGATTGAACCGTCTAAATAGGTTTCTATCTCGTATATCTCATGTGCGGGAATATGTATATCATCTCCCTGAATATTTAGCTCTATCCCTAATTTCTCAAAAGTTCTGGGAATTTGTCCCAGATGTTCAACTCCTGCATTTTGAATAGTTATGTCTGAACCTGTTAGGGCAGCCAATCCAATGAAACTCCCCACTTCAATCATATCAGGTAGTATAGTGTGTTCCGCGCCTGAAAGTGAAGGGTTCCCTTCTATTTCCAATCTGTTAGAACCAATTCCTTCTATCTTGCACCCCATTTTGTTAAGTAAGCGACACAATTGTTGAATGTAAGGTTCACAAGCAGCATTGTATATAGTTGTATGTCCGTTCAGTGTTGCAGCAGCCATTATCGCATTAGCGGTTCCTGTAACAGAGGGTTCCGGCAGGAAAATGAAAGCCGGATGCATATTATCTGCTACGAATAAGAAAGCATTTTCCTTCCTGTCATAAGTAACACGCACTCCAAGTGTCCTCAGTGCTTCAATGTGTGCATCCAGTCGCCTCCTCCCTATCCTATCGCCACCGGGACGCGGCAGGAACGCCTGTCCATATCTGGCAACCATAGGACCCACAAACAATACAGAACCCCGGATTCTCTGGGCGACTCTCCTGAATTCGTCAGATTTCATCCTTTCAGGGTCAACGTTTGACGTCTGGATCCTGACTGTATGCCGGTCAATTCGTTCCACGTCAGAACCCAGAATTTCAAGCAATGACAACTGGTTCCTGATGTCAAGAATATCTGGTAAATTCTTTATTAGAACGGGCTTGTCGGTTAAGAGAGTGGCAGCAATTATTTGCAATGCTTCGTTCTTAGCACCCTGTACGTTTATTTTTCCTTGTAGTGGATGCCCCCCTTCAACCTTGAAAACCTCCATATCAACCGCTTATCGCTTCTTGTTGTTCTTCCGGTCCGTGTTGAACAGTGCCCCAAGATCCTCATTTGGGTCTATCTCCAAAACCCCACCGGATAATTCTTTCAGTTTTTCATTTATCCATTGGTTGTTCACTTCAGTACGATGCCATTTACGCATTACGAATTTCATATATGCCGCAAGATACTTAGCAAGCAAGTCTCTCAGGCGCTTGTCTTCTATATATTTTGCTATTTCAATGAACGCTGTTATATAGTGTCCAAAAGTTGAGTGAGGTCGCTTTTCTGGATAAGGAATTAGTTCGGGGTCCAATTCCCTATCTTCCGGCGATAGTATTTCAACAGGTGGTTCAATGTCAAGATTCCCCTCTGTGATGTAATAAATGTCGCTCCAAATTCTTTGTAGAAGTTCTTCGTTGATGGGTCTCTTGAATATCTTCCTTGATATGCTTTCCGTTATTGCCTGTAGAAGTTTTGCTTTTAGCTTTTTGTCTTCCAATTTCGCAACTTGCTTAATTAATTCAGTGTAGATCCTTCCTATATCCGGCACTTTAATAGGTTCCCTCACGACATTATATGTGAGTCCCTCCATAAAACCCGGCTTGTCCTTTCGTTCCTCTTTATATGCCTTGCTTTGTGTGGTTTCCATCATTTTGAGGATTTAATCGTTTTAAGTGTATGCAATGAGTTAAATTGGATAGATTACAAGTGTCTTAGTTAAAATGCTTTTACAAATATAAAAGCAAATTTCAAATAAACAACGTGCTTTATTTCAGGTTGATTATCCTGTAGGTTGGAAGGTCAAGGTCCAACAAGTCTTCAAAGGGCGTTATCACAGCCCGCACAATAGGTGCCCCTTTTCTTTTGAGAATCATTGCTCCCATGATAGCCTCTCCTCCGTCCCTGCCATAAACATATACCTTATCTCCTTCTTTGAATCGATAGTCTAATGCTAATAGACCCTCAAACGGAATGTTTTCAGCACTACTAATTATGCCCGTTTCATTAACAATATGTTCCGGACGCACATCAATTAAAAAGAACGAATCATCAGTCTGAAAGTCTAACTCTAATTCCTCGCCGGTGATGGGAATTATCATATCAAATTCGTGCGTTTCTCTCCACTTCATAAAATCTATTCGCCCCAAAAATTTGTCTATTCCCAATCTGGCAAGTCTGATGCCGACACTAATGGCTTCCGATTCATTGCCCACTAACACGACAGGTGCCCCAGGTGGAACAAGTTTCTCCGCATATTCCTCAAGAAGATTGACAGGCAAGTAGTTAGCCTGTGGAATGAAACCATATTCAATTTCTTCAACACTTCTAATGTCAAGGACAACGGCGTTGTCGGGAATTTCTTCTAACACGGTCTTTAAAGGCGAAATGACTTCTTCCATAGTTGGAAGTTCAATCCTGTTCTTTTCTCTCCTGATTTTATGCCATCCCGATTCAGGCTTGTAGAAATACCATGGGTCTGTCTCAGCAAAATCTCTCACATCTTTGATGTCATCAATCCAATACTCAAACTTATATGGCAACTTAAATTCCCCTTCCAGAACAGAAGAGTGGAAAGCGGTAGGCAAAACGATAGTGTCGGGCGAATATCTCTGAGTTAGTTCATTCAATTTGCCGAAAACGGCAGCTAGTTTCTTTTTTAAGGCAGTTGTTGATGAGGAAGCGATTTCAGGGATTCCGCCAATGCTAATAGTGGGTCCGGAAACAATTATTTTTATCTCTTCGCCCAAGAACCATTCCCAAAGACCTTCTTCTTCATACACAGACACAGGCAGGGAAGCTCGCTTGATAAAAAAACCTTCCCATTTAACTGGAATGTCTGGGACTATATGAGGATATTGAATGTCCCAATCGGCAGGAACAAACACTCTGATGCCCCGATGGGCTAATTCGCTACAGCCCAGTACTATCTCATCATCAATATGTGTCAGAAAACAATACTTAATGGGCAAACTCCTCTCATTGGCTATATTGAAGTAAACCTCAACGTCCCGAAAGGGATTAATCACAACGGAAGAACCATTGTTGCCTACAACCCACGAAATCCTACCCTTCTTTTCCAAAATAACCGGATGTATGAACATAGCCTTATTATGATACAACAAACATTAATAGTTTTGTTCCCTGAATTCAGGTGTCAATGAGATATGCTGAAGCGGTTCACTGGCTCTATTCACGACTTCCAGTCTTCCAAAGGGATGGTTCGCAAGCCTACAAACCGGGACTGCAACGAATCAGGAAGTTATTGGATGCCATAGGAAACCCCCATCTTACCATTCCAGTAGTGCATGTTGCAGGCACTAACGGGAAGGGCAGTGTGGCACACATGACCGCTTCACTGCTCAGGAAGCATGGCTTGAACGTGGGATTATACACTTCGCCCCATCTGGTTGATTTACGAGAACGATTCAGGATAAATGGTATTCCTGTCCCCGAGGATTTCATCACTGAATTTGTTGAACGATACATGACCCATATAGAACAAATCGGTGCGTCTTTTTTTGAGGTTTGTGTTGCTATGGCTTTTCACTTCTTCAAAACCCTTGATGTAGCAGTTATTGAAGTGGGCATGGGCGGCAGATTAGATGCCACAAACATTGTGTCAAAGCCTTTGGTCTCCGTTATCACTTCCATTGGGTTTGACCACGAGAGATTTTTAGGGCGAACCCTGTCGGCTATTGCCAGAGAAAAAGCCGGAATAATAAAATACGGCGTTCCAGTAGTGGTCGGGCAAAACATTCCAGAAGAGGCTTTTGAAGAGATAAAGCGAATAGCGGAAGCCAATAACTCTGAGTTGCACGTTGCTAAATATGACCTTGGAAAAGTGAAATATAGCCTTTCCAACACTGCTTTATCTCTACATTTTATGGAAGACATATTAAATCTGTGGCTTCCAATGGGCGGGAAGCAATACACAGACAATTTGCAGATTGTTTTGAAAATAAGCGAAGTGCTTTCTCAACAGGGATTTATAAAACTGGACAGAAAACGCCTCTATGAAGCATTCGCAATGTTTAAAGACACTACTGGATGGGCGGGCAGATGGGACGTGTGGTCTCTCAACCCATTGATTATCGCAGACATTGCCCATAACCAGCAATCCGTGAATGTTCTTATAGAGAACTTAAAATCTTTTGTGCCAGATAAAAGGATTATTGCAGTCTTTGGAATATCAAATGATAAGAACATTCTACATTTCAAGCCTTTTCTGGAAAGAACTGATTTTGTTTATGTTGTGGAAGCCCCTGTGCAAAGGTCAATGCCGGCAAGTCAACTAGCACATACAATAAGCGAAATCCTGCCGTCAAAAAAGATGGAAGTGATTGGAGATGTAGGCAAAGGGATTAAGACAGCAATGGCAAATTCAGAAAAGGATTCATGCATTGTCATAACGGGAAGCATGTTTGTTGTCGGCGAGGCATACAAATGGTTTATGCTAAGTAATTCAAAAAGAGATTAGGTCACAGGATGCTTTTCCTATCGTCTTTTTAGTTTTTTTGTGATCTGTTTGCTTTCTCATGGTTATTAACAGGCAGGACAGTGTCGGAACAAACGAAAGTCTTATCTTGTTAAACTGTTTAGGTTATGAGGCACGGGGCGTAGCGCAGCCCGGTTAGCGCGCCTGCCTTGGGAGCAGGAGGTCCCCGGTTCAAATCCGGGCGCCCCGACAGGTTAGTGAACAGCTATGGAACCCAACTCT
>JAADEI010000070.1 GCA_013153515.1 Chlorobiota bacterium | reverse complement strand
CAGTTATCGTAACAGTGTATTCGCCGGCGGGAAGATTTTCTAAGAGTCTGGATGTATCTCCGGTGGACCAGAGAAGGGAATAAGGCGGCGTTGCCCCTGAGATTTGCAATTGAATGGAGCCGTTTGAAGATTCACATCCGGGATTGGTAACTGTTGCAGAGACATTAAAAGGTGGTGGACCAATAAGGCTAATTGAGACCTGCAATGAGCAGTTGTTTGCATCAGAGACAGTGACTGTGTATTCCCCGGGAGGCAATCCAATGGCTATTGAATCGGTGCTTACTGGCGGGCTCCAAGAAAAAGAAATTGGTTCTGCTCCACCGGTTACGTGAACAACTATCTGTCCATCCGCCGAGTTCCAACAAGAAGGAAAGATGGTGTCTATGGCGGTGATTTGCGGACCGTCGGCAGCAGTTACAATAACTGCCCCTGTTGCCGTGCAACCATTAGCGTCGGTAACGGTTAGCGTGTAGGTGCCTGCCCCCACGCCAGTTAAGGGATTGGTGGTTGCCCCATTGGACCATGAATAGGAATAAGGTGGAGTTCCGCCACTGATATATGCTTCTATTGTGCCGTTATTAGCGTTGCAGGTGGGTGGCGAAACAACGAAAGAGTCAATGGATAGCGGTGGTGGGTCAGTGAGGGTAATGATTATAACCGTATCGCAGCCGTTGGCGTCATAAATAGTGTCAGCATATGTTCCAGCAGGAAGATTACTCAAAGTAACCGTTGTTCCTGAGAAGGACGACCCCGTGCTCCAATTGTGTACGTAAGGCGGCGTTCCCCCTGAGTTAACAGTTATTGTGATTGACCCATCGGAAGCCCCATTGCAGGATGGATTCTGCGTTGAAACAGAAATGTTCCAAGACGGTGGGCGTGAAATTGTTATGTTGTTAATCGTGTAAGAACAGTTGTTAGAGTCTGTTATGGTAACTGAATATGTTCCAGCCGGCAGGTTATAGATGCTATCCCCTGAGATCGTTCCATTGGCAGGTGTCCAAGATATAGTATAGGGTGGTGTTCCGTTTGAGGCATTAATTTTTATCCATCCGTCTGTTCCGTTGGGACAGGTCACGTCCCCTGAGATATATGTTGCCGTAAGGGCACAGTTCTGTTGCTGGTCAACCCTTAGGATTGCGAGGCTATCCACTGCGAAGGACGGGTCTGTGGCGTTGTCATCAGCATCGTTTGTCCATCTGAAAGCCAGTTTAACATTTGGATTTGCCCGTGCTGAGGGGGGCAGTGCTACTTCAAGGTGGGTCCATTGCCCTTGTCCGGATATGCAAGTTGGTGTTTTGGGCATATCAATAAGCAATGTCCACGTTACCCCGCCATCATCTGAGAACCATAGAGTAGCGTTATCATCCACGCCCTCTCCATTTTCAATGTAGTTAAAAGCCACAATTAGACTATCTGTGGTAGCGGTGGCACTAAGGTCAATAGTTGGAGAAATAGCGATTATGTAAGTTGTTGGCGAAAGACCTGAACCACTACCCAGTAGCCCACATAGGTCTGTTGAACAATCATCATAGGCTGCCCCGCAATCCCCAGCCGGCTGGGTACAATACAAACATGTGCAGTATGAATTTGGATTAGCCCCCACGTGTAATGAAGCGTTTCCGCCTGAGGTTCCGCATTGACCGGGAGCCATGCCCGCCTCAGCCTCACTAACAAACCACTGGTTTGGGGCTGTGTTAGCAGGCGAGGAATCAACCACTGCCCATTGCCCATTGGGTCCAACATAAGTTGAAGCGAGGCATCCTGCGACACAACCATTGTCAAAGGTCTCAAGCCATAAAGTGGTGTATGTGTAAGTCTGTGCATACAGCAAAGTACTTGGCATAACTAATATCAACAGTAACAGGTTAATTAAACTCCTTTTTCCAAACATAAAAGTAATTTTGTAATTACAAATTTACCAAAATTGCAGAAACCATAAAGCCAAAATTTATGGGGCTATAACCTTTAAGAAGCGAAAACCTAAAGCCTTTAATATAAAAGATAGTCCTATTTTACCATCGTGATTAATTCTTGTCATCTCTATCTTAATACCTTTTTGTTTAGCCGATATTTAGTCAATTAACTGCTTGCAAAATCTATACTTTACTCAATAACAACTCAAGTATTTTCATTACTATATCATAGTTCCTATAGTTTTTTGATTGATAACTATTTATCTTTACATTTACAAAACAACACTTGGGCATGAGGAAAAAGGATGTTTTACACACCGTGCATCGGGGACTAATGGGCTTGATTTTAACTTCATTTATTGGGATGTCCCAAAACCTCTCTCCGTCAGATTTAAGCACTTGCAAAGAGTATTACTTTACTATGCATGATGGAGTAGGGCTTGCTACGGACGTTTGCTTGCCAATTTTAAAGAATGATTTATATCTTCCGCCTTTTCAGATAAGCGTGTTTGGCACTCCTGTGAACGTGAATTCTTTACGGATAGCCCGTGCCGGACAACAAATTTTCTGGATCCCCGGGCAACCCAACCCGTGGCAATTGCCCGCGGTCTTCACAAGAACTCCCTATGGGAAAGATGGATTCATTGCCCAACACAACTTAGTTAACCTCTTAGGGGTGATGAGCATTGTCCAGGACACTCGTGGCAGGTATCGTTCTGAAGGGGTGTATCTATCAATGTATAGCGACTCATGGGACAAAACACCTTATGTTCCCGCTGGTTGGCATCACCCCCTTGACATAACTGGTGGACAGGCAAACACGCATACAGATGGGTATGATTCATACTTATACATTCGGGACTCGCTTGTTTGGTATTATACAGACACGATCAACTATCCCCCTGTAATGCATATTAGCAATGGAGAGTTGGCTATGGTCGGTGGTTCGGCAATGGGTAACACACAATATCAGGCTGCTGCCACAGGCACCACCGGGATAGTAAAGGCTCTATTCCCTATTGTTTCCAGTGGAGAGCAATGGATAATGGGGCACATGAATGGTCTTTTCAGAGAAAGGCTTATTACGGGATGGCTCGGTGGAATGTATCTCGGTTATAATTGGGTTCCGGGACCCTCCGATCCTTTTGACTCCATTCACACCTTAGCCGACTTCCCCGCTCCTTACAACGCCAGTCCAGTAACTCTCTGGCTCAAAGCAGTGGATTTCTGGTCTGAAGACAATGATGTTCATCATCCAGGGTCATTCGCCAGGTCTGCAATGGATGTTAGCAAGGCCCCCTTACAAAATGGAGAATCAAGATACACTAACCTAAACCTGCCCATCTATAATCTTGTTGGATGGTGGGACATATATAACTATGCTCAAATTCAAGCTTGGCTTAGCACACGCCAACATTCAGACACAGCAAGGTTTTTCCAAAAGTTAATTATTGGACCGTGGGCTCATCAAACTATAGGCATGACCACAACTGGCGACATGACTTATCCAGACAATGTCTATGAAGTGCTTGGCACCGAATGGAGCAAAATAAACTCTCCTGATGTGAACATTCCCAAACTGATTGCTTCTGAACCAATTCAGTGGTTCAGAACTTGGCTTTCAGAACCTCATTTTGTTCTTCTGCCCCAAGATGATTGGCAATTCGCTACCATTTATAACGGCGATTCCGTTTTTGTTCAAGTTCCTGCCGACACATATTCAGTGGCATACCATGTGTTCTTTAATTTCCTTAATGGGGTTGGTGGGTTGCCCGGAATACCCATCCGCATCAAAGGAATCCCTTTTGTTGACTCAAACACTATTCAATACATTGATATAGACCCCACTGGAACATCTGTATTTGGGGACACTACAGGCACTGTGCTTGGTCCTACAAATGTTAACTTTGACGAGCGGGACCCAGATGGAGTTCCCCCATTACGGATTTACATTGCCGGTCCTGACGATGGCACTGTGGGCAATTGGTGGCTTGCCGACGATACATTCCCGCCACGGGGAGTGCAACTCTTTGACTTATACTTCCATCCTGATGGTACACTGCAACCTGTTCCACCTGAAGACAGCGCCCTGTTCAGTTTCTTCTGCGACCCTAAAAATCCAGTCCGAACTATTGGCGGTCCCAATATGATAGTTAAAGTTCCCGATGGTTCAAGATATAGTCAAGGGCAAATGCTAATGAATGACCCTGCATGGGAACACTTGACCTATCCACCTGATACTGTTTTGCCTTCCGGCGACACGTTTGCCCAAATGCTAGTTTTTGAAACAGGTCATATAAGCGACAGCGTAACCATTGCCGGATGGGCAACCTTTGAGTTTTGGGGTGGTGGATACCCGATAGATAATGTAGTTACTGATTCCCTTGATATGGACTTTATCCTTAGAGTGATTGACGTGTATCTAGACGGAAGAGAATACTATGTTTTTGAAGGTGTCGTTAACGGTAGAGCACGGGAATATGCTCGCCTCTTCGCAAAAGACGACCCCAATGCCGACAATATCCCGTTCTCAAACCTCGCAAGCAATGAACTCTATTATTTCAAATTGAGAAGTTTTCCAATAGGCTACACATTTGGTCCCGGACATAAAATCAAAATCGTAATAACAGGCAACAATTATGACCTCTATCAATCCAATCCACACATTCCTCTTGAGGGCAATGAGTTCTTCAGAGTGTTTGTAAGGGACATGGACACTGCAACATATTATTTCCACGGCACTGCTGTGAAAACCCGTCCCGCAGTCCAGCAATTCCTTGTGAGCCCCTCCAGACCTGCTAAGGCGACCCTGCCGGTCCTGGGAACTCCAACCGTTCCAACACTTGTCTCCACTCAAATCCCAGACAACACAGCTCCATATCACATATTTGCAAAAGGCAAGGACATTATTGTTAACTGGTACGGCTCATCAAAATCCACAATCACGATATTTAACCCGGATGGTAAAGCCATTGCTTCGCAACAACTCCGTAGAGGTGTAAACATCATCTCAGTTGGACCTCACACATCCATCTGCCTATGGCAAATAACCGATGCTAAATCCATGAGAACATATTCTGGGAAGATATTGGTCACTGAGTTTTAACAGAACGCAACAAGAACTATTTCTGTTATTCTTTCCTGAAACCTATCTTTGTATGGGATGAGAAGGGTCTCTAATCTTGTTGTGAGTCTGTACGTATTATCTATTATTGCGTTTATAGATATGTTTGCCACGCACCACAGAGGGGGATACATCATATATAGGCATATTTCAGGAAACACTTATGAAGTGGAAGTACATATATGGACCAAGCTCAGCAGCTTCGCAGCAGACCAAAATGAGATAGAAATAAAATGGGGTGATGGCATCATTGACACTATCCCACGTGTTTTGGCAATTAAGAATCAACTTCTTGATACAAAATATAACATCTTCAAGGGGGTGCACACCTACCCTGGACCCTTTAATTATAAGATTGAAGTTGAGGCGGCATTGCGGGACGCTGACCCCCTTAACATACCGAATGCGGACCAAAGACACATGTATCTCTCCGCTGAAATAATTGCTCGGGACCCGGTGATATATGGATACAATAATTCTCCTGTGATGTATGGACCGGGCGTGGTCACTGCCGTTCAAGGCAAACCTTTTATTTTCCCTATAGTGGCTTATGACCCGGACTTAGACAGTCTCTCCTTCAAACTGGACACCCCAAGAATAGTCAATGGTTTCGCTGCCCCCGGATACACTTTCCCCGATGACTATATGGCAGGTTCAGATTCCTTGTTTGTGGACACCGTCTCAGGAATCGCTTATTGGCTAAATCCAGATTTTCCCGGACACTTCAACTTTGCCGTGGAAATTACCGAGTATAGATATGGTAAAAAAATTGGCTCTGTATTTAGAGACATTAGAGTAATTGTCTTCCCCGAACAAAACAATTTGCCTGAAATAAGGAATTTGATGGACACCTGTGTGTGGGCTGGTGACGTGTTGCAAAAAATCTTTACTGTTGTTGACCAAGATGCTAACCCTATCCATGTTACCATTGCGGGAAATGGACCTTTGGAAGTGGACTCTCTCCCGGTAGTGGCGGTGGCAGGAGGGGTCCCAGATAGCTTCGGAATCCTTTTCTTATGGAAACCAACCTGTTATGACATCAGACTGGCTCCTTATGACTTCCTTATAGTTGCCACCGATTCGCCTTCTCTTGGCAATTCTCTAACCAATGCATACAAATGGTTCATTTCAGTTCTTGGCCCCCCTGATAGTTTGTGGGCATCTGTTGAGGTGCCTAACCACGCCCATCTCCAATGGCAAAATCCTTATGTGTGTGATACGGCGAGCAATTTCGCAGGATGGTCAATTTGGCGTCGAATTGGGTCAACTAACGGAATAGACACGTGCAAGCGAGGTGTCGCAGGATGGGGATATACACGAATCGCAAGATTTGTTAAGGCATACGAATATGTGGATTCATTTCTGTCTTCCGGACATACCTATTGCTACCGAATCGTCCCTGAATTTTTTGACACGGTTGTTCCCGGATATAGAGTTGACACGATAGAGGGCGTCGCTTCAAATGAAGCATGTCTGCAAATACCAAGAATAATTCCTGTTTTGACGACGGCAAGCGTGCTCACAACAGATTCCCTAAACGGCAAAGTATTGGTTATTTGGATGAGATCGGATTCCACACAAATAGATAAAACAATCTTTCCCCCTCCTTATACCCTTGAGTTGCAACATGGCAGTGGTTTCCACCCCTCTGCATGGATAACCATCCACTCAAACACATATACCTATTTTTCCGAAATGACCGACACAACAATTATTGATTCTCTAATAAATACTGTAACCATTCCCTGGGCATACAGAATAAACTTCTATAGCGGCTCAACTCTAATAGGGACTAGTTCTCCGGCTACAACGCACTTCCTGTTTGCCGCCGCCGGTGATAGAGAAGTTCAACTTCAATGGCAGGCATTCACCCCTTGGCTTAATTATAAATACACTATCCAACGACGCATCGCCTCCTCTCCTATATACACTGACTCAATAATAAACATCCCAGTGCAATTCTATATAGACAAGCAGGTTCAAAATAATGTTACCTACTGCTATGTAATCCGTCCTGCCTACGGTGCATTCACTTTGCCAAACTACCCCCTAAACCTTAAGAACAATTCCCAAGAAACTTGTGCTACTCCAAGGGACACCACCGACCCCTGTGGCGTCACTCCCCACGTCGTTCCACCTTGCAACATTGCATCTGAAACAGACACTGCATTTATCGTCTCAATCCAATGGAACATCCCGGAATGCTCCAAGGACGCCGAATGGACACTAGTACACAAGATTGACCCTTCCACTAACACAACCTCTATCCTGGACACTGTCCCCGCCATAAACCTAATATACATTTATGGTCCCACACTTGATCCAGCCGGTTGTTATGCAATATCGTTTATTGACAGTAATGGGAATGTGGGTCCTATTGGCGACACTATATGCGTGGACAACTGTCCGATTTATGAATTGCCCAATGCCTTCACCCCAAACGGCGATGGTATAAACGACCTCTTCACCCCCTTCAAACCATTTAGGTTCATAGATAGCGTTGACTGTAAAATTTTTACTAGATGGGGCAACCTCGTCTATTCAACAAGCAACCCCTACATCAACTGGGACGGCACGAACCAAAATGGAAAGCCTGTCCCCGAGGGAACATACTACTACGTTTGCAAAGTGTTTGAACGCCGACTCAATGGGACAGTTGAAACCTCCGAGCCCCTTAGCGGTTATATATACCTTACCAGAGATTAAGTGCTTTTTTTATCATAAGTTTGCAGATAAAACAATTCTTATGGAAGTGATAGCATTGGTTTCAGCAACACACGCTTTACCACCGGCATGGTTAGTCATTCCCTTCGTTGTTTTGCTTTTGATGATTGCCACTGGACCGCTGTTCTACCATCATATTTGGGAACGCTACTATCCTGTTTTTGCTTTTCTACTTGGTTTCCCAGTGGTCCTATACTACCTGTTTATTTTAAATGATGCCGAACACCCGGTGCACACTCTTTTTGAATACATATCATTCCTGAGCCTCATCGGTTCATTATTCATAGCCAGTAGTGGAATCCTGATAAAAATTAAGGGGGAGACACATCCTCTGGCAAACGTATTATTGCTGGGCATTGGAGCCGTGTTAGCAAACATTATAGGGACCACTGGTGCCTCAATACTTCTCATAAGGCCATACATGCGTTTAAACAAGCATAGAATAAGCACATACCATATTGTGTTTTTTATCTTTGTTGTTTCCAACGTCGGTGGAAGCTTAACACCCATTGGGGATCCGCCTCTATTCTTAGGATTTTTGAAAGGTGTTCCTTTCTTCTGGACCGTTGAACACATGTTTTTCCCGTGGTTGTTTGGTGTAGGCTTGATCCTCTTGCTGTTTTATTTTCTTGACAATCGACGATGGAAGGCTTGGTTAAAGGAACAAGGCAAGGACTCCTCTAAGTTCTCATTTGGACTTGAGTTCAAGGGTTTGCTAAATGTTCTGTGGCTGGCAATAATCATCGGCTCCGTGTTTCTTGACCCGGCTATCTTACCATGGCTCCCGGCAGTTAACTACCATGGTGAACGGTTCTCCATAATTCGGGAGATAATAATGATTTCCGTTGCAATAATGGCTTATCTCCTTGCCAATAAGGAAATTCTTAAGGAGAACAATTTTAATTTTGAGCCTATTAAAGAAGTGGGATTCCTGTTCCTTGGGATTTTCGCCACTATGATGCCCGCCCTTCAATTGGTTAGTGCCTTCGCTCACTCCCCGGAAGGACTTAAACTAATCTCTGAATCAACATTATATTGGCTCACTGGCTCCCTCTCTTCCGTTTTGGATAATGCCCCGACCTACCTCACTTTCCTCGCTGCCGCAATGGGCAAATATGGTCTTGACATCAACTTGAAGGGCGACGTGTTACAGTTCGTCCATAACTATCCTGACTATTTAATCGCTATTTCAATTGCCGCTGTGTTCTTCGGTGCCATGACCTACATCGGAAACGCCCCTAATTTTATGGTGAGGAACATTGCTGAGCAGTCGGGTGTTGACATGCCCTCCTTCGGTGGATACATAGCGAAGTATAGCATGGTGTACCTATTGCCAATTCTGGCATTAACGTTCCTTGTTTTCGTTATAGCGTTATAGAACTGATGGCTGGGAAAGTAGCAGTAGCAATCATAACGGCAAATGGGTGGGAACACTTAAAACACACCATCCCTCTATTTATAAAACATTCGCCAGATGCCAGAATATATTTAATTTACAATGACTACAAAGGTTCTAACACGCCCCTGCTGGTAAGAAAACACTTTCCTGAGGTAACAGTTATTGAGACTGGTGGGAACCCCGGTTTTGGGAAGGCTTATAACTACGCCATTTTTAATCGCATAAAAGAAGATTTTGTCGCCATAGTTAATCATGACCTATATGTAACGGAAGGCTGGTTGAAACCTCTAATTAAATGGCTGGAAGCACATCCCGAACACAGTGCTGCGCAACCCAAGATAAAGGACTACAAACGAAAGAACTATTTTGAATATGCAGGTGCGTGCGGTGGGTGGCTGGACATCTTAGGATTCCCTTTTGCCCGTGGAAGAATCTTCACAACTGTTGAGGAAGACAGAGGACAATACGATGACCCCGCCTATGTGTTCTGGACAAGTGGTGCCTGCATGGTAATCAAACGAAACCATTTTATTGAAGCAGGCGGGTTTAATAAGCATTTTTTCATGCACATGGAAGAGATTGACCTGTGTTGGCGTCTTCAAAGAATGGGCTATAAGGTGGGGTGCGTTCCTCAAAGCGTTGTGTATCACTATGGTGGTGCTGCACTCGGATATGACAATCCCCGTAAAGTGTTCTTTAATTTTTACCACAATCACATAATGCTTAAAGAAAATTTACCTTTCAAAAGTTGGGTTATAAAATATATCGCACGACTAACTCTTGACTTCGCATTCTCATTTAAGCTACTTGTTTCTGGTCATCTTAAGGGGTTTTGGGCAATATTAAAGGCACAAGCAAAATTTATTTCAAACATTGGCAAATTCAAATACAAACCTTTTGATAAAGAGAACAAGCAGTGGTGTGGATATTATAAAGGTTCTATAGTTGTTGACTATTACATTAGAGGTAAAAAACGATTTTCTCAACTGTCTGTTAGCCCGTGCTGACTTATCTTTGCTTAAAATTCAGTAACTGATGGCTCCGGGATATGACTTCACTTGGATAGTATGGCTGTTTTTCTTTTTGTTAATGCTTCAACCTGTCATTGCCCAAAAGGCTCTTGAGGGAGCAAGAAGACGGCTAATGGCATCCATTGAAGAAAAAAGGAATTCGCGAGTGATAGTATTAATTCATAGGCAAGAAACCATTTCTTTTTTTGGCATACCTCTGTTTAGGTTTCTAAATATGGAAGACTCAGAGGAAATTCTGCGTGCCCTTTATATGACTGATTCTAAAATGAATGTTGATATAGTTCTGCATACCCCCGGTGGCTTAGTCCTTGCTGCCGTCCAGATTGCCCGTGCCATCAAGCGAAGAAAAGGTAAAACAACTGCAATAATTCCACACTATGCGATGAGTGGCGGAACTCTCATTGCCCTCGCTGCCGACGAAATAATAATGACCCCTGATGCCGTGTTGGGTCCCCTAGACCCGCAAATAAACGGGTTGCCAGCCCCTTCAATAGTAAATCTCAGAAGGCTTAAGCCAGCAGAAAAAATAAACGACCAATGGCTTGTGCTGGCAGACATATCCGCCAAGGCTATGAGACAGATGCAACAGGTGGTCTTTGAAATCCTTCAAGATAAGATGCCTGAAGAGAAAGCCCGGGAATTCGCCCAAATGCTCACAAGCGGTGTGTGGACACACGACAGACCAATCACTGCTAAGGAATTGAAAGAATGGGGGCTCAATGTGTCAACAAACATACCCGAAGAGTTTGTCAAACTAATGTCGTTGTATAAGCAACCATTTCAAAAACGGCAAAGTGCCGTGGACTATATCCCTGAACCACACACTAATGGAAACAATTCAAGCGGGAATCTCCCATGGAAATAGACAAGTTTTGGATGCAACAGGCTCTCCAAGAGGCGGTCAAAGCATTTGAGGAAGATGAAGTTCCAATAGGTGCCATTATAGTTCGTGGAGGGAAGGTGATAGCTAGGGCACACAATCAAGTTGAACAGTTGCAAGACGTGACGGCACATGCAGAGTTGCTTGCTATAACGGCTGCTTCCAACGCTTTAAACCAGAAATATCTCTGGGATTGCACTATTTATATAACCTTGGAGCCGTGTCCCATGTGTGCTTATGCTCTTAATCTGGCACAGGTCAGCAGGGTTGTGTTTGCTGCCCCAGACCATCAGAAAGGATACAGGTCATTCAATCCAAAACTAATTCACGAATCCATTGAAGTTCACGAAGGCGTGTTGAAAGAAGAATCTCAAAAACTCATTAAAGAGTTTTTTCAACTAAAGCGACTGATTTAATAAGCCCTCAAGACATTTCTTTTATTAGGTCTTTTGCACTATTAAGCATTGCCTCCGACGCCCCCTCGCCCCCCATTATTCGTGCCACTTCCCTGACCCGGTCTTCATCAGAAACCAATTCTTTAAATGTTGCAGTGGGAAGCCCTTCGTCATCAAACTCTTTGGCTATGGCTATGTGGTGGTGTGCTGCCGCTGCCACAGCAGGCAAATGCGTAATTGCGATGATTTGAACCCTTTCGCCCAATTTACGCATAAATGCAGCCACACGGCGGGCTGTCTCGCCAGAAATTCCTGTGTCCACTTCATCCAGAACTAATGTAGGCAACGACCTTTTCCGGCTAATGATTGCCTGAATGGCTAACATCAATCGGGCTAACTCCCCTCCAGATGCCACTTCATAAACAGGCTTGAAGGTCTTTCCTTGGTCTGCTGAAAACAGTATTGAGAATATGTCCAGTCCCGAAGGCAAAGGAACTTCACTCTCTTGGTGTTCAATCTCGATTCTGGCATAAGACAGGTTGAGGTCTTGCAACATACTATTTAGTAGGGCTTCAACCTCTGTAGCGACTTCTTTTCGCTGGTTGCTCAACAACTTGCCCACTTCAAGCAATTCCTTTTCCAGACGGGATAATTCCTGTTCGATAAATGCGATTTCTCCTTCAAGATTCTCAACCTTTTCCAACTGTTGCTTGACTTGCTCCCTTTTTTCAATTAATTCCCGGACTGTTGAAACGTTATATTTAAACTTCAAGTGATTGATTTGATCAATGATTCCTCTTAGCGTCTCTACGTTTTCCGTTTGGTTTCGCAAATCTTCTACTTTGTTTCGCAACTCATCGGCAACATCCCTTATTGCAATGGCACTGTTTTCAAGAGTTTCAACAAGTTGGTTAACATCTTTCAAAATGTTTTGAATTGTTTTGAGTTCATTGATCGCTTTGTAAATAAGCGTTTCGGCAGAAACCTCGTCATCGGCGAGAAAATTCAATGCTTGTCCCAAGTGATATACGGCAGTGTCAACATTTTCCAATATGCTAATCTCTTGGTCTATGTCCCTGTCAACAAATTCATCTAATGGAATCTGGTCCAATTCCCTTTTTTGGTCTTCAAGCCACTGCTTGGACTGTGAAATTTCATTAACTTCCTTGAGAAGTTCCTCCCTTTGTTTCTTAAGTTTTTGGATTTCCTTCCACAGGGTCTTATACCTTTCTATCAACCGATTGTCTTCAAGCAACGAATCAATTAGTTCCAGGGCAAATGCAGGGCTTTTCAAGTTCAACAAGCCATGCTGGGTTTGAATCTGGACAAGCAAACTGCCCAGTTCTTTCAATTCGCCTATTGAGACAGGCGTATCATTGACAAATGCCCGTGTCCTACCAGATGGATGAATCTCCCTCCTTACAATAATTTCATTGCCCTCAAACAAATCCCGTTCTTTGAGCCACTGGTGAACCTTTTCATCTGTTACCTGCCAGAGTGCCTCCACTACCGCCTTCTGGTCTGGATACCGAAGCATGTCCTTATCAACACGACCGCCAGACAACACGGACAGGCTACCCACTAAGACGGACTTCCCCGAACCTGTCTCCCCAGTCAACACATTAAGCCCTTTCTTAAAATTCAGTTCTGCCTCCTCTATAAGCAAATACCGTTTTAGGACCAGAGTTTTTAGCATACGATTCCAAAATTAAGCAAGTGTAAGCGTTTTTAATTAACTTTGTGTATTGGATGATAGTTCTATTTTTTGTTTTGGTTCTCCTTGGCATTGCCTCAATTCCTTTATATACTTACTTTTTGTTCTTATCGCTACAAAAGGAATACCAAGAATTAACGCAAGATCTTAATAAAGGAAAAACGTTAGTGTATCAAGAAAGAATCAAGCGATATAATCAAAAGGTTGATGTGTATAACAAAATGTTATGGCGACTTTCCATATTAAAGATGGACCGATTTTTCCAGCCTCTCCCCTACATTTTTCCAGATAATAGGAACCAAATCCACTCTAATAAGACTTAATCTAAACAAGAAAATGCAAGAGATATGTTGTTTGGATGGCTCCTGCTAATCGCTGTCTTCATCATCGGTCTTATTGTGCAAACTAAGTTTAGGAATAGATTCCAGAAGTACCTCGCCACTCCCCTATCTTCTGGGTTGACAGGAAGGGAAGTAGCGGAAAGGATGCTTAGGGACTATGGCATCTATGACGTTAAAATAGTTGAAGGGCGTGGATTCCTCACAGACCACTACAATCCAGTGACAAAGACTGTTTCGCTCAGTCCAGAGGTTTACCATGGCAGGAGTGTTGCTTCTGCCGCCGTCGCCGCCCACGAATGCGGACACGCTGTCCAACACGCTCAGGGTTATTTCTTCCTTAAGGTTCGATCTGCTCTCGTTCCAGTGGTTCAATTTAGTTCAATGATTGTTCAATGGGTCATTCTGGCAGGCTTGCTTCTTCTGAATGTGTTTCCTCAACTTCTTTTGTTCGGCATAATCCTGTTTGCTACAACCACATTGTTTGCCTTCATAACGCTGCCTGTTGAGTTTGATGCTTCACGACGGGCTCTGGCGTGGGTCAAACAAAGAAATATCGTTTCACAAACAGAATATCCTATGGTCTCTGACGCCTTGAAATGGGCTGCCATGACCTACGTCGTCGCCGCCCTCTCCTCCCTCGCCTCACTGCTCTATTACCTTAGCATCTTCCTGAGTGCAACGAGGGATGATTGATGGTTTGTAAATCAGAAGGGGCAAAAAACTGTTTCTTAAGCGACTCAAAAAAATTAAGAACATAACAGGTCAGCCTTAAAGAACTTTTATGTGTAATCCTGAATGCTATCTAACAAAGATTAATAATGCACTGCCCCCAAAGTTTTGTTGATAAAATTCAGGGATGGTCCATTGGTGCTCTGTACTGGGTGCAGTGCATACATTAATACTCCCCCAAGAGTCATCATAAGGACATCCATCATTATTGGTAGATCGCCAAATAAATCCTACTGAATTATCATAACCTCCTCCATCTGAATCGTAATTCTGCAGTCTCATTCTTAAACCAGGACCACATTCCTCATACCAAGGTCCGGAAACAACAGTAGGTGGTCCATATTCAATACTTGCCGTAATACGATTACATATAGGATCTGCTCCACCTGTAGAAGTTATCTGAGCCTGACCTAACGCTTGATACTTAGCAACCATAGGTTCATTGTTCAAAATGTCATCATAAATCAGATATTTAGTAGTGTCACTGGCAC
>JAADEI010000004.1 GCA_013153515.1 Chlorobiota bacterium | reverse complement strand
ACCCCTATTTGGAACACGCCAGTGAACATAGTGAATCCTCTGGAACCATCAGGAAACACTTGTGGACTCATATTGTAGTCCCGACGGTGAAGGTTTGCCGGGTCTCTAAATATGGTAGTATCTGAATAAGATAGAGTTGTTCCATCATCAATTATCTTAAACTTGCGAACTTCATTAGTGTATTGTTGCGTGAAAGATGGACCATTCATCGGATTATATCTGCCCGTAAATATCTGTCCCCCGCATAAATAGAAAAATGAGTCTAAATAGCCCAATTGACCGCCCGTAACCTGAAAGAAAGCATCTTGAACTTGCCTGAAGAATGATGTGATAGGCTTTCCGTTGACGATTGCGTCAACTACACTATCCACATGGATGGCGGTGAGGTATGGGAAAGTGATATGGTCGCCTGCCGTTGGACTGTAGCCATACCCCCCGATGATGTAGAGAATAGAATCCCGTTGGAAGAATTGCATATTGGTGGATTGAAGTTGCTCCTGCATAGATGTTGGTAAGGAAAACAAGGAAGCTGTCCACACTCGCTGTCCCTGAACATCCAAAACAATAATGTTCGTATTATTTCCAGTAGGATCAAAAGTTTCAAATGGGCGACGCAGATGAAGACCGTCCCGCCTGCCCCCTATTAATAAAATTTTTCCATCTGATGACTTGCCCCAGGCGAAAGATTGAATCCCTAACATTCCGGGAACATGGATTGGGTCAATTTCAATTCTAAATTTTTCTTGGGCTTTCAATGGATTAAAGCCATTGCCAAGCAACGCAACAAACCCTAACCAAAAAGCAAATCTGCTTCTCCTCATGTATTGTAAATTTTCCTGTAAAGATATGCTAGTTAATCTTTTTAAAACCCTGATTTTAAGCTTTAATTTAGAGTAAGACTTAAATTTCACTTAGATACTGGATTGAACCAAAAATGAAGTTCTCCGAATTTGCCCAGTTTTTTGTATATTGAATTGAGGCATTGAGATAGCAGAGGCAGGTCTTCGGGAAATTTATCTGTTTTGACGACTATTGTAGCCCAACGCATTTTATTCCTGCGTATGGAAGAAATGTCGCTTTGAGGCGTTAGACCCTGCATTTTTAGACAGGAAATAAGTTCCTCTTTGAATATTTGCAGTTTTTTGTTATCCACGTGAGCCAGTTCAATAATAAAGAGGTTTCCGAAGGGTGGGATTTGGATAATTTTTCGCAAGTCAAGTTCATGGTTGAAGTAAATATCAAATTTGTTTTTCATAAGTGCTTCAAGGACTGGGTCTTCAACATCATAGGTTTGAACAACCATTTTTCGGGCGTTTTGCTTGATAAATGAAAGCATGTGCATAGCGTTGTCCTTGACGTTATATCCTGATATTTTCAGGATTGTATATAGGTTTTGCACAATTGCGAGGTCAACGGGTTTGTATAGCAAAGCATTAAGAACAGGATAAGTCCCTACAATAATGGCGTTGTCTTGTGCATTGAACCATTCTATGAGGGCTTTTCTTTGGTGAGGTTGCGGTGTTATGTCGGGCGAAATGGTGTAAATAGGAACGTCAGGAAATCTCTTTCTTAATTCTTCAGTAACTTTTTCTGGACCGAGGCTGGCGTTTCTAACAGTTTCTCCTCCACACAAAGGACATTTATCTGTATAAGGTTCTGAATATCCACAAAATTCACATTTCAGTTTATTGTGGATTAATCTTAAAGGTGTTTTACACACTGGGCATTGTGCTGTCCACTGGCATTGGGAACAAGATAGAGAAGTGAATCCTTTGCGTGCCACTAAAACGAGGATTTTTCCTTTTATTGATTCGTTGATTAGCGTCCATACTTGTGAAGAGAATGGGTTTTCCTGTTTCCTTACTTCTGGTGCGTAGCGAAGGTCCGAAAGCCACAATTCGCTCTGGTTAGAGTTGATATTTAGTGAGCGTTTTTTGTTTGTTTGCAGTGAATACCACAGTGGCGAGTTGAGTGTTGTGCCTGAGTAGATAATTCGGGAATTGAAGTGTTCGGAAAGCCAAGTGGCAACCGTGTTTGAATGCAGGTGAGGTGTCTTGGCTATGTTCTCATGGAACTGGCTTGCAGGTTCTTCAAAGACAATCAAGGACAGGTTTTCCCAAGGCAGGAATAGTGCCGAACGGGTCCCTACAACCAGTTTCTTCCTTCCATAAAAAACTTCTTCCCAAACTTTTTTCCTCTGTGGTGGCGTGAGGGAATATGCATAAAATGCTGTCGTGTCAGGATTGAATGGTATTTCATCTATGAAAACTTGCAAATGTTCAATTGTGGGAACGAGAATTAAGACTTGCTTGCCTTCGTTTATATGGCTGTTGATTTCTTCCCATAAAACATTTATTCTTTGGACAAATTGCCCTCCGATTATGAAGTCTTCGTTAGAGTATTGAGCGGGTTGAATGTTTGATTGAGTTGTGCCTGCCGAGGTCCAAGAGATGGTTTCAACTAATCCTTTATCTATTAGTTTCTTAATGATTTGACTTTTGAATGGCACTTCTTCTCGTGGAATGGGTTTCCCTTGGTTGAGAAACCATAAATAGGCTTCCTTTTGGGAAGGCGAACGCTTTAATAACGGTTCATAATTCTCAACTTCAATGGCTTTATATGCAATTTTGAGCGTTTTGCCTGCTCTCAGAATTTGATATTCATCGGTAACTATTTCTGCATCTTTGAGAAGATTTAAGTATTTCCTGAGTGTTTGTTTGGAAATGGGAACGAATTTTAGCAATTGCCTTTCTGTCATCGGCATAATCAAACTATCAGTGATGGTTTTCAAAATTGGATAAGCCTCATAAGATAGTGCTTGAAGCAGGCGAGGTTCAGGCTTTTTAACTAAATGCCATTGTTTTTGGACTTTCCCTCTAAGAAGTGGCGGGATTGCTTGGTCAAGGACTAATCCCTCCGGGACACAATATCTTTTTGCAAGGAATTGCCATTGGTCTATTTGCCACTGTTTTACTATCGGGCTTTCCGAAATAATTTTCTTTACGGGTTTCAGTTCATAAGGCACGTCTCTGTTATGAACTTCTACTACTATGCCCGCAACTTGTTTGTTTCCCAAGGGAACAACTACTGGCATTCCAACCTCAGGTTCTGGCAGAGAATCTGCCCAAGAATAGGTATAAATACTTTTTAGCGACGCTACCGGAAGAAGAACTTCAACCTTTTTCATTGATGAGTTTGCTTACTGTTACGGCACATGTGGCATCACTGGTAACGTTGACAACTGTCCTGAGCATGTCCAAAGGTCTGTCCACTGCCAAAATAAGGGCTATTCCCGCTGGACCGATCCCAAGGGCTTGCAGAATGATAACGAGCATAACTATTCCCGCTCCGGGCACTGCGGCTGCTCCGATGGATGCGAGAGTTGCCGTGAGAACAATTGTTGCCTGTTGAGAAACAGTCAGGTCCCATCCCATTGCTTGAGCGATGAACACTGCGGCAACTGCCTGATACAATGCTGTTCCGTCCATATTAATTGTGGCTCCCAAAGGCAGGACAAAACTTGCTGTCTCCTCTGGAACTCTTAGTTTTTCAGTAACAACCTTCATAGTTACGGGCAATGTGGCGGCACTACTACTTGTTGAGAAAGCGACCATCTGCACGGGATACATCTCTTTGAAAAATTTTATCGGCGAGAACTTGGCAATAAACTTCAAAATTGAGGGATACAAGAACAATATCAACAAGAACAATCCCAAAACAACGGTTAGCATATATGTCCCAAGGGCTTCCAACATAGACGATATTTCTCCGCCACGAGAAAAATCAACTATTATTGAGGTCATGAGGGCAAACACTCCTATGGGAGCAAACAACATTATCAATTCAACCATTTTCAAAATGGCTTCGTTCAAGCCTTCAAAGAACTTAATTGCCGTTTGGACCTTGTTCCGAGGGCTCATAGCAAGGGCTAATCCTAAAAAGAGAGCGAAAAAAATAACCTGCAACATTTTTTTATTATCCTCAACAGATTGGAAAATGTTTTTAGGAACTAAATCAACCAAGAATCTGAGAGGGCTACTAACAGAGACCTCCTGAGCCACTGAAACCTTTTCCTCAACCTGATGCTTGAATTGTTCCCTAAAAATTTCCTGTTGGTCAGGTGGAAACAATTTCCCGGGCTGTGTTATGTTAACAAGGACAAGCCCAATTACGATAGCCACTGTCGTAGTGAAAATGTAATATGATATGGTTAGCAAGCCAAGTTTGGAAAGGCGAGCCATATCGCTCAAATGGGCAACTCCCGAAATCAGAGAAGTTATGATTAGAGGGATTGCGACCATCTGCAATAAACGAATGAATATCTCTCCAAATGGTGCAATCCAATCTTTAACAAATTGATGCAGTCCAAGAAACCCCAAGCCAATGCCAGCGAGGAATCCAGCTCCTAAAGCAATAAGAATCCACAATGCAAGCCTTCGCTGCATGAAGCTTCATTATTAGTTAGTCTGTCGTGCTAACTTCAACAACCCCCTACATCTGTTTCTGAAGCCAATGCCAAACCCTCCAAACAGCCCACAAGAAAGCCACAAAGGTTAAGATAACTCCTGCAATAGCGAGAATTTTTAGTATCATACTAACCATAAGCCTTTTTGTGCAAAATTAGGAATCTCTTGTTAATTGGAGGCAGCGAGTGGATAAAACCATCCCAGTTAACACGAACTTTATCCTTTGTGTACCTGTTTAAGAACACGTCTCCCGAGAGACAAATCAAAATATATCTTAAATTTAAAGTTTTGAACTGTGCCTGCCTTACCTAAAAAGCATAACGTCCCCACTTATAACATATTTTCTGGCGTCTCTATCACACTTAAATATGGCATACCACGCATAGACGTCAGGACGAAGGGTTTCACCGTTTGGTCCTATGCCATTCCATCCCTTTGGTGTATGGAGAAGATTCAAATCAATAGTGGTGTTTTCATCTTTATAATACAAATTGCCCCATCTGTCAAGAACTCCCCATTCAATTATTTCCACCGAGGTTCTACCATAGAGGTATAACACGTCGTTGACACCGTCGCCATTAGGACTAAACGCAGTGGGAACCCATATAGTTGAGTCTCCACAAGGGGGCTGGTCAATGGCATAGATAACTATGGAATCGGATCTAAAGCATCCAAGACGCGAATAGGCATGTAGATAAACAGTAAGGGTTTCCGTCGGATTCAATACATATACCCTCACTAATGAATCCACTTTATCTTTTTTGGGTCTTGGCAGGACCCACCAGAACAACTCAGAAGTTGTCTTTGCTACCAATGTTACAGTGGCTCCCTTCAAGATCATTGTATCAGAGGCGATAATATAGGCATAAGCGGTAGTGTCCACGTCAAGGTAAATAATGTCTTCTCTTCTGCAACCGAAAGTGTCAATTCCTTCAATTAACGCCTCCCCAGGCTCAATTCCAACTATATAGGTTGTATCACAAGTGGAGCAAAGGATTTCACTGGCAGTTTTCGTTTTCCAACCATGCCTTACCCAAATGCCTTCCGGAACAAGAACTCTTATTGTATCATTAAGGCAGATTTGAAGGGTTTCAGGTTCAAAATCCATCCTCGTATGAGAAACTTTCATGAATGTAATCGCTGTGTCTTCGCACAGTCCCGATTTGTTAATATAATAAAAGAACCGTGAAGAGTCCATGAAAAGGGTCAGAGTATCACATTCAATACACAGGAACCCAGTATCTGTCGCCCAAATATGATGCAAAGCATTTCCTTCACCAATTAATGTTACATAATCAGAATAACATAATGTTGAGTCTGAGAATAGCACTGATGACTCAGGTTTATCCATAATAACTATTTCAACTTCTGATGCCACCCCACACCTTCCTATTGTTTGAACAACTAAAGTTTCTGGTCCCTCGGATATGTTGTCTTGAACCGGGTAAAGAGGATATGTTTTGAAAGTGTCCCCTGGTAATAGCAGTTCCGCCCAAGAAGTTGTTGGCGGTGGTCCGTAAATATCAGAAGGAGAAGCACCCCCTGAATAGTTTACTACAATATCAGTCAATACAGAATCATTAAAGTTGGTTGCAGTATAAAATACCAATGAACCATCTGTGCATCCTTCAACTAATAGATTAAAACCCTCTGTAGTGTCGCCGTCAAACGCTACAAGCATTGTTGTATCAACCCGAACATCAACTAAAACAGTATAGTGAGTGACTCCTGGAATAGGGCATTCTCCGTCATCGGCTGAAAATGTTACATAGTATTTTCCCGGTCCGGATGATGTCCAAGAAACATTACCTACTACGTAGCCACAATTACCTGTTGGACAGGATGTATTAAAAGTTGCCCCCGGCAAAGCATCCGCCACATTAGATTCAAGTTGTATGTTTTGAAACAAAGAATCCAGGTCCCAAACGTGTACATTAAAACTGACAGGAGTATATGTGCATGCTATGATAGTATTACAATTCTCTTGGGTTCCACCTGTTACATCCGTTATTGGGCACGAGCTTCCTCCGGGTACAGAAAAAACAGGAAGATTGTTTGAAGGACATTGCATAGAGACAACCTGTATCTCTCTATGAACAACCCCGACAGGCTGCCCATTCTTATATTCTGTTACTTTAAAAGTGATGATATAATGCATGTTTCCTGAACCCGGTGGAATAGTAAAACAAATCTGTCCTGTAACAGAGTCAAGAGTAATGGGGGTGGTAGAAACTATTGGATTAGTTGGTGAAAATCCTGGGGCATACCCACATGGATCAGTAATGCTTGTTCCGTAGGCGGTTTCAAATTCAATTACAAGCGAATCACCATCAGGGTTAATGATTCCTGGAAAATAGCAATATGGTTGTCCTTCGCATACATATGGCATATACGATCCACTAAACTCAACAGATGAATTAGGACCCGAGGAATTATCAAGGGTTGTATATACATAAAAACTTGAGCATGTTACGGACAATCCACCTGGGGGAGTATTACGACAACAAGTGGTGTATTCAAAAACCCAATCTGGACAGGGTGGCAATGTAACAGTATCAATATATTCCCCTCTTTGAGTTCCGGGCAACGCACCACCTTGATGACAAGTTGTTAAATTTGCTTGTGATGGGCACACCTGAGACACTTCAAGGGCAGAGCCCCTCAAAGGAATGGTTACACTGAAGTTCTGACCGCAGGAAGCGGAACTGATTGATATGGTGGCTGATGTTGGAAGTTGGATTCCCTCACAGTCTCTAAAAAGCACTAAGGTAATTTCATAATCGTTACCTCCAAGCCACCTATATGTTATAACCCCACCCATAATGTGAGTTGCCTTTGCAGACCAAGCTATACTCATTAAGAGAAAGGTTGCTATCAGCAAAAATTTTTTCCTGCCCATCAATTGTTCTTTTTGCTATTCACTTCCAAATACAAATATACAACATTTTGAATCAATCATGAAATGTTAATTGTTGCAATCAGGAGAAATTATCGGTTAAACAAACAAGATTTAGGCAACCACCTCAAAGCAGTATGAGGGAACCATTAATACTTTTTGACCTCTTACATCTTTACAAAGTGGCTATTTATGGGATTAAAAGCTGGTATTGTCGGACTACCAAATGTGGGAAAATCAACCCTCTTTACTGCCCTATCCAGAGCAAAAGCAGAAGCTGCTAATTTTCCTTTTTGCACTATTGAACCCAATCAAGGGGTTGTAACCGTTCCTGATCCGAGGCTGGACAAATTAGTTGAGATTGTCAAGCCTGCTAATGTTGTCCCTGCCACTGTTGAGATAGTTGACATAGCTGGATTAGTGCGAGGGGCTTCCGAGGGTGAAGGATTAGGAAACCAATTCCTTGACCACATCCGGAATGTTGATGCCATCCTGCACGTGGTCAGATGCTTTGATTCAGACGAGATAGTTCATGTGGAGGGGGCACCGGACCCTGTAAGAGACAAGGAAATTATTGACACCGAGTTGTTGCTTAAAGACCTTGAACTGGTGGAAAGAAGGCTTGAACGGTTGCAAAAACGATTGAAAGCAGGTGATAAAGAAGCCCAAAAAGAAGCGGAAATTCTACAATTCATTAAAGAAAAGTTGGAACAGGGAATTCCAATAAGGTCAATAGGCATTCAGGATGAAGAATTTTCCAAATTGCTCAATCAATATCAATTTCTAACTGCTAAGCCAGTGGTCTATATAGCCAACATAGATGAATCTCAAATAAACAACCCCGGGGAATATGTTAAGCAACTTGAGGAAATAGCTAAAAAAGAAGGAACTTTTGTATTGCCCATCTGTGCCAAGGTGGAAGCTGAACTGGCAGAGATAGAAGATGAGCAGGAACGACGCGAACTGCTTGAGGTGTATGGGCTTGAAGAACCGGGAATCAACAGACTTATCAGGACAGCCTATGACCTCCTTGGGCTAATAACCTTCTTCACTGCCGGACCGAAGGAAGTCCGAGCTTGGCCCATAGTGAAAGGCACAACGGCATACGAAGCAGCCGGAAAGATACACTCAGACATCCAAAAAGGGTTCATTCGAGCTGAAGTGATTGGCTTTGACGACTATGTTAAATATGGCGGTGAGCAAGGTGCTAAGGAGACGGGAAAACTGCGTCTGGAAGGAAAAGACTATGTTATTCAAGATGGAGACGTGGTTTATTTTAGATTTAACGTTTGAGCCGAGAGATTTTCGCATATTAAAACTCTGCCCTCAACCTGCGTGAAAAACACAAAATCCATTTTTACCACCTATATTGTGTTAAGACATATAATTTTACTTTACCATCCATGGAATGACCGGACTTTCGTCCCTGAGGGTAGTATCAAGCACGTTAGAATCCACGGCTAAAAATACTCCTTCGGCGGTGTCAACTGGTTCAAGAATATATGAATTTGCTTTGAAAGTCTTATGTAATCTACCTTTCCAATAGATTTCTATTTTATCAGGGACTCTACTTCTACGTAAGCCGATATTCCATGTTTCTTGATAAGGCAAAAAGTTAATAGCGAAGCCGTCGTCATTATCGCTAATAAATCCCATTGTTAGATAGTCCCATAAATCACGGCACTTAAAGAATCCTCTCACTTTTCCTTGTTTGTATTCAATATAGGCTTCTTGAAAGTGGGCGAAATAATCACATTTTACACAATTTTTCTTTTTGGAACTGGAACGAAGCCTGCGAGGATGGTCATATCTATACCAGTATTCCCATTGTCCGTCCCGCAGGGAATCTATAAATACTGCTTTCATCGTGTAGTAGTCCTTCCACTTGCCGTTCCTATACCAAGGTTTGAGAGTGTCTTCGGGTTTCCAGCCGTGAAAGAAGAAATACACTCCGTCGGGAAGTCTATCTCTGAACCTGTATTTAAAAAACAATGGTTTGGGATATGCCTCTCCTCTTCTCATATATCTCCTTATGAAGTATGAATTTTCATACCAGCCTTTTTCTATTTGCCACTTAATGTCCTCTATAGCAGACTGTATTTTAATCCAATCGCAAATTTCAAGGTCTTTTATTTTTTCCAGTTCCTCAATTGTGCAGGCGATATAATTACACACGTCTGGACTGCCTTCAAATATATAGAACGTGTCCAATTCCTTCCGTTCAAAAATTACTGCAATTCTTCCGGGTGTTGCATAGCGATTGTCTTGGCTAATCAGTGTTCCAGAAACAACAAGCAAAATTATCGCGAGTACAAAGTATAAAAATTTAATGTTATTTTTCTTTGCCTTCAACCTGGCAAACCAGAACATTACAATAGATTTGCAAATAGCAACCGTTAACTTTACAAAAAGATTAACGTGAATGTTGTAAGGTTTATTTTTTTAATCATTGTTTCAATACTGATAGGCTTTGGCGTGATCTCATTTTTTCCATGTGTTAAAACACAGATACTTCCTACTTACACAGAGGAATTAAAAGACCTGAGCATACATTACAAACTTCCTGCACACATTGCAGTAAAATCCAGTTTGCCCAACACAAGTGCACTGGGCGGGTTTGCCGAATGTGGTAATGAAGCCAAGCCTTTATTCTGTGCTTTCTTTAAATTTTTCAATAAACAAGGGGTCTTCATATATATAGACACAAGCAAAATAGTACCATTTGGTGAACATTCTTATGAAAAATATAGAGGCTATAAGATTTTTATAGTCAACAAGACGGACTCAGTGGTCAAACTTCCAGCAATAAACAGCATACTATATGCAGTGGCGGAAGTCTATTATAAGGGTAAATGGCACGAGATTGAATACATTCTTTACAGTTGGTGTGGCAACAGTTATCACTCTGTCTTCCTGCGTCCTGGTGAGTATTGGGAAGATGTTGTACCTAAATATACTGGCAGGATAAAAAGCAAAATGAGATACAAACTGTTTCTTACAGAAGAACAATATGTGCTTTCAAATGAAGTTCCCATTTCTTTTAATCTTAGTCAACTGTATATTACAAAAGATTCTTTTTGTCAAATTATGGATTCGTTAGGAATCTACAAGGACGAACCTCCTCCTCTGGAATAGGTTATTTTTTCAAGAATTTACATTGCGTTGTTCTTCTTCTTTATAGACCTGTTCGTGGGTTGTTCTAAACAGGAAGTCCCACAGTCTGGTGCTCACTCCGAAGTTGACGTCGGGGTCTTTGTAGTGGTGGATGACGTGGTGTTCCCAGAGAGGTTGCAGGAACTTGGGCACGTCCCTCTTGGGCAATCTGTGTTGAGCCCAATGGAAGAGCAAATAGACCAAGTAGCCGAAAACGAACCCTCCATAGAAAGCGAAGGCAAGATCTTTAAGTAAATAGTAGAATAAGACGAACAGCCCTGCGGCGAGGAATATGCTAAAGATTGGGGGCATAGCGAGGCAATAGGGGTCTTTCGGGTGTCTGTGATGAATTCCGTGTCCTCTGTCTTGAATTCGCCTCAGCCATTCCCAATCTGTTTCAGTGTGATAGAGGAAGCGGTGGACGATGTATTCTGTTATTGTCCAAGTGAACCAACCCAAGAGAAATAGTGCTATCACACTCCAAATGTTCATTTTGATTTCAAAAATGGCGAATCCGACAATGACGGCTATTATGGGCAGATAGACAGCCCAAGGTAGCCAGATGGGTGTTCTGGCGATCCTGTTTAGTGTGGGGTTTGTGTGGAAGTCGCATTGTCCCTGTGCCCGTGGTCTCAACCAATCGGGAATTTCCTTTTTTGGCTTTTTTACTCCTGGCATAGCCCAAATTTTGGGTTAAATATAATGCAGAATGACATTAAGAGAACTGACCCAGATAAGCATTTTCAATTATGATCGCCAGTTCCCTGAGCAGATGCCGACTTTTACGGATGACGTCTTCCGCCTCTCCTGATTCAATGAACGATATGATTTTTTCTGCTCTGGCGAGGTCTTCCGAATTGGCAATATCTTTCAGCCTTTCAATAAGCAATCTGCCTGCCTGCTTCTTCCTTATTGTTTCAATCATTTCAAGGGCGTGGATGTGTGCTGTTCCCTCCCAAATGATGGTTACCTGAGCCTCCCGATGCCATCTTTCTATTATAAATTCGGAAAGAACTCCAATTCCTCCGAAGACTTCAATTGCCCATTGCGTGATGTCTATCGCCAGTTCAGCGGTTCTGTTTTTGGCTATGTGAGTCAGAAGTCTCGCGTATAAGTATTGCTCATTATACGGTGGTTTGACCTGCCAGCACTTGTCCATCTCGGCAACTGCTAAAAACCCTAACAGCACTCCTCTCCTCAATTTGTCTAAGTATTCCTCAAATTCGGCAGCCAGCAAGGTGTGTTTAATGATTGGCTTTCCAAAAGTGACTCGTTGTTCGGCAAACTTCTTTGCTTCCAGATATGCTTTCATTGCCAAGCCCATTGATGCCACTGAGTTGGACAGTCTGGCGTACATAAGGCTCTCAACGGTGTAATAAATACCAAGAGACAGGTCTCCCACGGGATATGCTTCGCTGTCTTTGAGTTCAACCTCGCCGGTTGGGACTAGTCGGGAACCTATTTTGGGCTTTAGCCTTCGGATGACGTAATTTGGACTGCCATCTTCCCTGTGTCGTGGGACGACGAACAACCGAAGGTTTTTAATGTGTCGTTCTGATCCTTCCTCAAAGGCAGTTACCAAGGCATAGTCGGCAATCCCTACATTGCTTGTGAAGTATTTTTCTCCTGTGAGTAGCCATTTTGACCCGTCCTTTCGGGCAATGGTCTGGTTTCTGGACAGGTCGCTACCGCTCGTTACTTCGGTGTAGAAAGTGGCTCCGTATTTATATGGTTTTTGGGCTCCTGATATGTATGGCACTTCCTCTTTGAAAGGTCCGTATTTTGAAAGGATAATGGCGACTTGATTTGTCAAAGTGAATATGCAATAGAGCCCTGCGTCGGAAAGCAGATAACCAAGGGCATAGTGATATATTAACGAGTCTGAACTATGCGGGTCGCTATTGATTCCAAATTCATTGAGTTTATTCATCAGGTCCCTTTGCAGTGGGCTAATCCAGATTTGGTCAACACGTTCCCCAAGCGGGTCAAAATAGAGGTGTTGAGGGGGTGCGTGATTATCTAAGTGCCACAAAGCAGGAATGAGTTCATCTCCTGCCCACTTTCCAAACTCAACCAACTCCTGTTCGTGGTCAGTGTAATCTTCCCACAAATGTTTTAGAATTGGCTCTATAATTGGGTCTTCTTCGTATATGTTATTACCTGTCAAAAGAGAAAAGGCTGCTTTGGTGGCCATAAAATTAGGTTTATAACAAAAGTAAGACTTATTTTCTTTTAATTAGCATTTTCTGTGAGTTGACCATAATGGGCTTAGAGTTTTTTGATAATCGCAGTTTTGTACAGTGGACACAGAGTATTAAAAAGAACAAAAACTTAATAGAAACTTTGTGAAACTACGGTTTAATTCTGGGCTACTCTGTGACCTAACGAACCCTCGGTGTAGCTCAAAGTTCTATCCGGCAGGGAAAAAGAATTTTTTTATCCAATAAAGCAGGGAGATGAGAGCCCAGGTTTTGTGTTCGTTCCTTTGAGCCTGCTTAACTATTATATTCCAATCAGGGAACAGGTCCTTAACCGGGATTCCTTTTTGTAGGGATTCAATGTCTGGCAAATGCTTAAGCATTCTGGCAAGTGGTGGCTCAAATCCTTTCTTGGGTCTGTTAATGACGTGTTCAGGAAGCCAAGTTCTGGCTATGTCCCGAAGTATTTTCTTCCTGTGTCGGGTGTCATATTTCCATTCTGGATGGACTTTCAAGGCGGTGTCAACTACTACTTTATCCACGAATGGGACACGGATCTCTAATCCCCACATCATGCTTGCCGTGTCAACTTTAGCAAGCATATCGTAAGGCAATGTATAATTAATGTCAAACCAAAGTGGGAATTCTAATAGACCTTTTCCTGAGCCAAGGCTCTCGGCAAAATATCGTTTCAAAATTTGAATTATTTCCTCACGTCCCCGAGTTAAATCAAAAATTTTTATCAGGTTATACCACGTATTAACAAAGTCATTGTCCACGGCCCCGAGCAGTTTCTTTAATCGCAAATTCCAATATGACAACGTTGTTTTTCTGCCTGTGTCTGGCAAAAATGTGCCAAGGAACTTAAAAGGTTTGAGAAGCCATCCATATTTAACTATCGTGGCATAGGCATTATATCTCAAATAGCCTCCCCAAAGTTCATCTGCCCCATCTCCAGACAGGACAACTTTCACATGTTGAGCTGTTTCCCGACACACTAAAGCCTCTGCAATAATTGAATAGTCTGCGAAAGGTTCATCAAGATGGTCCAGAATCTGATGTGATAGGTCAATAAACCGTTGCGAGTCAAGAGGTATTATTTCATGTCTGACGCCTATTGCCTTAGCGGTTTCAGAAGCCTCCTGTGTTTCGTCCTGCAAGCTTCCTGGAAAGGCAATTGTGAATGCCGTAATGTCAGGGATAAAGTCCTTTGCTATGGCTGTGATGAGAGCCGAGTCCAAACCTCCTGAGAGGAATGTAGCCACTGGAACGTCAGAAACAAGATGATGATTGACGCTGTCCAGAATTGCATCCTTCACATTTCGGGTAGCCTCATCATAGGAATTAAATAGTTGATTTGGTTGCTTAATGACTTCAAACTCCTCAATAGAAACATTTTCGCCATCAAACACAAGCAGGTGACCCGGCTCCAGTTTGTAAATATGCTTAAATGCCGAGTGCGGTGCGGGAATATATCCCAAATGCAAGAAAAGGTATAATGCATCAACATTGGGTTCAAAAGAAGTATTAATTTTCTTGACGAGCCATTTTATTTCCGAAGCAAATGCAAATTCTTTATGGCGATACCAATACACAAGTGGTTTAATGCCGAAAGGGTCCCGAGCAAGGACTAATTGACCCGTGTCCTTATCATAAATAGCAAGGGCAAACATTCCACGAAGCATAGGGAAAATGTCCTTTCCAAGTGCGGAATACCCATTGACGACCACTTCTGTGTCGGTGTTAGTCCTAAAAGAAATCCCTTTGCGTTCTAAATCCCTTTTCAACTCCCTGAAGTTATATATCATTCCGTTGAAGACGATAACGAATCTGCCACAATGGGACTCCATTGGTTGACTCCCTCTGTCCGTAGGGTCCATTATAGCAAGCCTATGATGAAGCAGTAAGACGTTTTCTTCCACAAATGTCCCCGAACTGTCCGGTCCACGATGCTTTAAAATATTATCCAACGAGAAACCAGAAACATTTTCTCCTATGTATCCTGCTATACCACACATTGTAAGGGATAAAATTAAGCCACGTAGGGTTTGCTAAACACAGTCTCGCACTGAGTTCTTTTTTAACCACGGTGTTACACAGAGTGAGGCTCAGAGGACTCAGAGTATTATAAAGCAATAAGAAATTTAATAAACACTCTGTGTTACTCGTATGTTGCATTTAATGATGATTGTGCTAACTTTAGGAGACATGAGAGAGGGACGGTTGCTGAGGCAGAATGTAGGGATAGATGTTAGCAAGTCCAGTTTTGAGGCTTGTTA
>JAADEI010000085.1 GCA_013153515.1 Chlorobiota bacterium | reverse complement strand
TACCAAAACTTGTTTGAATATATTATGATTGATGAGTTTCAAGACACAAACAAGGTTCAATACGAAATTGCTAAGAAACTGGCTGGGATACATGAAAACCTGTTTGTAGTAGGCGACGATGCCCAAAGCATTTATGCCTTCAGAGGAGCAAACCTTGAAAACATTTTCGCTTTCCAAAGGGATTTCCCAGACCATAAACTAATTAGGCTGGAACAGAATTACAGGTCAACACAGACCGTCGTTGAAGCGGCAAATAACCTGATCAAGCACAATACAAGACAGATCCACAAACGATTATGGACAACCAATCCCAAAGGCGATAAAATTAAGATTCTAAGAGGAGAAGACGAATCTCACGAAGGACGCAAAATAGCCAGTGACATCTTTGAGAAAGTTATGCGTCAACATCTGAGATATTCACAGTTCGCTATCCTATACAGGACAAATGCCCAATCAAGACCAATTGAGGAATCCTTACGCAAACAAGGAATTCCATATCGCATCGTCGGAAGCCTTGAATTCTATAAGCGGAAGGAGGTTAAAGATGTTTTGGCATATTTAAAAATTGTCATCAATCCACAAGATGAGGTTTCCCTGATGCGAATTATTAATCTTCCGCCGAGAGGCATAGGGAAAACAACTATTGAAAAGTTGCAATTATACGCCCGAAAAGAGGAGGTCTCCTTGTGGGAAATGATGAAAATAGCCATTAAGCAAAAACTTTTTTCCGAACGAACGGTTAATGCACTTGATTCATTCGTAACTATGATTGAAGCCCTGAGATTAAAACTAAAAGACACAGATGCCTATGAACTGGCTAAGGAAATCCTTGAAAGGTCTGGACTGCTGGAACACTATAAAAAAATAAGCAAGAAAGACATTGACCAGAAGGAACGAATTGAGAACATTGAATCCTTGCTTGCTGGAATTAAGGAATTCACGGAGAACGAAGATCCTGACGAACTGACCGACGAGGAAAAGGAACTTCCACCACTGGTTAGATACCTTCAAAGCATTAGCCTTATGACCGACCAAGATATGGCACCTGAGAGCGTTGACGCAGTAACGCTTATGACCCTTCACGCCGCCAAAGGGCTGGAGTTTGACCATGTCTATATCGCAGGCGTTGAGGAAGACCTGTTGCCTTCATACCTGTCTGCCAATGACCCAGAGGCTATTGAGGAGGAGCGACGACTGTTCTACGTGGGCATTACCAGAGCCAGACACTCTGTGACCCTGTCATACGCCAGAAAACGCTATAAATACGGAAAAGAATTTTCACCAGAGATAAGCAGGTTCGTTGATGAATTGGGCGATGAAGTAATTGATTTACCCAAGAGCGACCCTGCCGTGGCTGTCAAACAACTGGCTTCTGAACAACGGATGGTTCACAAGGCACGAGAGAGGAAACCACAACCAACAACCGCCATACCGCTTAAAAACTTCGTTCCAGACAACCCATTTTCCGTTAAAGAAGGAAATGTTATTGTGCATAATAAATTTGGTATTGGCAAAGTTATTCAAATAGAGGGCGAGGGAACCCAAAAAGTAGCATTGATTAAGTTCCAAGACAAAACAAGGAAGATAATGCTGAAATATGCTAAACTTAAAATCCTGAAATGATGAGCAATTCATTTGAAGAACTTGTCAAAACCCTATCCGAGAATCAAAAATTAGAACTTTTAGCAACTCTTCTCAAAAGCCTGATAAACAAAGACTCTCAGGAGGATACGCAATTGAGAGAACGCATTGAAACCCTTGAAAAGAGGTTGGCAAGCCTTGAAGAGAAATACGAAGCCCTAATTAAGTTGCTGGCGGAAATATCTATATTGAAAGAACAAATGAGGTCGCTGGAAAACGCCGTCGCCAAACTGATTGCCGAACAACGAAGTTCCAAAACCAACGATTTAACTTATCAAGAAACACCTTCGCAAACCACTTTGGAAACAAAAACCACTGAGGTCAACGAGCCTGCAAAAACAATAGAGCCCAAAGAACCGAAGAAACCAGAAGAACCAGAGCCTGCACAGGCAACCAACACAACCCAACAAGCCAGAGAAGTAAGTAATGTTCTTGCCCATGACCTTTGGAAATCCATTGGCTTCAACGAACGATTCGCTTTCATCAGGGAACTGTTCCAAGGAAATGCTGATGAGTTCACCAATTTAATTAACACACTGAACTCTATTTCTGAAATAAAAGAAGCCCGCCAACTGCTCAAATCAACACATTCCCAATACAACTGGGACGAAGCCGATGAGGACGTCGTTGAAATGTTCTACGAGATAGTGGAAACTAAGTTTGGTTCTTCGTTAAGATAGCCTGCAAAACACTTATCCACTCTTCAAGGGAAAGTTGTTCTGGTCTTTTGTGCAGAACTTCTGGAGGCAACTGGTTCGCATACGGCTTTAAAGTGTTTTTTAGTTGTTTGCGTCTCTGGGCAAATGCCTGCGTAAGGATTTTGCGAGCGTGGTAAATGTCAATGTTTAGCAGAGGTTGAGGCAGTCGTTCCATCCTAAGCACTGTGCCCCACACTTCAGGAGGAGGCTTAAATGCTTTGGGAGGCACGTCCAAAACCCGTGAGACCTTGTAGAAAAGATGGAGGATAACGGATAGCCAGTTAGTAGTTCGTTGCCCAACAGAAAGGAGTCTAACTGCCACTTCCCGTTGCATCATCAAAACCGCTTCTGGAACACGGTCTTTGGTCTCAAGCATTTTCCAAACAACACCATTGGCTATGTCGTAAGCCAGATTGCCCACTATACCAAACTGTTGCTCTTCTGGAACAAGCGTTTCCCAATCAATCTTCAAGGCATCGCCATTGACAATCTTTGCTTTGGGATACTTGGACCTTAGCAATTCATAAAATTGAGGGTCAATCTCAATAACTATCAATTTTTCAGGATTGATGCGATATAAGTATTCCGTGAGAGCCCCTTCGCCACCACCAATTTCCAAAAGATACTCATAATCTTTTCCCCACAATTGAATAGCGGAAGCAATGGTTTGAAGTGCTTTCTTATCCACCAAAAAATGTTGTCCCCATTTACGACCCATCCTTCCTTGAAACTTGTTTTGTTTTATAGTATTCGCATATGTCTGTCAAAGGACATTGGTCGCATTGAGGATTTCGGGCTTTGCAAACATATCTCCCATGCAGGATAATCCAATGATGAAACTTAGAACGATATTCAGGCGGTATAAGTGGCGACAGAACCCTTTCAGTCTGTTCTGGACTTCTGGCACTATGCAGTCCTAACCGTTTGGTCACTCTAAACACGTGCGTGTCAACACCAAGGACTGGTTCACCATATAGGGTTGAAGCGATAACATGGGCTGATTTTTTCCCTATACCAGGTAATTTCTGCAAATCCTTAGCATTATCAGGTATTTTACCCCCGAATTCTTTGACCACCTTTTGAGCCAGTTCAACCAAGTATTTAGTTTTATTATTGGGATATGAACAAGTTTTGATGAGTTCATAGACTTCTTTTGGAGACGCTTTTGCGAGGGCATACACATCTGGAAATTTCTTGAAGAAGGCGGGAGTTATTTCATTGACACGCTTGTCAGTGCATTGTGCTGAGAGCAACGTGGCAACAACCAATTCATAAGGGTTCCTATAACGCAATTCAGTAGTGGGCGAGGGTTCCACTTCCTCAAAGACGCGTATGATTTCTTTTATTTTCCTTTCCGCGTCTGGAGACGCTGAATAGCGTGTTGCCTTAGAAACTGCTGATGACCTTGTCCCCTTCCTTATAGACCCCAATTCTGCGGTATTTTTCAAGTCGCTTAGCAAGAAGTTTGTCAATAGGAATTTCTTCTAATTCCTTGAGATGCTTGAGAATTTCCCTTCGCAAGATTTTTGCTGCTTTTTCAGGGTCCACATGAGCCCCTCCAACAGGTTCCTTTATAATGTCATCAATGATTTTGTAGTTATATAGGTATTGAGGCGTTAATTTAAGTGCTTCGGCAGCTTCCTTCTTGTGGTCCCAATCCCGCCATAGGATTGAGGAACAGGATTCAGGACTAATAACTGAAAACCAAGTGTTTTCCATCATCAGGATCCTATCGCCGACGCCTATTCCGAGAGCACCCCCTGATGCCCCTTCTCCAATAATTATCACTAATATGGGCACTCTGAGACGTGCCATTTCAAAGAGGTTTCGGGCGATTGCCTCCGCCTGACCCCTCTCCTCCGCTTCCATCCCCGGGAAGGCACCGGGAGTGTCCACTAAGGTTACCACCGGCTTGCCATATTTTTCAGCTAGTTTCATTAGCCTAAGGGCTTTGCGATAGCCTTCCGGGTTAGCCATCCCAAAATTGCGATATTGCCTTTCCTTAGTGTTCGTGCCTTTCTGCTGACCAATAAACATCACTGTTTTCTTCCCTAAAAGCCCGAAACCACCAACTATAGCCGGGTCGTCGTGACCCATTCGGTCTCCGTGCAATTCCAACCAATCATCACACATTGTGTTCAGATAATAAAGGGCTTGAGGCCTGTCGGGATGTCTTGATAGCAGGACCCTTTCCCAAGGCGTTAGGTTCTCATATATCTCTTTACGCTTTTTTATGATTTCCTTCTTGATCTTTTCAATTTCTTCATCTGGAATGTTTTCACCACGTTCTTTTTGCTGAAGCATGTGCTGTAGTTGAGTTTCCAACTCCTCAATTGGCCTTTCAAATTCTAAGTATGTTGGCATGGGAACCTTTTTCGTCTTACCAAAGTTATATAATTTCGGATTGAGAACCGAGGGTTGACGGCCCGGTAGTTCAGTAGGTTAGAATGTCGGCTTGTCAGGCCGAAGGTCGCGGGTTCGAGTCCCGTCCGGGCCGCTAAGATTATTTCAATTCTTCCATTTTCCATACTAAAATTCCCTTCTTTCTCTTCAATCAAGCAGTTCTTGATTATCTTAGTTACAAAAAATCCATGGCAAGACCGAATGAACAACAGTCTCAAGTATCCATAAAAGATTTTGAGGCTTATAGGCAGGGATGGATAATTGCTATCTGGGCTGGTTCTTTTGGACTCCTGAGTTTTGTAGGAACCATGATTTCTGTATTCCTATTTCCCGAGTTCAATGATTTATTCTTTTTGGCAAATGGACCCTTGAGCATCGCAACATTCATCTTGCTTATCATCGCGATTAAACACTTATCCAAAGCATACGACGATGAAAAAATGTATAAAAGGTTCCTCAAAGCAGGGATAATATGGATAATTATGCTAACAGTTATTTGGGTAACCCAATTACTTGCCCCGCCAGGACAATACTTAAAAGTTCTCAACATAGGTTCATTCCACCACGCCATAACACACCTAATTAAAGCCCCTTTCTTCTCATGGACTTTGTTCATCGTATTACTGGTATTATACGCAGCATCACTCGTTTGGGGTCTAGGTGCACTTTTCAGACTGATGAAGCATACCCGAAACCCTTTCTACGCAGTAGGTATGGTATATCCTATTTTCCTATATCTCTCGCTTGTAATTCAAGGGTATTTGTCGCTTAAGAAGATGCGTTCTAAAAATTAGTAAAAAGTTTTCATATTCAAATTTTATACTTATTATAAAATGGTTTGGTTTATCTGTCGCTTCCCAACACAAAAAAAACTTTACCGAAATAAGATAAGGGACTTGATGTGGCTCAGAAGACGGGAGCTTACCTTAAAATTTTGTACGTTATAATATTTGCTTTCTTGCCTTTGACTTGTACAACATAGAGTCCTATTGGGAGATTTCGTAGTGAAACTATAACCTTATTACTATTAGCGTTAAAAACACCATATACAAGATCTCCAGATAGATTGAATAATTTTACCCACTCTATAATATCTTCATTAGAAAGTACTTCAAGCATTAGATTAAGCCTATCATAGATTATTTTGTAGTGATATGCTATTGCACTTTCCATACCCGAAACTATTTCAATTATCTTGAATGCAGTGTCTGAGCAACCATATTGGTTGGTTACTATAAGCCATAATGTATCATTTTTACCTGTTGGTATGGTGTATAATATGCTGTCTATGGTATCACCTGTATTCCATAGATATGAAAACTGATCACCAGATGGAATGGCATAGAATATATATGTTTCTCCCGGGTTTATACTATCAGGACCTATTATACCTGCTTGCGGACTAGGTTTAATAATTACAGAGGCAGTATCTACTGCAAGACATAGGGTGTCGTTCTTTATACTCACAATGTAATCGCCAGTTGAATATATTTTAATGATGGAAGACGTATCGCCAGTATTCCAATAATAATACACATTACCATACCCAGATAGAGTAGCATCTAATATCACTGGCGTATCTTTTGCACATAATTCAATGATTGAATATGGTAAAATTTGCAAATAGTGTAGATATGGTTTGGGAACAATAACCGTAAAATACTCTACAGATTCAAGGTAACTATTAGGGGAATCAGTAACCGGATGTCCGTTATTGTTAGCAAGTATTAATGTATCATTGCATCCGTCAATGACAAAAATTTCATATCTACCGCCATTCCATCCGTCTCCTCCAGAATCCCATGCTTCAAAGCGATATGTACCGCTATCTACTACACAGAAAGAGTCTATATAAGTAGTATTGTTATCTACATATGTAAAATGTCTAACCCCTGCTGCCCATGTATTATCTGGCATATAATACAATTTCCAAAATATTTCGTATCCTCTATAGGCTGTACGTATTTTAAGGTAAGCCCAACGGTTGCCTACCATTAGTTTTTTCACTAATGAATCGTCATAGTGGTATTTATCATTATTTCCAAATGCCCATGAGTTCAATTCTTTGTATACGGACTGGCGTACAAATAGCGGATCTACAAATATGGTGTCATATTGGCAAGGTTGCAAGCCGTTAAGATATATTATTGTATCATGCTTATGATGAGTTAAAAAGGAATAGCCATAGTAAACTGTGTCAATAATATTAAATCCTGTATTTTTCAACACTAATGTGACACTATCCCTTAGTGGAGAACCACATCTAAATCTCTCACTTGGCTTTAGTATGGTAATAAGCCTAACATTTTGCAGGATACTCGGATCATAGGGCATAAAATACTCAACTAGCTCTAAGTCGCTATTAACAGAGTCAAACACTGGTTGTCCATCATTATTTGCAATTATGAAACTATCTCCACATTCGCTTGGAATGTATATTTCATATTTTGCCCCTTTCCAACCGCGTCCCAAGTGAGACCATGCTTCAAAGCGATAAATTGCGCTATCAAACACACAGAAAGAGTCCCTATATGTCTTATTATCCAAATAAGTATGATAAGGTATAGATGCTATAAGAATACTGTCTGGTAAATAAAATACTTTCCAATATATTTCATGTGCCCAAGCTCTTGTTTTAACTTTGATATATGCCCATCGGTTGCCTATCTGTAAGCCACGATAGAGAGAGTCGTTGCGTGGGATTGTATCGCCAGTTATAGAAGCCCATGCTATTATAGTATCTTGAAGTAATCCTCTTGCATAACGGATAGGTAGATATACTGTGTCGTATTGACAAGGAGCTAATCCACTAGAATATATAGTGGTATCTTGTATTAAATATCCGTGGTTTAATAGTTTACATCCGTAATAGACTGTATCAATGAAATCAAGCCCTGCATTTTGTAGTACTATTATTGCAGTATCTGCTAACGTTTTATTACACACTAGCTTTTTAGGGTTTAATATCTCCACAAGTTTCATATTATGAGATACATTAGGATCATGAGTCATGAAATACTCAACAGTTTCTAGTCTATAAGGCGAATTGGAAGATACGGGCTGTCCATTATTGGCAAAAATAAATGTATCACCACATTCCGTTAGAGTAAAAATTTGATATTGGGCTCCATACCACCCTCCATTTAAGAATTCCCATGCTTCGAATCTATAAATAGCACTATCAAGCGAACAGAACGAATCTGTATAAGTCCTGTTGTTATAATATGTAAAAGGTTCAATAGCACTGATTAATATGCTATCGGGAATATAAAATAGCTTCCAATAAAGGTGGTTTGCTGAATATCCTGTGTGTATTTGAATGTATGTCCATCTGTCACCAGCAATTAATTTTTTGACTAGCGAATCGTCATACGGGATAGTATCATTAGATCCTCTTACCCATACCTTCAGGTCTTCTAAAACGGCATTTTGAAGTAGAAAGGTATCAATATATACGGTATCATATGTGCATGGTGGCAGACCTGTATTGTAAACGATAGTGTCCATTTTAATTGTGTTTCTTAGTATATAGCCCAAATAAACAGTATCAATAAAGTCTATCCCTGAATTTTTGAAAACAAGCGAGACACTGTCAATCAAAGGACTCCCACATGCAAGGGGTGTATCAGGTTCCAGTATTGATATTGAACGCACATTATGTGTAGTAAATGGATTGTAAGTAATAAAGTACTCAACTAGAGTTAACCTATTTGGAGAGTCTGGGACTGGTTCACCCCCATTATTAGCGAATATTATCGTATCTCCACAGGGGTCAATAGTAAAGATTTTGTATGAGCCTCCGTGCCATCCCTCTCCTGCCACATCCCACGCTTCAAAGCGGTATGTACCTTTGTTGATAGCACAGAATGAATCCACATATATCCTATTTGCAAAGTAAGTGTACGGTAGTTCATAAGCTACCAAAAAACTGTCTGGCACATAGAACAACTTCCAAAATATATGAAAACTATTATAGTATGGAGTCTTTATTTGTACGTAAATCCATTTGTCTGCTGCAGTTAATCCTGTATGTATAGTATCATCATAAGGAACCATATCACCTTGAGCTCTTGCCCAAGTATGTAAGTATTCATAAACAGCCCCTCTAAGTCTAAAGGTATCTATATACACAGTATCATACATGCAAGGGTTTAAGCCACTAGAATAAACGATTGTATCAACCTTAGAGATATTTCTTAAACTGTATCCATAATAAACAGTATCTACTGAGTTAATGCCTGTATTTTTAAAAACTATTATTATGCTATCCTTTAACGGAATTTCACAAGCAAGTGATGTATCTGGCTCCAATACAGACACTAAACTTACATTATTTGTTACAGATGGATCATATATAGAAAAGTATTCCACTAATTCTAATTTACCCGGAGAATCGGGCACTGGTTCTCCATTATTATTGGCAAATATAATTGTATCACCACATGGATTTACAGTAAAAATGCTATAGGTACCACCTTCCCAACCATTACCATAGTCATCCCAAGCTTCGAATCTATAAATGGAGTTAGATACTGCACAAAATGAATCAACATAAGTTCTATTGTCTGAGTAAGATATAGCTGGAACAGACATTATCAATATGCTATCTGGCATCTTAAATAATTTCCAATATACTTGATACCCATAATATCCGGTGTTTATTTGTATCTTTGTCCACAGATCTGCCGCTGTTAGTTCTTTTGTAATTGTATCTCCGAACAGGGAATCATTTTGGTTACTATTAGCCCATATTACTATGTTGGTAATAGAGCTTGTTAAAGTGAATGTATCTATAAACAATGTGTCGTATTCACATTGACTCAAACCACCTTGGTAAATAACTGTATCATGTTTTACTCTATTGAGTAGTTTATAACCATAGATAAGAGTATCTATAGTATTAAAACCAGCATTTTGTAAAACTATGATTATGCTATCATCTAAGGGTGCTCCACATGATTTACTTGTGTCAGGTTCTAATATTGAAGTCAGTTTGATTTTATAACCTACATTGGGACTTTTGACCGTAAAGTATTCTATTTCTTCTATTTTACTTCCGAATGAATCAGCTACTGGATTTCCATGATTATTGGCTAAAATAATTGTATCTCCGCAGGCATCAATTGTAAATATTGTATATGTCCCTCCATTCCATCCATCACTCATATCGTCCCATGCTTCAAATCTATAAGTATTATTTTCTACAGCACAGAATGAATGTGTATATGTTCTATAATTTAAGTACGAATCAGGAGTTACAGACGCTATAAGAATGCTATCTGGTATGTGAAATAGTTTCCAATATACTTCTGCTCCCCAACTACCTGTGTGTATGTTTATGTATGTAGGTATTGAACCATACATTAAGTAAGTCTTAAACGTGTCATTTAATTCTGCATCATCACCACTGCGTGCCCAAACTTTAAACAGGTATATACCATGCTGAGTTATATTAACCGGAATTTTGATTGTGTCAATATCATCCACTTGACTGCAACCACCAAAACCTCCAGTATAATAAGCAAATGTATCAATAGATGCCCCTTGATACAAAACGTTAATAAAAATAGTATCAGCAGGGGAATTACCAAGATTTTTGTAAGTAATAACTAACGTGTCTGTCCCTAATGAACCACATGGTAAACCTATGTTACTTACAGATTCAACCTTTATATCAGGCTTATTAGGTGCCCTAACAATCATTAAGCTATCAAAATACCAAGAATCGGACCATCTATTATCACCACGCCCAATTTTAAATCTGATCTTTATTTGTGAAGTCGATGGACATATACTAAACTTCTTACGTGTCCAATTAGTAGCTGGAATGCCTCCATAATGAGAGGCTAATTGATGCCAGATGGTATCATACCACGAAACTACTACATAATCAAAAGGATCCGGTATTTCGCCGCAGTAATCGCTACCTCCTTTTACATAATAAGAAATTGTATTCACACTCCCTGGTGAAACATATATAAATGGTGATTCTACAAACAAAGCAGTATCACCCCATAGTTTTAAATATCCACCTTCCAACTCACATGAGCCACCATAATCTACATTTCCTATATATAGATTGCTGCTGCTCCAACATCCATTCCTTAGTATTGAATCATCAAACGTCTCTAAAAACGGAATTATAGTACCACCACATAGGTATGCATATTGTGTATCAGTTGAAGGTAGATTGCCACAATATCCCCATATATACATGTCATAGCTATTCCTTCTATGCAATCCGCTAATAGTATCGGGGGAAATACCTTCTAAAGTGATGATAGTTCCACTTCCAGGAATGAACCCCTCTATGCCATATTCAACCTTTATAGAATCATAGTTCCCTGAGTATGTAAGCACTGCAGAACTACTATCTAACCATGTTATGTTTAAGGGTCCGAGAAAATGACATCCAGCATATATAGTTACTGAATCAATAGCCCAAAACATACCATCCCGTTCATGCCAAATAAATCTAATTTTCAAATTGTTGCTTTTATAAGGTGTTAAGTCAAAAATTTCCCAATTATCTGCTGATACCCACCCGCCGAAATTTCGTCCCGTATATATTTTGATAGTAACCCATGAAGATGTTACAGAATCCCACACTTGTACAAATCCGGTGTCATTGTTAAAATGTCTGTAGTATGTTAAATATCCTAAATATATATTTTTGTTTGCTGCCCCTGCTTGTATTGAAGGAGTAGTGATGGTATCTTTCTGCGATGCTAAGTTTCTACTTTTTATATATAAAAACTGACCCTGTCTAAAATAGTTTCCACCCGTCCTATACAAAGAAACCACTGTCCACGTTGAATCAGGATCTAATGGTGGATGTTGATCAATAAGCCCCCCGTCCCCCAATATCCATCCAGACGGTATAGAGCCCTCAGGCACGTTATCAAAACCCTCTTTGAAAATTATGTTTTGCGCGCTTGCTGATAGTAACATCACCGTCCACACAAGTGTGTATAAGTACCTCATAATTTCTTGTTTGGTGCCTAGCTAGATTTTATGCAAAACTAATAAAAATTTGTCAATTTTCAAAATAGCATCAAGAAAACATTGAAATCCTTCGTTTTAAATCAATGACACAAGGGATTTGGCTTTTTCCTTCTATTATCTAGAGGAATCCAATAAAATCCAAGGCTTCGTGAAGCAATAGGCATTTATAAAATTTCCATCTTCAGGAAGTTTATCCCCTTGAATTCAGGGAAAACCTAATAGTTACTGGAACAGGTGCACCTCACATCTTTATTGAGGTTATATTACTCAGTTTTCACCAAAGTCTGAAAAACTTTTATGTCTTTTATCTCTTTTGACAAAATTTCCCATAAGTGTCTTGCCGTTTCTATCTGTTTCTTCACTACTTCCGATAAACGTTTAACTTCATTCTCATCATCCATATTTTCCATAGCCATAGCAAAATCAAACCCTCCAAGCAAACCAAAATTATGAGTAAAAAACCTCGGAACTATTCTCTTCTCCCCTACAATTAACAAGCCATATCGCAAATATGGATAAATTTCTTTAATCTTAAGAGCTTTCATTGAATAAGTAAGTATGGCATGAGTAGTAGGGCTACTACCTTTTTTACTTTTTTGCTTATTAGCATTTTTTACCTCAATAACTACAAGCGGTACACGAGGCTTCTGTGCCTCGGATATCAACAAATCTTGCTTATAGTTTCTAAACTCCTTATTATCCCCTTTCATCACTACCACTTGATATAACAAAGGCTTTTCCTTTTCTACTATAACATCAACTCCTTCATCTCCTGAAAGTAATTTTTCTAACTTCTCTCTAAGTTTTATAATAATTTGCTTTTCTTTCTCTTGTTGAGACTGTGTATCATTACCATTTTGCTTACTGTTCTTATCCATGGCAATTTTAATTCTTCCACCTTTACAACTGTTCCTTTAAAAACTCAATAAACTCCTCCACAGTCATTGTTCCGATTTGCTTGCGGCCTCTGGAACGGACTGCTACGGTTCCTTCTTCGGCTTCGCGTTGTCCGATCACTGCCATATATGGGATGCGTTGTTTTTCCGCTTTGAGGATTTTCTTGTTTATCTTTTCGTCTGAGTCGTCTAAGAGGGTTCTGAATCCTGCGTCTTTTAGTTTTTGTTCCACTTGTTTAGCGTAGTCAACGAACTTTTCGGAAATGGTCAGAATGGCTACTTGGATAGGCGCGAGCCATAGTGGGAATTTGCCTTCTGTGTGTTCAATAAGCACTCCCACGAACCGCTCTATGCTTCCGAAGGGAGCACGATGAATCATCACTGGGCGATGCAGTTTGTTGTCAGGACCCATATATGTGAGGTCAAACCGCTGCGGAAGGTTATAGTCCACTTGGATTGTTCCGAGTTGCCATTCTCTGCCAAGGGCATCGCGAACCATAAAGTCCAGTTTGGGACCGTAGAAGGCTGCTTCTCCTTCCATTACTCGGGCTGGCAACTTCATCTCTTCGGCTGCTTGCTGAATAGATTTCTCTGCCTGTTCCCATAGTTCGTCGTCGCCAATGTATTTCTCTTTGTTGTTCGGGTCTCGGACAGAAATTTGAGCACTGAAATCTTCAAATCCAAGTTTCTTAAACACAAACAGGACAAGGTCTATAACGCTTTTGAACTCATCAAGAACTTGGTCAGGACGACAAAAGATATGTGCATCGTCAACGGTAAAGCCTCTAACACGCAACAAACCACTGAGTTCTCCCGATTGCTCATAGCGATACACGGTTCCGAATTCTGCCAGTCGCAAGGGCAAGTCGCGATATGACCGTGGCTCCGACTTGTAGATTTCACAGTGATGTGGACAATTCATTGGTCGTAAAATATATTCTTCTGTTTCATCTGGCGAAGTGAAAGGCTGAAACATGTGATGATGATACTTTTGGAAGTGTCCGCTTATTTCATAGAGATGCTTTCGTGCGATATGTGGCGTGTAAACAAACTTGTATCCGCGTTTAACCTGCTCACGATATAGGAAATCTTCCAGTTGCTTACGCAGGACGGCTCCGTTGGGTAGCCAAAGCGGTAATCCAGACCCTACATTTTGCGAGAAAGTGAATATTCCCAGTTGTTTACCGAGGACGCGATGGTCCCGTTTCTTGGCTTCTTCAAGTCGTCTGAGGTATTCCTTGAGTTCTTCTTTTGTAGGGAAAGAGATTCCGTAGATACGAGTCAATTGCGGTTTGGACGGATCGCCACGCCAATAGGCTCCCGCCACATTAGTTATCTTAACTGCCTTGATAAATCCAGTGTGTGGCAAGTGAGGACCACGGCACAGGTCAACAAAATTGCCGTGTTCATAAAACGAAACCACATCGTCTTCAATACCTTCAAGGATTTCCAGTTTATACGGGTCGCCTTTTTTCTTGTAATACTCAATTGCTTCCTGTTTTGACAATATGCGTTTTTTAAATGGGCTTTTACGCCGTGCCAACTCTAACATCTTCTTTTCAATCTGCTTGATTTCCTTTTCGCCGATTGTCCTGTCGCCAAGGTCAACATCATAGTAAAAGCCATTCTCTATTGCTGGACCAGTACCAAATTTAACGCCTGGATATAGCGATTCAAGGGCTTCAGCGAGCAAGTGAGCCGATGAATGCCAGAAAATGTGCTTTCCTTCTGGGGCTTGCCACGTTACTGGTCTGATGCGGTCGCCCTCTTGAACTTCATAAAAGAAATCTTTTATATCTTTGTTTACAACCGCTCCAAGTATCTCATCTTTCCTGTCTGGGTAATACTTTTCAACGATTTCTCGCAAGGTTGTCCCTTTGGGCACGGATACCTCTCCAATGCCTTCCAAAAACACTTTCACTTCGCTCATAGCGTTAAATTTGCCTGACTATTTCAACGAAAGAATTTGCGTTTAGGCTTGATCCTCCGACCAGTCCGCCGTCAACATCTGGCTGGGAAAATAAATCTTTTGCATTATTTGGTTTTATGCTTCCACCGTAGAGAATTGAAGTATTTTGTGCAATGTCGTCGCCATATCGCTGTGCTACCAACTGCCTAATGAAAGCGTGCATTTTCTGGGCATATTCTGGCGTTGCTGTCTTGCCTGTTCCTATCGCCCACACTGGTTCATAGGCAATCACCACATTGTCAAACTGCTCGGGTTCCAAAGTGAAGAGTGCACTGATTATTTGCCTCTTAACAACGTGTTCGCTATGGTTACGATTGTATTCATCTTCTGTTTCGCCTATGCAAAAGATAACTTTCAAGCCGTGTTCAAGGGCTTTCTCCACTTTTGCCCGCAGAAGCAGGTCGTCTTCGCCAAAGTATTGTCTTCGTTCAGAGTGTCCGATGATAACATAATCAACGCCGAGGTCTTTAAGCA
>JAADEI010000126.1 GCA_013153515.1 Chlorobiota bacterium | reverse complement strand
TTCAAGAATCGGATAGGTTGTTGAAAGAACACTATTCTTTGATAAGGAAGACGTCTTCATTGTCTTTGCTCATTAGGTATTGCTCTCTGGCGAAACGTATAACGTTGTCCAAAGTGTCCAGTGAAGCAATCTGTTGTTTCAACTCCTCTGTTTGCCTTGAATAATGCATTATTTGATTATCAATCTCGTTTAATTGCCTGTTGACCTTGATAAGACGGTAAATACTGTATTCATCAATGAAGCCAGCCCAGATAATAAAGATTAAAATTGCTATAACATACTTGTTTTTTAAGGGCTTCAGCCACGATGCATTAAATCTCCCAAATGGTTTCATAAGTCAAATATAGCAAATGCAAATGAAACACTTAATCATGTATTGTCTTGAAAAGATCAGAGAAGAGAGAAAAATTAGCCTTAGAGTGGATACTTGTCGTTCTTTCTCTCTTTAACTCTGGCGTCCCTGCCAACCTTCTCTCTGAGATAGAACAGTCGTGCTCGGCGTGGATGACCCCTCCTCAACACTTCAATCTTCTCAATCCGTGGCGAATAGAGCGGGAATATTCTTTCCACGCCAATGCCTTCGGAAATCTTTCTAACAGTGAAGGTGGTGTTGAGCCCAGAATTTCTGATTTGAATAACCACTCCTGTGAAAGGTTGTATCCTTTCCTTGTCGCCTTCAATAATTCTGTAGTGCACTTTAACGGTATCGCCCGGACCGAACATAGGAATTTGCTTCTCTTCCCTGATTTTATTGATTTGTTCCTGTTCCCACTGCCTTATAGTGTCCATGACAAAAATATTTTAATGCTTTTGCAAAGTTAGACACTTCCATTATAACGTTCCATTTCCGATAAAAGTTCTTTAAGTTGTTTGTTCAGGGTGTTTACCAGTTGTGGTGTGTCTCCAAGGTAGTCCTGTGGCTTGAGATTCAACAGGTGTTCTTTCGTTTGGGTTGAGAACGGCAATTCGGAAACCAATTGTTGATAGGCTTCTTGGGACAGAGAGAACCCTCTGGTGTGCTTTTTAAGTATTTCATAAGCCTCTGGGTTGCCTTCTCTCCTTAGGGTTGTTTGCAGGGCTTCGGCAAGCACTTCATAATGGTTCTCCAACTCCTGTATCATAACTTCTTTATTCGGTTCAATGCGGTCCAATCCCTTGCCAATGTTGGAAATTCCTATTACCAAGAATGCTATTGCGGTGCCAACATATCTCAATTGAGTTGAGTCTGTCAAGTCCCGTTGCAATCTGGACACGGGCAGGCTATCGGCAAGGGCATTAAACATTTGTCTTCCCAAAACAAGGTTTCCTTCAGCGTTCTCAAAGTGAATGGGATTGACCTTGTGTGGCATAACGGAAGAACCGACCTCTCCTTCAATAACCCTTAATTTCAGGTAGTTTTTGCCGATGTATAGCCACATGTCTTGGGCAAGGTCAATTAGAATGGTGGAAATTCCTTTAAGTATCATAAGGTGTTGGGACAGGTTATCATAATTGCTTATTTGAGTGGTTATTTCTTCATATTCCAGATTCCATTTTTTTACGAAGCGACGGGCAAACTCCCGCCAGTCAATTTCAGGGAAAGTTAAGTGGAAGGTAGCCATTGTGCCCGTTGACCCGCCAAACTTAGCAGTAATGGGCAAATTGACGATTTGCTTAATCAGTTTTATTAGTCTGTAGCCGAACACAGCCAGTTCCTTGCCTATGGTAGTGGGCGATGCCGGTTGCCCGTGAGTGAATGAAAGCATTGGGACATCTTGCCATTGTTGGGCTAATTCACTAAGTTTCTGAGTCAGGAAAATCAAATCTGGAAGCAAGACATCTTTGAGTGTTCTGCGATACATAATGGGAACTGCCGTGTTGTTGATATCCTGAGAAGTCAAGCCGTAATGCACATAAGGAATTATGTTCTCCAGACCAAGATTTTGCAACCGGTGACGAATGAAATACTCCACTGCCTTGACGTCGTGATTAGTGGTTTTCTCTATCTCCTTCACTTGTCGGGCATCTTCAATGGAAAATTTTTGGTATATCTCCCGCAAGTTTTGTTCTATACTTTCCGTTATTTCGTATATTCCCGTAACTTTCAAGAATTCAATCAAAAACTCAATCTCAACTTCCACTCGTGTTTTGATTAGGGCATATTCCGACCAATGGTCAGCCAACCTCTCCGTCAGCCTTCTGTATCTGCCGTCAATAGGTGTTATGGCGGTCAATGTGGTGAGTTCAGAAGTCATAACAGAAAATTTTTTATGCGAAGTTAAGTGGTTTGTTTTGCCAGCCTGCTAAAAATTGAGGTGCTTCCATCGTTTTTTTTCCTTCTGGAATCAGTTTTTTTAATATGATTGGGCGTGTTCCAGTGCCAACAATTATCTCTTTCTTGGTGGTTATTGCCTTGCCGGGTTGCAGGTTAACATCCGCAGATGACAAGCCTGCTTCCACTATTTTGAATCTTTTGTTTGAATGTGTTTCCACTGTCCAAGCATAAGGCACTGGATTAAATGCCCTTATTTTTCGCAGGATAAGGTCAGCCGGCTCATCCCAATTAATCCGTGTGTTTTCTTTATTCAATTTGGGTGCGGGCGTTGGTGTTCCTTCCTGTGGCTTGGGAACAATTTCTTTACGCAACCATTTGTTTATTGATTCCAAGAGAAGGTGAGAACCTTTAACCGACAGGCGTTCTGACAAGATTCCCGTCGTGTCCTCTGGATAAATGGGCTCTTCCTTTTGCATTAATATGGGACCGGCATCAACATCTTTGCTTATCAGAATTGTTGTAATTCCTGTTTTTTCCTCGCCATTTATTATAGCCCATTGGATAGGTGCCGGTCCACGATATGCGGGCAATAAGGACGGGTGCAGGTTGATGATGCCATACGGAAAGATTGATATGATTTCCTCAGGCAGGATTCTAAACGCCACGACGACGCCAAGCGGACTGTTTAGCTCCTTGATTTTTTTGATAAATTCTGGGTCTTTCAAAGATTTCGGTGCGTGAATAATTGGCAAACCCAGTTCCTTAGCCTTTTGCTCAATAACCGTTGGTGTTAAGCGTTTTCCTCTACCAGCCGGCTTGGGCGGATTGGTAACCACTACTGTGTTGAAATGTTTGCTAAGAAGTTCAAGAGAAGGGATGGCAAATGGTCCATTGGCGAAGAAAACTATGGTAGTGGTATGTTCTGAATCCATTCCCAATTTGTTTTAAACCATTCCCATGTTTTTTCTATCCCTTTTGGAAGGGAAGTTGAGGGTTCCCAGCCAAGAATTCTTCTTGCTTTGGATATGTCGGCAGTGGTGGCTTTTATGTCTGCCGGAATGAAGTTTGTATAAGTGAGTTTCAAAGGCAATCCATCTTTTCCATCAAGAAGTGAAAAAAGTTCTTTTAGTGAAAAAGACTCAGGATTGCCAATGTTAATTATGTCATAAGTTCCCTCGGGTTGTTCGGCAAGCCATTCAATTGCTTTGATTGTTCCGATTGCGGCATCGTCAACGTAAGTGAAACTCCTGCTCTGGGTGCCGTCTCCAAAGATGGTTGTGGCTTGTCCCTTGAACTGGTTGTAAATCAAACGGTATATAAGCATATCAGGGCGTCCGAAGGGTCCATAAACAGTAAAATACCTAAGAATTAAGCCTTTTAGACCGTATAAATACGTGTATGAATGCAATAGCAGTTCGGCGGCTCGCTTGCTCGCCGCATAGGGCGACAACGGTCTGTCGGCAGACATATCCTCCTTAAAAGGTGGTGTAAAGCCGGCATATACAGAAGACGTCCCTGCCATAACTATATTTGTTATGCCTGAGTTTACCATTTCGTTTAATAGATTCAAAGTGGCGTTTACATTGCTCTGGTAATAAAGTTCTGGTAATTTGATACTGTGTCTGACCCCTGCTCTGGCAGCCAGATGAATAACCACTTCTGGCTTGTGCGATATGAATTCCTGCAACGATATTGGGTCATTTAAATCTCCTTCAATGAAGGTGAAATTTGAAAATTTCTTTAATGCTTCAAGCCGTTGTTCCTTCAACTGAACAGGATAAACAAGTCCATCTTTATTGTCTATGCCTACAACTTCATAGCCACGTTCCAATAGAATCCGGGTTATGGTGAATCCAATGAAGCCGACACAACCGGTTATCCCAATTTTTGATTTAGATGACATAGGATGTGTTATGCAAACATAAATCTTTTGGTGATTATAGGGAAAGAAGATTAATGCATTTTGCGATTTGATTTCATCAGGTGGGCGATCCGATTGGCGTGTTTAATCATTTTCTTCATTTGTTTATATTGCTTGAGCAAGTTGTTCACTTCATCAATTGGTCTGCCGCTTCCCTTGGCAATCCTTCGTTTTCTGGACTCATTTATAATTTCTGGTTTTGCCCGCTCTTCAGGCGTCATAGACAAAATAATGGCTTCAAGGTGCTTAATCCTCCTTTCGTCAATATCCACATTTTTCAACGCTTTGCCCATTCCCGGCAACAGGCTTAACATACCTTTCAAGTTGCCCATCTTCCTTATCTGACGCAATTGGTCAAGCATATCATTAAAGTCAAACTGGTTCTTGCGTAGTTTCTTCTCAAGTTTTTTGGCTTTCTCTTCATCTATCTGTTGCTGCAATTTTTCAACTAAGGAAATAACATCGCCCATTCCCAATATACGTCGGGCATACCGGTCTGGGTGAAAAGTTTCTATGTCATCAATGTGTTCTCCATTGCTTACGAATTTAATTGGCTTCCCTGTGATATAATTAACTGTTAGTGCCGCTCCCCCTCGGGCATCCGCATCCATTTTAGATATGACCACTCCCGTGAAAGGAACACGTTCATAGAATTGTTTGGCTATGTTAACAGCGTCTTGACCCATCATGGCATCAAGGACATACAGGACTTCATCTGGATTTGCAGCCTTGTGAACATCTTCCAGTTCCTTCATTAACTCTTCCTGAACAGATTGCCGACCAGCAGTGTCAATAATTATGACATCATATCCATGTTGCTTGCCATATTTGATGCCTTCCTCAACTACCTTAACGGCGTTTTTTTCATCATTTAAAGAAAAGACGGGCACTCCAACTTTTTCTCCCAGTGTCTTTAGTTGTTCAATAGCGGCGGGGCGGTGCACGTCTCCGGCAATCAACAAAACACTTTTGTTAATATTATTTTTAATAAATTTTGCTAGTTTAGCGGCGAATGTTGTTTTACCGCTACCCTGCAGTCCAGTTAGCAAGATGATTGCAGGTTTCCGCTTTAAATTAAGCGGTTCAGCACTGTTGCCCAATAGGTTTACTAACTCGTCATAGACTATCTTTACGAATTGATTTCCCGGCGATACGTTTTTTAAGACTTCCTGTCCCAACGCCCGCTGCTTAACTCGCTCTGTGAACTCTTTTGCCACTTTGTAATGGACGTCTGCGGAAAGCAATGCTCTCCTTACCTCCTTGACCGCATCCTTTATATTGGCTTCTGTAATTCGGGCTTTGCCAGTTATAGTCCTAAACGCCTTATTTAGTCGGTCTGTTAGCTCTTCAAACATATTTCACGCCGGAAGTTTAAGAAAAATTACATGTTCAAATAGTCCTTAAGCTTCTGTATCTCGGCACATTTACGAAGTTCCTGCAATCCTCTGTCTTTCAATTGGCGAACTCTCTCCTTAGACATCCCCATCTTTTCCGCTATATCTTCCACGGACATGGGATAAGGTTCGCCTATTCCAAAAAATAGTCTGATTATTTCTGCTACATCTTTATCTAAGTGTTTATTCAGAATTCTGAGAATGTCCTTCTGCATAGATTCCTTTTTGATGAGATACTCATCTGCTTTTGGTGTGGTGTCGTCGGCAACAACATCTTTTAATGTGCCATCTTCGCCTTCTTGGAACGGTGCATCAAGGGATGAATACTTTCCGGAAAGACCCATTGTTTTCTCTATGTCTCTTGGGTTGAGCCCAGTCAATTCAGCTATTTCCTCCGGTGTGGGCTCCCGCTCATATTCCTGTTCCAATTGCGTATATGCCTTGTGAATTTTATTTAATGAACCTACTTTGTTAAGCGGAAGCCTAACTATCCTTGAATTTTCTGCTAATGCTTGAAGGATAGATTGCCTGATCCACCAAACGGCATAGGAAATGAATTTGAACCCTCGTGTTTCATCAAATCTTTCGGCAGCCTTAATCAAGCCTAAGTTCCCTTCGTTAATAAGGTCGCTTAATGGAAGACCCTGATTTTGATATTGCTTAGCAACTGAAACCACAAATCGTAGGTTAGCCCTAACTAATTTCTCTAACGCCTCCCTATCTCCCTGCTTAATCCGTCTTGCTAACTCAACCTCTTCTTCTGGGGTGAGCAGGTCTTCCTTCCCGATTTCTTGAAGATATTTCTCAAGAGATTGACTTTCTCTATTGGTTATTGACTTGACGATCTTCAGTTGCCTCATTGGCATAGGCAAATAGTTTTACACAATTCACTGTATTGGAACGCTTAATAACTGAATCATAGTTCCCACGGCAAATACAGCAGCAAAAACGCTTTAATGCTATAGCTTTATCGCGCTCCTTGAGGTATATATAAGCCTTTTCCTAATGTCCTTTATATCTCAATTGTTTCGCCGATGTCGGGCAACAGCAATTGCAATCCTGCTTCTTCAAATTTCTTAAGTGCCTCTTGCTTGTCTATCTTGATAGGGTCAAAGGTGTCGTAGTGAACGCCAACAACTTTATTTGTTTGGACGAATTGGGCAGCCATAATAGCCTCTTCAACGTCCATTGTAAACACATCTCCTATTGGAAGCACTGCGAAATCAATCTTTGCAAACTTGGGAATCAATTGCATATCCATCGTTACGGCAGTATCCCCGGAATAATAGAACGCTCCTTCGTTAGTTACAACAACGAATCCGCCAGGGTTGCCGCCATACGTTCCATCGGGCAAAATGCTACTGTGGACGGCATTAACCATCTTGACATAGCCCCAGTCAAACTTCCATTTTCCTCCGTGGTTCATGGGATATACGTTCTCAACGCCCTGTTTGGTCAACCACAAGTAAATCTCAAAGTTGCACAGGACGGAAGCCCCCGTTCGCTTGGCTACACTAACTAAGTCGGCGACGTGGTCTTCGTGCCCGTGTGAGACAAGGATGAAGTCTGCTTCCAATTGGTTGACGTCAACCTTGCCCTGTGCCAGTGGGTTGGGCGTAACAAACGGATCAAAAAGCAGTTTCTTCCCTGCTATCTCCACTGTGAAGCAGGCGTGCCCGTGATAATTGAACTTAGCCATCTTGCTTATATTTGATACAAAGATAGCAAATGCGGTGATTTAGATGACCAGCAAATATATTCATGAAAAAAAAACGTCTCATGGTAGGTTCAGGAGCAAATCATAACGACTCAAAAAGCACTTTTGGCAAAGGACTGTGGCAAATTAAAAAAGTCAGCATCAGAAATAGTTTTATATTTGCCATTGTGTGCACAGGATTTATGGTTAGTTGCTCCTCTTCCTCTAAACATGGCTTATTTTTTTATGAGGGCACTGTAATGGGAACCACATATCATGTTAAGATCGCAACCACTAATCCTCCCAATGCCATTTCAATAGATAGTGTCCTTTTTTATGTTGATACGCTCTTAACCACTTATAACAAAAGTTCCGAATTGATGAGGGTCAATCTTTCTGAGCCCGGCACGCTCAATGTCTCTAAGGACTTTGCTTATGTTTTCAATGTCGCACGCAGGGTCTGGAAAGAAAGTGAAGGTGCTTTTGACCCCACGGTGGGTCCAGTGGCTTGGCAACATGGCTTCGGACCTCAAATCCATTTTGATACTATCATAACAGGGTTTGAGTATTTTAGGCTTTTAGAAACCGATTCAGGGCACTTGCTTATTAAGGAAATGCCTAATGTGTATCTTGATTTCGGAGGCATAGCCAAAGGGTATGGTGTTGATAAACTGGCTTGGTTCCTAATGGAAAATGGACACACTGATTTTATGATTGAAGTTGGTGGTGAGGTTCGGATTAATGGCACTAAGCCAGATGGGAAACACTGGAAAATAGGGATTGAAAATCCTTTTGAACAAGGCGAATTCCTATACATAGTCAGCGACACTAACATATCTATCGCCACTTCCGGAACTTACAGACAAAAAAAGAAAGAAGGAGATAAAGAAGTAACGCATATTGTTTCCGTGGGTGATGACCGTGATCGTATGCCTGATGTTGTCCTTGCATCGTTTATGGACACTTCATGCACATATGCCGATGGGTGGGCGACGGCACTGGTAGCGATGGGTTGCGAAGCAGCAAAGAAGATTATTCTTAGTAATGAGTTTAAAAATGTAATAGTTGTGTGTAGGGATTCAACAACGGTGATTAAGATTAAAGGTGTTTTGCAAGATGATACCAATAACCTTTAAAGAAATTTGCACTATTTTTGCTATTGAGAGAGTAAAATATCTAGCATGAAAGTAAATGGTTGGCTATCGTTATTACGGATGGTCCTACGAATGAGAGTCAAAGCCTTTTGGATGATGATCATGATGTCATTAGCCCTGATCGCACAGAACAGCAACCTCGTAGAATATACCGTAGAAGGTACATATCAGGGCAAAGAATTATATATCCAAAATCCTTTTAACCCCGCAACAAATTCTTTTTGTATAAAAAAGGTTACGGTAAATGGACAGGAATACAAAGACATTAATTCATCTGCTTTCGCTATTGACTTCAAGCAATTTAATTTAAAGAAAGGTCAATATGTTGAGGTAAAGATTTATCACGAGAAAGGGTGTCAACCCAGAGTCCTTAATCCCACTGCGTTGATAGGGAAAAGCACGTTTGAACTGGTTTCCTTTAAAGCAGATGAAAAGCATGTTCGGTGGACAACTAAGAACGAAACATCCGAGGAACCTTTTTATTTGGAGAGGCAAGAATATGGCAGATGGAAAGTTATTGCCAAGGTGAAAGGCAAGGGTCCGGGAGGGTATAATAACTACGTCGTTGAAGTGAATCATTTCTCAGGAGTTAATAAATATAGGCTTAAGCAGAGGGACATAGGAGGCCAATGGAGATATTCAGAAGTGTTGGAATATAAGTCCAAGAAGAAACCTGTTTCTTTCTATCCAAAGCGCGTAACAGATAAGTTGTATTTCACTGATAGCGTGGATTATGAAATCTATGATGAGACGGGCAAGTTGGTCAAGAAGGGCAGTGGTAAGGAGGTGGATGTCTCAGACCTCAAACCCGGCGTTTATATTGTCTATTTTGATAATCGTTCAGGAAAATTCCTAAAGAAGTAATTCTTGTAGATTACTTTGCTAATAATTGGAGTTTAGCAAGTGCTATAATGCTCAAATGTCTTTAACTTTGGATTAAAATGAAGATGCCATGTTCACAATGAAGCATAATATCCCACAACCACAAAATGAGCCAGTGTATTCATACGCCCCGGGAACGCCCGAACGAAAAGCCTTAAAAGAAGAAATACAGAGATTGAGGAACCAAGTGGTTGAAATCCCTCAAATCATCAATGGGAAAGAGATATTTACAGGCAATAAGGTAGAAATAAGACCCCCGCACGACTTGAACCATTTGCTCGGTTACTATCACAAGGGAGATAAGGAGCATGTTAGAGAGGCTATCAATGCCGCCATGCTTGCCAGAGAACACTGGATTAACATGCCTTGGGAACAGCGACTGGCTATATTTCAGAAAGCAGCCGAATTGCTATCAAAGAAACATAGATATTGGATTAATGCAGCCACTATGCTTGGACAAAGCAAAAATGCTTTTCAAGCAGAGATAGACGCCGCTTGTGAACTGATAGACTTCTGGAGATTTAATACCTATTGGGCTCAGTGGCTCTATGAACAACAACCCATTTCCCCAGAAGGATTCTCAAACTATATGGACTATCGCCCTCTGGATGGTTTTGTTTTTGCCGTAACGCCGTTTAACTTCACTTCAATAGGCGGCAACTTGCCCACTGCCCCGGCAATCATGGGCAACACGGTTGTGTGGAAGCCTGCCCGACAACAGGTCTATTCCGCTTATGTGATAATGAAGGTTCTTGAGGAAGCTGGCTTGCCCCCGGGAGTCATAAATATGATTATTGTTGATGGGCCGGTGGCGGGAGAAGTGGTCTTTAATGACCCTGATTTCGCCGGATTGCACTTCACTGGAAGCACGTCAACATTCCAATGGATGTGGGACAAAATCGGGTCAAACATTAAGAATTATAAGGCATATCCGCGAATTGTTGGTGAAACAGGAGGGAAGGATTTCGTTGTTATGCATCCTTCCGCCGACTTGAAAGCAACTGTTGCCAATTTGATCCGAGGTGCCTTTGAGTATCAAGGACAGAAATGTTCAGCGGCATCAAGGGCGTATATCCCTGAAAGCCGATGGAAAGAATTTAAAGATTTATTTGTGGCAGAATTGGAAACCATTAAGGTGGGTCCGGTGGAAGATTTCCGGAATTTTATGAACGCGGTAATTGACAAGTCCGCATTCAACAAGATAGTGGCATACATTGAGAAAGCAAAGAAGGACGGTCAGGAATTCATCTTTGGAGGCGGATACTCAGACAAAGACGGATACTACATTGAACCGACAGTGATCAGAGTGCATAACCCCTCATACGTAACTATGTGTGAGGAGATATTTGGTCCGGTGCTAAGCATTTACGTCTATAAAGACAAAGAATTTGAAGACATTATGGAAATTGTTGATAGGACAAGCCTCTATGGATTGACCGGTTCCATCTTTGCTCAGGACAGGGAAGCCGTCCAAAAAGCTTTGCATAAACTGAGGTTTGCAGCCGGAAACTTCTATATCAATGACAAGCCGACAGGTGCCATAGTGGCTCAACAGCCATTCGGCGGCTCGCGACAGTCCGGAACAAACGATAAAGCAGGGTGGTGGCTCAACCTGCTAAGGTGGACAAGCGTCAGGTCAGTCAAAGAAACGTTCGTCCCAGTAACAGACTATCGCTACCCATTTATGGAGGAAGAATAAATCCATTCCGGGTAGGGACTCAACTTAGAGACCTGTCCCGGATCATTAAGGGAAAAGAGAATGTCCCGGACACTTTGTTTCAGAACAGGATGTATCCAATCGGGATTCACTTCGGCAAGTGGCTCAAGGACAAACCGTCTCTGATGCATTCGGGCATGTGGAATAGTTAGGAGTTCGTTGTTCATAACCGTGTTGCCGAAGAAAAGAATGTCTATATCAATGGGTCTGGGACGATAATCCCCTTTTCTCTTTCTGCCCAAACGTCTCTCTAATTCTCTAATGAAAACGAAGAACGGGAAAAGTGGCATTACGGGTTTTAAAACAACAACACAATTGTAGTATTGTGGTTGATCTGGAACGCCCCATGGCTCGGTTAAATAAAGGGAGGAAATCCCGCTTATAGACCCACTATATTGCAAGGAAGCAATGACGTATTTGAACGTTGATATGCAATCCCCAATGTTGCATCCCAAAGACAGCCCGGCTTCAATCATGACAGTGAAGATACAAACTATTTCCCCCTTTTATGACAAACTGTCATCAAGCATAGTGTTGGCAACAATTTTGTTATTCCCTATGTTAGGGAAAACAGTGTGGCTATGAGCAAAAAGGATAAGGAGAGGGAAAAGAATCTATCACAAAATAATCCCCAGAAGGAGGACTTGTCTGATGATAGCCCTGCAAACAATGAGCAAAGCAAAGATGGTTCAAAGAAAAACATCCAGATTCAACAAGAGAACTCAGAATCAGAAAAAGAAAAAATAATGGAAGAATTAAAGAAGAAATTGGAAGAGAAGGAGAAGGAATTGCAGGAACTCAAAAACAAATATCTAATGGCTCTGGCAGAAATAGAAAATATGCGAAAAAAGATATTGAGAGATAAGCAAAGTTTCTACCGATCTGGAATAAAAGATATGGCATTAAGCCTTTTGCATATCCTTGATGATGTGGAAAGGGCAATAGAACAAGTTGGATCGGCTAAGGATATAGATGCTATTAAAGAAGGAATAATGCTTATATACAGAAAATTCAAGCAAATGTTGGAATCAAAAGACATTAAGCCCATTGAAAGCAAGGGACAACAGTTCAATCCTGAATTGCACGAGGCATTGATGAAAATTGAAACAGACAAAGACGAAGACCACATGAAAGTCATTGACGAAATCCAAAAAGGATACATGATCGGTGATGAAGTGCTTAGGCATTCCCGGGTTGTGGTGGCAGTCAAGAAACAAGAAGAGGAGAAAGGTGGGAAAGAAACAGAAAACAATAAAACAGAAGGAAATGTAAACAACAACAATGATAAGGCTTAATGCTACTCTATCTCTACTAACCACTTAAAATAAACTTTGAGGCTATGGCTAAAAAAGACTATTACGAAATACTGGGTGTTTCACGAGATGCCTCTCAGGATGAGATAAAACGGGCATACCGCAAACTGGCAATGAAATACCATCCCGACAGAAACCCTGATGATAAAGAGGCAGAGGAGAAATTCAAGGAAATAACGGAGGCATACGAAGTCCTCTCAGACCCTGAGAAACGGGCTCGCTATGACAGATATGGACATGCCGGCGTGTCAGGGCAAACCACAACCCAGCACATGGATATTGAAGAGATAATTAGGCATTTTTCTGATATTTTCGGTGGATCAGATTTTGGTGATCCTTTTGACGTCTTTTTTGGGGGGACCACTACTAGGCGACGCAAACAACGATGGCGTTCCAGAAGGGGGGAAGATATACGAATACGGGTCTCTGTTTCTCTGGAAGACATTGCTAAGGGAACAACTAAGAAGGTAAAAATCAAGAAATATGTTCCGTGTTCTGTGTGCCATGGAACAGGATTAAAACCGGGGACCACGCAACAAACTTGCCCAACTTGTAAGGGGACTGGTTATGTCAGACGAGTTAAACATACTGTTTTTGGCGTATTACAAACCACTACCACGTGCCCTACTTGCGGAGGAACAGGAAAGATAGTAGAGCCGTGTTCGGCATGTGGTGGAGAGGGTCGCGTCAAAGGAGAAGAGGTTGTTACTATTGAAATTCCGCCCGGTGCAAGGGAAGGAACAGCAATAGAAATTAGGGGTAAGGGGCACGCTGGGGTGAGAGGGGGACCTCCCGGAAACCTTATTGTTGAAATAGTGGAAGAACCACATCCAATTTTTATTCGTGATGGTAACAATGTTATAATGGAACTATGGCTTAGCTATCCAGAAGCAGTTTTGGGAACCACTGTTGAAGTGCCCACATTAACTGGAAAAGCAAGAGTTAAAATCCCACCGGGAACATCAAGCGGAGAAATACTCAGGCTTAAAAATAAAGGACTGCCATCTGTGGAAGGATATGGGAAAGGCGATCAATTAATTATCGTGCAAATTTATGCCCCTTCCAAAGATAAACTCTCTTCGGACACAAGACAGCAAATTGAAGAATTGGCACCAAACTCTGAATTGAAGCCTGAGAAAAGGACTGGCATTGCATCAAGCCTGTTCACTAAATTAAAAGAGTTATATAATATATTGCGACGACGTAAAGGTGAGTGAGTAGATTATAATGCATTGAAATATAGTTGGGATAATACTAAGTTACAGACATGCCTTACCTATGGCATCTATAAGCATTTGATCTTGTTGAGAAAAAATATGCTGCAGACGGTTTAGATTTTATCTCTGGTTTACATGCATGGTATTTTTCCTTAAACTGCTAAGTTGGGATATTTTGCAACATATGAGATTATAATGGACATGTATCTTTTGAAACAGTCGCATTACCCAAGGGTGAGTGCTATCTTCACGCAACAATTGGGAATGTAAATGCAGGGCTTTGTTCGTTGATGGTTCATGATAGTGCTAATTATGCTTCATTGATTGTAATACAGAGAGTTATTGGGGGATTAGATACATGCAAATGTTAAAACGTTTTTGTGTTATCATTTTTTTGTGTATCTTTACAAGCAAGGGCAATTGAATTTTACAAATCCTGTTAGGATGATGGGGGCACTAAGAGCTTTAAGTTGGGGAATTATTTTTGAGATTGCATATATAGGACTTTATGCTCAGAATGTGGGCATTAGCGTTCCAACGCCTTTAGAGAAATTGCATGTTGCAGGAGACGTTAGGATTAATTCAAACAGTGATGTTACGACAACAATTGGTTCAGGGGCGTTGCAAGTGCTTAATGTAGCAAGTACGGTAGGTATGCATATAGACCTTAATGAGATTCAAACAATAGGGGCAGACCTGTATCTAAATAATGACAACATAAGTGGTACACATATTAACAATTTTGTTCATTTTACCACAGGTCAACGTATTGGCGTAAACATAACTACCCCACAGGGATTGATAGATGTTCGTGGGGATGGGTTCTGGATGGTTGGCACCGGCGGCTCTTTTAATGCCATTAATACTACCAATGATTTGATTGCTTTTACTGATGATGACAAATGGGTTTTTAATGTGTATGCCACTGGAACAGCAAACCACGGAGGAATTTATGTTCGTTTGGAAGGCACTACCCCAAGGACTTCAACCATTAATCCTATCCCGGCTTTGGAGATAGACCATTATGGCACCGGTCCCGGATTGCTAATCACTTCTTACAATTCTGTTGATACTGCTTATGCACTCAGAGCTCAAACTGACCAAGCTCTTCACACTTTGTTCATTACTAATAGTGCGAATAAGACGAACACAGCAACTATTTTCGCAAGGCAGGATGGTGGAACGTGCACGTCGGGATGCAAAGCCATCTACGGAGAAATCATTTCTTCTGGTTTGGGCAATGGAGTTGGTGTTTATGGATATGGTGGGTGGACAGGGTTATATGGCAGGGCACTTAATGGTGCCAATACCAATTGGGCAGGCAGATTCCTTGGAAATGTGTATATCTCGGGTAGTTTGACGGCAACGGGAGCCAAGTCATTCTTTATTGACCATCCCCTTGACCCTGAAAATAAATATCTATTGCATTATTCAGTGGAGAGCAACCAAGTTCTAAATATGTATTCCGGAACCGTTCGGGTTGACAATAGGGGCACAGCAGTGGTTCAATTGCCCGACTATTTCAATGCGATAAACAAAAATGTGAGATATATCTTAACGCCGATTGGATCACCTGCTCAGGTATGGGTGGCGGAAAAAGTTGATAATTCAGGAAAATTCGTTATTAAGAGTTCGGTTCCGAACATAGAGGTATCGTGGTTGGTCATAGCGGAACGAAACGATAAATGGGCTCAGAAATACAAACCCACGGACGTCGTTGAAAAAGAACCAGAAAACAAGGGTCGCTATCTGGACCCATCTTT